>NZ_CP072596.1:0-303521 GCF_017815535.1 Tessaracoccus sp. MC1865 | reverse complement strand
CCGCTGCAGCCGCTCCTCGTCGAGGCGCTGCTGCACGCTGTCGGCGGTGGACGAACGGACGCGGTCGGCATTGGACATGTCTTCTTCCTTATTGTGAGCCTCCAGCCAAGCACTTCTGGCAGCGGCAGAATGCACCCCGGAGGGCACCTTGGGCTGCGTCCGCCCACCCTTTGGGGTGGTTTTCGAAGAAGGGCGCCGACTCGAGCAATTTTGTCAGTGCGTTCTTATTTAATGGTACGTATGAACGAGACGCGCGAAGTGTTGCTGCAGGGCATGGCTGCCCTGTGGCAGGACATCGGCTCCCTGGGAATGAACCCGGCAGCCGACGTCCAGCGTCGCGCCCAGCTCGCGGCACTGTTGGACGAGGTCCAGGCGCAGGCAGCCGGCGCCCGGCTGCGGCTCCTGCACGACGCACGCCTCGCAGCCGATGACGCGCTAGTGGAGCGGGTGCGGCAGTCCGTGCGCACCACCACCGCCCAGGCCACCGCGTCACTGAAACTCGCCATGGATCTCGGGGAACGCTTCCCGCTCATCGCCGCCGCCTTGAACGACGGGGAAATCTCCCTGGCGCAGGCCGAAGCGATCATCTCCGGGCTCCGAAAGCTCCCCAACGCTGTGACGCGTGCAGAGGTGGAGCTGTGCCAGCGCTCCGTCCTGGCGGAGGTTCACAACCTCGGCCCAGACGAGTTGCGGGAACTGGCCAGCCACGTGTTCCGGGTGATCGACCCCGACGGCGCCGAAGCCGAAGACAAAAAGAGGCTCGACGCCCAAGACCGGGCCGCCCGCCGCAACCGGTACCTCACCATCACCCCGGACCACCACGGGTCGTCGAGGTTCAGCGGCCTACTGCCCACCGCCCAGGCAGAACTGCTCGCCGCACAACTCGACGCGGTGATGCCGCCAGCCTCGTCGTACCGCGACTCCGACGAACCCTCCGACCCCGCCATGCGCCGCGCCGACGCGTTGATGATCCTGGTCCACACCGCCGCCGCCACCGGGGAACTCCCCGCCCACGGCGGAGACCGCCCCCAGGTCCACATCACCGTCAACTACAACACCCTCCTCACCGGCCTGGGACGAGTCGACGTCCTCGGCGGCCACAGCCTAGGCGGACTATCCGCCGCCGACGCCAGACACTTGGCCTGCGACGCAGACCTGATCCCCGTCGTACTCGGCACCAACTCCCAACCCCTGGACGTGGGCCGCAAACACCGCCTCTTCCCCACCGGGATCCGCACCGCCCTCACCCTCCGCGACGGAGGCTGCGCATTCCCCGGGTGTGCGGCCAAACCACGCGCCTGCGAAGCCCACCACATCGTTCCCTGGTGGGCAGGCGGAGAATCCTCACTCGCCAACGGCGTTCTCCTCTGCCCGCACCACCACCGGCTGGTCGAACCAGACCCACAACAGTCATCCGAATCACAATGGCAGGTCCACCTCGACCCGGACACCGGAAAGCCGTGGTTCACCCCACCCCGACATGTCGATCCGGCGCGAAGGCCGAGGCAACACCGCAGGCACCTGCTGCGCGAACACCTCACCTCGGCCAAGGCACCACCCTGCCCAGATGAGCCCGGCATCGCTGAACCGGTCGCCGTCGACGCCGCTCAGAGCGAACACCGGCCCAAAGACCGACGCACCGACTTCAGCCAACTCGACGAACTCATCGCCCGCACCGCCGCCATCTGGGCCCCGGGCGCTTAGCTCCCTGCCTCACCTCTGCGGCTTCTTCCGGTGACGGGCCTCAGCCGACGGCGATCCTGACGTTGCGTAGCGCGTAGCCGGAGATGACCTCGTCCCAGCCGAGGGCCGGCTCGCCCACCAGCGAGACGGGGTGCGCGAAGAGCCTCGTCAGCAGGATGTCGGACTCCTGGATCGCCAACGCGTTGCCCGGGCATTTGTGGGGCCCATCGCCGAAGCTCATCACTTCGGGGCCGATGCCGCGGGGCAGCTCCCGGCCGGGGCAGAGGTCCAACGGCGAGTCACCGACGGTGGCCGGGTCTGCATTTGCCTGGCGGATGTGCAGGTCGAGGAGCTGCCCCGCCCGCACCGTGTGGGTGGCGCCCGCGTCCGTGAACGTGAACTCCTTCTCCGCCCTCCGGTACAGGTGACCGATGATCGGCTCCAGCCGCAGGATCTCGTGGAGGATCGCGTAGCGCTCGTCGTCGGGGGCCACGACGTAGCGCGAGCGCAGTGCGTCGTCGCGCAACAGGTGAAGGGCCGCCATCGAGATGAACTCGCGGGTGGTGGCCATGCCCGCCGCGCCGTAGGTGACGCACTCGATGAGGATGGCCGGGGCGCCGTACCCCTCGTCGATGAGGTGGCTGATGACGTCTTCCTGCGGCTGTCGCCTGCGGGCCCGAATGGCGGGGCGCACGTCCCAGAAGTAGAACCAGGCCATCGGCGCCGCCCCGCGGAGCGCCCGAAGAGCTGCCCGGACCGGTCCCTCGGCTCGGTCTGAGGCCGGGTCGTAGACCGGCTGGTCCAGCAAGCGCTCCAGACGACGCGCCAGCCCACGTCGACGCGAATCGGTGAGGCCGATCACCTTCGCCGCGACCTCCGTCGAATAGCGCAGCGACACGTCGTCGAGTTGTGCCCGGCCCTTGGCCGCCATCTCGGCCACCAGTGCGTCCGCACGCGCTTCCATCAGCCCGCGATAGCGGGTGGCCACCGTCTTGGGCGCGAAGAAGCGGGCGATCTTGCTGCGCTGCTGCCGGTGCGGCTGCCCGTCCACGAACAGGATGGGCTGATCGGCCATGGTGCCGTCCGGGATGGACTCGGAGTTGAAGCCGGCCTGTGTGGTGGCGTCGCGCTCCCTCAGGATCTGGCGGACGGCCTCCGTGGAGCGGATCCGCCAGACGCCGTCGAAGCACTCCACGCTGGGCGACGTGGACTCCCCCGGCTCGACGGAGATCCGTCTGCAAGCGCCATCGCTCATCTCATCAGCCTACTCCCGCGCCCGGCCCAGACTCAGCTGGCCGGGGCGGGTGCGGGGAACCTCTCCCACACCCGATGGCTGGCCAGGAGCTCGGCCAGACCGGCCACGAGTTCCTCAGTCTCCCCGGTCAGCACGCCGGGGGCGTCCAGTGGCACTCCGGCGGCCGCCAGCACCTCCCTGGACCCCGGCTCGACGCCGATCGCCTTGCAGTGCCGGTACATCTCGGCCACCAGCTTCACCACCCGCGGATCCACGGGCTGGCCGACGGTGTCCTGACCCGCCTTGGCGTCGAACGTCGGAAGGGCATCCGGTGCAGGCTCGGGGGCGTCAACCACGATCACCGCGTCGAACTCGACCGAGGCGGCGGTGAGGAACGTCCGGTCCACCACCACGTCGCCGAGCTTTCCGCCGTGCGGAGCCGTGACGAACGGCACCATCCCAGCGGCCAGCACTGCGTCCTTCGCCGCCGCGATCGTCTTCGGGGCGGTGTCGGCGTCGACCACGAGTGCAACCTTCCGCCCGGTCACAGGCCACTTCTGGCCCACCTGCGACAGAGCCGGGCTGGGCTCGACGTCTGCCGGCGGAACCGCCGGCTTCGGCGCCGGCAGCCCGAGGCCCTGCGCCACCTGGGCGCAGAGTTCGGCGTCGATGTTGGCCAGGCATGCCAGTTGGCGCACCTTGATCGCCTCCTCGTAGCACTTGCCGAGTTCGAAGGTGTAGGCCCGCGCCAGGTGCTGCCGCTCCACTGGGCTCAGGGAGCGGACGAACAGCGTCGCCTGGCTGAAGTGATCCTCGAAGCTCGCCGGGCGCTCCCGCGTCTTGTCCCCCGCCACCGGCGTGGGGATGTCGATGAACGCTGCGTCCTCATCGGTTGCCTCCGCCGGGTTCCCGCCGTCGAGGGAGTTGGGCTTGTAGGGCGCCACCCCGCCGTGCACGGCGTGCTGGTGGAAGCCGTCGCGGAACATGTCGTTGACTGGGCAATGGGCCCGGTTGATGGGTATCTGGCTGAAGTTCGGGCCGCCCAGCCGAGTGATCTGGGTGTCGACGTAGGAGAACAGCCGCGCCTGCAGGAGCGGGTCGTTGGTGAAGTCGATACCGGGCACCAAGTGAGCGGGGTTGAACATCACCTGCTCGGTCTCGGCGAAGAAGTTGATGGGCCGCCGATTGAGCGTCATGGTGCCGATGATCTCCACCGGACACAGCTCCTCGGGCACGAGCTTCGTCGGGTCGAGCAGGTCAATGCCCTCGAACGTCTCTTCCTCGGTGTCCGGCATCACCTGCACGCCGAGGTCCCAGGACGGGTAGGCGCCCGCGTCGATGGCGTCGTAGAGGTCGCGACGGTGGAAGTCGGGGTCGTTGCCGGCGGTGAGCTGGGTCTCTTCCCACACCTGCGAATGCACGCCCTGTCGCGGCTTCCAGTGGAACTTGGCCAGGCTGGTCTCACCGGCGTCGTTCATCAGGCGGAACGTGTGGACCCCGAAACCCTCCATCATCCGATACGACAGCGGGATGCCGCGGTCCGACATGTTCCAGGCCGTGTGGGCCTGCGCCTCGGTGTGCAGGGTCACGAAATCCCAGAAGGTGTCGTGCGCGCTCTGCGCCTGGGGGATCTCCTTGTCGGGTTCGGGCTTGACCGCATGAACGACATCGGGGAACTTGATGCCGTCCTGGATGAAGAAGACCGGCATGTTGTTGCCCACCAGGTCGTAGTTGCCCTCAGAGGTGTAGAACTTCGTGGCGAATCCGCGGGTGTCGCGGACCGTGTCCGACGACCCACGAAACCCGACGACGGTGGAGAACCGCACGAACGTCGGCGTCTCGACGCCCTTCTTCAGGAACGCGGCGCGGCAGATCTTCGTCGCGCGCCCGTTGGCCACGAACACGCCGTGCGCGCCGGTGCCACGGGCGTGGACCACCCGCTCCGGGATGCGCTCGTGGTCGAAATGGGTGATCTTCTCCCTCAGGTGGTGGTCCTGCAGGAGAATCGGCCCACGGGGCCCGGCCTTGAGCGAACGGTCAGTCTCCCGGAGCCGGGCGCCGACCGACGTCGTGAGGAACTCGCCTTGCTGGCCCACCGCCTCCGCAGGCGCCCCGGTGGGCGCTCCCGTCGGGGTGACCGTGTCGGGCCCCTGCTGTGAGGGCTTGGGCGGGGGCGGCGCCGTGGGGGCGGTCGGTTCCTCCACGGCCGGGTTCTCGACACCGGGGCCGGGCGGCGGAACGGAGAGGGCGCCCTCGTCGACGGCGGCCTGCTGGGGCTTGGCGGACTTCTTCGCGGGAGACTTCTTCGTGGCCATGCGCGACTCTCCTTGATCGGGCGCCTGACGGCTGGATCCGACGGCGTTGGGGATCGGTCGAGTTTAATCAGGGGATCGGCTCACCGGCGGGCGTTCATCCCGCCAAGAACGCGTGCAAAAGGGTGGCTGCCATGACATGAAGAAAGGCCTAGCCGGTCATTGACCGGCTAGGCCTTCCGCTGGCGCGCTCGGCAGGATTCGAACCTGCAACCTTCTGATCCGTAGTCAGATGCTCTATCCGTTGAGCCACGAGCGCTTGGGCAAGAAGAGACTATACGCGGTTCTTCGCCGATTCGCCAAAACGGGGCCTCGTCCACGGAAATCCGCGTCACCGTCGTGTCGCATTCCTGCTAGTTCAGGCAGTCGTCGTCAGCCACACTGGAGGCATGCACACCGACGAAGCCGCCTGCCTCAGGGCGATCCGCGCGAAGGACGCGCGCTTCGACGGGGTGTTCTACACCGGCGTCACGTCCACCGGCATCTACTGCCGGCCCTCCTGCCCGGCGCGCACCCCGCAGGCCAGCAACGTGCGGTTCTACCCCACCGCCGCGGCCGCGCAGGCCGCCGGGTTCCGCGCGTGCAAGCGTTGCCTCCCGGGGGCGGCCCCGGGGTCGCCGGAATGGGACGTGCGCGGCGACACCGTCGCCCGGGCCATGCGCCTCATCGACGACGGCGTGGTGGACCGGGAGGGCGTCCCGGGGCTGGCCGCCACGCTGGGCTACTCGCCGCGCCAGTTGCAGCGGCTCCTCGCCGACGGCGTGGGCGCCGGGCCCGTCGCCCTGGCCCGCACGCGGCGGGCGCACACCGCGCGCACCCTGCTGGAGGCGACCGACCTGCGCCTCACGGATGTCGCCTACGCGTCGGGTTTCTCCAGCCTCCGCTCGTTCAACGCCACGATCGCCGAGGTCTACGCCGCCACCCCCACCGAGCTGCGCGCCCGCACCCGACGGCGGCCCACGCCGTCGAGCGGGGGCCTGACCTTCGTCGACCTCACCCTCCCCACCCGCACCCCCTTCTGCCCCTGCAACGTGTTCGGGCACCTCATCGCGACCGCGATCCCCGGCGTCGAGTCCTTCCACGACGGCGCCTACCACCGGACCCTGCGGCTCCCCTCGGGGTACGGGGTGGTGTCGCTCTGGCCGGCCGGCGCCGGTGGCGTCCGCGCCCGCCTCGGGCTCACCGACGTCTCACAACTCCCCACCGCCATCTCACGCGTGCGGCGCCTGCTCGACCTCGACGCCGACCCCGTCGCGGTCGCCGACCACCTCGGCCGCGACCCCCACCTGGGCGCGCTCGTGCGGAAGCATCCCGGTCGCCGGATCCCCCGCAGCGTCGACGGTGACGAGTTGGCCGTGCGGATCATCCTCGGGCAGCAGGTGTCCACCGCTGCGGCCCAGACCCACGGGGCGCGGTTGGTCGCGGCGGTGGGCGCCGCCGTCGACACCCCCGTCCGGGGGCTCACTCACCTGTTCCCCACCGCCGAGGCCGTGGCGGAGGTTCCCGACTCGGCACTGGCCTTCCCGGACTCGCGCCGCCAGACGCTGCGTCGGTTGGCCCGCGCGCTGGCCGGGAGTGAACTCGATTTAGGCGTCGGGGCCGACCGCGCCGAGGTTCGGCGCACCCTGGCCGGCCTGAAGGGGATCGGCCTTTGGAGCATCGAGATGATCGCGATGCGAGGGCTCGGCGACCCCGACGCCCTCCCCGCCACCGACCTCGGCGTCGTCCGCGGCGCCGAGGCACTCGGGATCAGCCTCGCAGGCAACGACTCCTGGCGCCCCTGGCGCAGCTACGCCACCCAGTACCTGTGGGCCCTCACACCCCACGCCGTCAACACCATCCCGGGCCGTCCGGCCTGCCACCCGGAGGATCAATGAGCACCTACAGCATCATGGACAGCCCCATCGGCGCCCTCACGATCGTCGAGCGCGACGGCGGGCTGGCGGCCATCTACATGGTCGAGCACCGGCACGCGCCCGGCCCGGAGACGTACGGCGAACGGGTGGACGACGCCCTCCCCGAGGTCACACAGCAGCTGCGCGAGTACTTCGACGGTGAGCGCACCGTCTTCGACCTCCCGCTGAACCCGGTGGGCACGGAGTTCCAGCGCTCGGTGTGGTCGGAGATGGCCGCCATCCCCTACGGCGAGACGCTCACCTACGGCGACATCGCCGCGGCGCTGGGTCGCCCGTCGGCCTCACGTGCGGTCGGCACGGCCGTGGGCCGCAACCCCATCAGCATCGTGGTGCCCTGCCACCGGGTGGTGGGCAGCTCAGGGAAGCTCGTCGGCTACGCCGGGGGCGTGGACCGCAAGGAGTACCTGCTGGCCCACGAACGCGGGCTGACCCGGTAACTGTCCTTCAGATGGGGTCACCCCCACCGATTCGGGCAGGGTGAGACCATCTGGAGGACGTTCACGGGGCGGAGCTGAGCCGCTCCAGGATCTCGAGCGCGTTGGAGACGCTGTCGATGGGCACCAGGAGGTGGTCGTGGTGCAGCCCGGCCAGCATGTTGCAGCTGATCCCGGCCCCGGCGAGGGCGGTGGACACGGCGGCGGTCAGCCCCACCGCCTGGAGGGAGGAATGCACCTCGAGCGTGATCCAGCCGAAGACGCCGTCGAACTGCTTGTCATAGTCGAGCGCCACCTCCTCCTCGAGGACCAGCGTGCGACCCTCCTCCTCCACGATCACGGCCTGGGCCTCGACCTCGAGCGCCTCCCAGTCGTAGTCGTCGAGGGTGTCGTCGGCCCGGAGCACGTAGACGAAGCGCCCGTCGCGCACGGAGGGGGAGAGTTCGCGCAGCATCGCGCCGAGATCAGTGAGGCCAGCCATGGGCATCAGCCTAGGGCCGCGGGCGGGAAGCACAGTGGCGCGGAGCGTCACGCCGGCGGGGTGAAAGCCCCGGAGACGCAGAAACCCCCGAAACGGGGGTTCTGGTTCACTGGCGGAGGTGGCGGGATTTGAACCCGCGATCGAGTTGAAGCTCGAAACCCGCTTAGCAGGCGGGCGCCATAGACCGGACTAGGCGACACCTCCAGTGCCGAACCAGCCTAGCCGAGCACAATGGTGAGCGCCAAAACAGTGCGGGTTACACTGGCGCGCAGGACCACCCAGGGAGCATGGATGAGCGACGACAAGCCGCGACGGGGCTACAGCCTCGGCGACGAGCCTGATTTCGACCTGCCCGAGGAGGGCTCGGAGGAGACGTCGGCGCTGCACCGCTCCCGCCTGGAGGACCACAGCTGGTTCCGGGCCAGCGCCAAGCCGACGCCCGTCCCGCAACGCGCCCTGCAGGCCCGCGACGAGTGGGCCGACGTGCCGTTCGGTGAGGAACCCAAGCCCCGTCCCACCGCGAAGCCGCGCCCCACTCCCCCGGCCGTGACGCTCGGCGGCACCCCCATCGCAGAGCCTGGCGCGTCGCTGCATCCCGACGAGGTGAAGCGCCGCAAGCTGCGCACCTCCCTGCTGCTCACCGCCGCGTCGACTGTCCTGCCCGGCTCCGGCCTGCTGGGCGCGCCGCAGCGCTGGTTGAAGGTCGTCGGCGCGGCCACCGCGCTCGGCGCCCTGGCTCTGGGCCTCTACTTCCTGAACTGGGCGCTCCGCGACACCGCCAGCTTCGCCAGCATCGCCGTCGACCCCGACTTCCTGAACCGCGCCAGCGTCTCCCTCATCGTGCTGGGCCTGGTGTGGGTGGCGCTCATCGCCACCACGCACATCGCCACCCGCCCCGGCGGCCTCCAGCACGGACGCAGGCTCCTGGGCGCCGCCATCGTGGCCGCCCTGGCGTTCGGTGTCAGCGCACCGTCGGCGTTGGGCGCCCGCTACTCGCACGACCAGATCATGCTGGTGGAGAGGGTCTTCGGCCCCGGCGGCGACACCGGCGACGGCGGCGTGCAGTCCACCTCGCGCCCCACGCTGGCCACCGAACCGCAGGTGGACCCCTGGAAGGACGTCCCCCGGGTCAACGTGCTGCTGCTGGGCGCCGACGGTAACGAGGCCCGCGCGGACGAGGTGGAGAAGTACAGCGTCCGGACCGACACCATCATGGTGGCCTCCATCGACACGGCCACCGGCGACACCCTCCTGGTGCAGATCCCCCGCAACGTGCAGTACACGCCGTTCCCGGAGAATTCCGAGATGGCCGAGGCGTTCCCCCGGGGCTTCCGAGGCGAACCCGAGGCGGAATGGCTGGTCAACAGCATCTGGGCCAAGGTCGAACTCGACTACCCCAACCTGCTGCAGGGCAACACCTACCGCGGCGCCGAGGCCCTGAAGGAAGGCGTCGAGGGCATCACGGGCCTGGAGATCGACTACTTCATGATGCTCGACATCGACGGCCTCCAGCAGCTCATCAACGCCATGGGCGGCGTCGTGGTCAACATCAACGAACCGCTGCCGAAGGGCACCGCCACCAACTGTCGCGATGAGGACCGCTGCCTCCTGCCGGGCCCGAACCAGCGCCTCAACGGTTACGACGCCATGTGGTACGCCCGGAGCCGCAAGACCACGTCGGACTACTCCCGCATGGCTCGCCAGTCGTGCCTGATCGACGCGGTGATCAAGCAGGCGAACCCCGCCACGATGCTGACCAGCTACGAGGGCATCGCGCAGGCCGCGTCCCACATGGTCACCACCGACATCCCCCAGCGCGACCTCAAGGCCTTCGTGCAGCTGGCGTTCCGCGTCAAGGACGCCAAGGTGCAGCGGCTGGTCTACTCGCCGGGCAAGAACGGCTACTCGTACGCGGATCCGGATTTCGAGGCGATGCGCCAGTCCGTCGAGGACGCGCTGAACCCGCCGTCGCCCACGCCCACAGCGGTCGCGCCCACGTCGGTTGCCCCCACCTCGGCAGCCCCCTCGACGCCGGCGCCCGCCGAAGAAGAGACCACGGCGTCACCGTCGCCCTCCGGCACGCCGGAGGAGTTGCAGGAGGGTGCGCAGACCGTCGCCGACGCGTGTGCGTGGAACGGCGAAGCCGAGTAGTCGGGGCCTAAATTCCCTTGACCGTGCGGAGACGCTCGCGCAGATCCGTGACGACATCGTCGACCTGCTTCGGGTCGTTCCCCGGGAACATCAGGTAGGTGGCCCGCTCGTGCCCGTGATGAATGGTCACCCGGGTGCCGCTCTGGGTCTGGGTGACCTTGCTCACGTCGAGCCAGCGGCCCTCGCCCTCGACCTCGCGGCCGCGCACGCGGTAGCCGTCGTCGTCGAACGTGACCTCCACCGCCAGGCGGCTCATCGACGTGAAGGCCAGCACCAGGAGGACCAGCCCGGTCACCATCACGACGCCTCCCAGCACCGCCCAGAGCACATGCCAGCCTGAGCTCAGCGACGCGACCAGGAGCACCGCGCCCAACAGGCTGCTCACGGCGGCGATCGCGAAGGCCCGCACGGGGGGACGCGGCTGGATGAGGTAGACCGTCTCAGGCATGGGGCTGAGCCTACCTGCCGTCACCCGCTACCATGGTGGGGCACTGGCGAGGTCGCATAGTGGACTAGTGCAGCCGCCTTGAAAGCGGCCGAGTGGCAACGCTCCGTGGGTTCGAATCCCACCCTCGCCGCCAATTCGGAGGAGAACATGCCACCCAGGTCGCCGCTGCCGCCCCGTCACGGGCTGCAGGCAGCGTGGGTGCGCACCCCGGACAGGGATCCTGACAACGCCCTCCCCTGGCCCACCATGCGCGAGTGGCTCGTCCATAAACTCGCCACCTCTCCGGAGGACGTCGACGAGATGCTCGCCCGCGGCGCGTTCGTCGACGACCGAGGCCGGCCGTGGACCGGGCGCGAGGTCTACCGCCCGCACACCTTCGTCTGGTTCCACCGCGAACTCCGCGACGAGGCGGAGGTGCCCGGCGAACTGACCGTCCTCCACCGCGACGAGCGCATCGTCGTGCTGGACAAGCCGCACTTCCTCTCCACCATCCCCCGCGGCCGGCACGTGGTGCAGAGCGCCGTGGTCAAGGCCCGCCAGGCGTTGGACCTGCCGGAGCTGTCCGCCGCGCACCGCCTGGACCGCGGCACGGCCGGCGTGCTGCTGATGACCACCGAGAAGCGCTGGCGCGCCGCCTACCACTCCGTGTTCACGGAGCGAACGGCGGTGAAGGTGTACCGGGCCATCGCCCCGTTCGACGAGGGGCTCAGCTTCCCGCGGCGGGTGGAGTCGCACCTCATCAAGCGCGTCGGCACCATGCAGGCCGAGACCCTGGAGCGCGAACCCAACGCCTTCACGGAGATCGACATCGTCGAGGTGCGCGGCAGCCACGCGCTCTACGAGGTGCGTCCGCTCACCGGGAAGACCCACCAGATCCGCGCGCACTTCGACCAGCTGGGCATCCCCCTCCTCGGAGACCCCCTCTACCCGGACGTGCTGCCCACGGAGATCGACGACTTCTCCACCCCGCTGCGCCTGCTGGCCTATTCGTTGGAATTCCCGGATCCGGTCGACGGCGAACCCCGCCGGTTCGTCTCCCGACGCAGCCTCAATTGGTCCTGACAAGCACCTCCACCGGCTCGAGGTCAGTCACCACAAGGGGATGACGTGATCCGGTGCCGCTGTTAGGGTGACGTGATGAGGTGGCCTCTGCGACGACGACGTGCCTTGGGCTCCGGCCTGCTGGGCCTGCTGATGGCGCTCGGGTTCCTGATCGTCCCGGTGAGCGACACCGCTGTCGCGCTGGACGTCTACACCACCCCCGGTACGCACACCCTCAATGGTCGACAGTGGCGCACCACCTGCGAGCCGTACTCCTCCACCGTGGAGCGGTGCCGCACCGAGATCCAGGCAACCACCGTCACCTACAGCGCGGGCCGCTACGTCGAGAAGTACGGCTGGACCTTCAACAACCTCACCTACAAACCCTCCCCCCGGGCGCAGTGGGTGGGCAACGTGCTGGCCACGCCCGGCGAACACACCAGCGGCGGGCGACGCTGGAAGACCGAGTGCGACACGCAGTGGACCGGCCGCGGGGCCTGCCGGTCGTCGATCTGGATGACGACGTACACGCGCGGCTCCTCGGGCGGCTACGTGGCGCGCGATCAGTGGGTGTTCAACAACATCGTGCGCTTCACCGACTCCGGGGTGGTCGCCTCATTCTGTGAGCCGGACTCGGCGGTCGGCGGCCTTCGCTACACCGATCCGGGGGCCGCTTCAGGAAGCCCGGAGCCCTCGGACGCAGTCGCCGTCCCAGGAAGCCCGGAGCCCTCAGAGCCAGGTGCCGCTACGGAGGGCACCGCCCCTGCGACTGCGGCTCAGGACACAGCCGAGCCGCTCGTCGAGGCGACCCAGCAAGCGTTGGCCGCATCCGTGACCATCCGGTCGGTGCAGCACCCGGTGTATCCCACGGGAGTGCTCTACGACCGGCTCGGCGACATCGAGGTCACCGGGACGGTCAGCGGCGGCGACGACGGGGCCGCGGTCGCCGTCGAGCTGCGCGACGCCGCGGGTGTGGTGCGTTCCTCCTCCACCGCGACCCTCAGCGGCGGCGCCTTCACCGCCAGGCTGGCCGGCGGGTTCGTCGGCCAGGCCACCCTCGTCGTCACCTCTGCGGGAGGCGAGGCGACCCGCGCGGTGGAGCTCCGCCGCGCCGACGTCAGCCTGACCTCCGCCACCCGCATCGACCCGCTCGGCACGGCGACCATCACAGGCCGCGTCGCCCCCGGCATCGGCGACCTCCTCGTCCAGGCCTACGCGGCGGTGCCTGGCGGCTGGTTCAAGACCGGCGAGGCGCGGACCACTTCCGACGGCAGCTACCAGCTGACCTACCGGCACGGGCTCGGCACGCTCGGCACCACGCAGGTCAGGATGTGCGCCAATCTCCCCTGGGGGTCCACCATCCCCAGCAGCGCGTCGCTGGGCATCGAGCGGGCCCGCATCGCCAACCCGGTGATCTCGAACACCACGGCCGCCGAGGTGTCGGCCACGTACCGCAGCGGCTGCCCCGTGGGCCCCAGCGGCCTGAGCTCCATCCGGATCAACCAGCAGTCGATGGACGGGCGCGTCTACCGGGGCGAGATCATCGTGCGGCGCTCGCGCGCGGCGGAGGTCGCCGAAGTCTTCCGGCGCACGTTCGAGGCCGGCTTCCCGGTCTACCAGATGACCAATCCAGACGTGTTCGGCGGCGACGACTTGGCGATGATGGCCGCCAACAACACCTCGGGCTTCAACTGCCGCACCGTGGTGGGCAACCCGTACGCCATGTCGCCGCACAGCTACGGCTATGCGGTCGACGTCAACCCGTGGCAGAACCCGTACCGCGACCCCACCGGGAAGTGGCACCCCAGCACCGCGTACGTGCAGCGCACCCCCGTCGTGCCGGGCATGCTCACCACCACCAGCGCCCCGGTGAAGGCGTTCCAGTCGCACGGCTGGAGCTGGTTCTCCGGGTGGGACTGGCACCATTTCGAGAAGCGATGAGCGCCAGGTTCGCGCGGCACTCCGCGCTCGCGGTGGCAGCGCTGCTGTCGGCGTGCGCCCCGTCCCCGGAGACGCCGGAACCGACGGTGGTCCCACCCACGCCCAGCGCCTCGACGGCCGCCGGGCCCACCTCCACGCCCAGCGCTGAGCCCACCGTCGAGCCCTCCCCGTCGACCGCCACGCCGACGGTGGACCCGAGCCCAGCAGGAACCCCGGCCTCGAGCGCCGCTGCGGGAACCGCCGCCCCGCCCTCGGAGCCGCCCCCGGCGCCCACCGCACCGGCGCCCAGCACTGCCGGCGGGCTCGCCCCCGGTGACGTCGCCACGGCCGAGGGATGGCGGCCCACCGCCAGGCCCGGCAGCCCCGACGAGGGGTTCATGGGCAACGACACCTGGGTGCACGCCACCTCGCCGGAGCACTCGGCCTACGCCGCCGTCGCGTTGGGCTGCACGGAGATCCGCCCCTACCCGCAGCCCGTGGCGGCCCTTGAGGGCAACCTCAGCGACGACGCAGGCAACGCCGGCGTGGGCCTGACGCTCGAGTTCGCCACCGCCACCGACGCCTCGGCGTACTTCGCCGAGTGGCTGCGTCAGGCTGAGGCCTGTGTCGGCACCGTCACGGAGAAGGTCAGCGCCACCGACGACACCTGGGTGGGACGCCGGAACCTGGGCACCGTGTGGTCAGAGACCGTCGGAGTCAGGGGCGACCAGGTGCGCCTCCTGATCGTCGACTCCCCCGACGCCGACCTCACCGGCGCACTCGGGACCACCTGAACCTCACCTCGGAACCCACTGCCCTGAGCACAGCGGTCGGCCCCACCCCGCCCGAAGGAGGGGTGGGCCGACCGTTCGACGGTTACGGCTGGCAGGCCGGCATGTCGAAGTGACCCGGCGTGTTCGGGTAGGCAGGTCCTGCCGCCCGCTTCATGTCGGAGTTGTAGACCATCGCCGTCTCGGTGAAGGCGGAGGTGCCCTTCGTGGTCACATCCCCCACCGTCTGGCCGGCCCCGGCCGACCACGCCAGCTGGTGCACGAAGTCACGCACCGCCGGCGACATGACCCGCAGGTCGTTGAAGCCGCCGTAGGCCGCGTTGCAGTGCGAGTACAGGTTGAAGGCGCCTGTGGTGTCCATCAGCCGGTCACCGGAGTTCGGGCCGTTGGCCGTCACGTCACCCTGCAGCACGTCCCTGTCGAGGCCCCCGTAAAGCCAGTCCACGCCCTGGTGGTGCTGGTTGTTGGCGACATCGGCGTCTGCGGTGTCGGTCATCTCGAACCAGGCACACGGGTCAACGAGCTGTGCACCGAGATTGACCGGCCAGTCGCTGGTGGTGCAGCTGGCGAAGCCGCCGCGCGGCGCCCAGTCGATGATGTCCGAGCCGATGACGTCCTGCTTGGCCGTGTCCAGTTCGCCCGCGCCGCCGAAGACGAGGTCGACGAACCGGTCGTTGTCGCCCCGCGACGAGGCGTCGAACGCGCCGTTGGTGAGGCAGTCCGTCGTTGCGGCGTCGGCCAACGGGTCACACCCGCGGCCGCCCCACAGGACGTCCTCACCGTTGCCACCGAAGATCCGGTCTCCGCCGGAGTCGCCGTTGACCAGGTCGTCGTCAGCACCGGCGTCGATGACGTCGGAGCCCAGCCCGCCACGGATCCGGTCGCGGCCACCTTCCACCGTGCCCGGATGGGGCATCACGTTGGTGGTGCTGGAACCGAGCCACACGCCGCCGTTGGTGTCGTGCAGCAGGTCGATGCGTCGATCCAACACGCCCCGACGGAACCCGGTGAAGGTTTCGGCGGGCGGCTGCTTGAGCGACACCGTGAACCCTGCCGGGCCACGGTCGCCGTCGAGGTAGGTGGTCTTGACGCCGCCCCGGTCACCCAGGATCGCGTCGTCACCGGCCTCGCCGAACAGCTCGTCGCTGCCCAGTTCGCCGTAGACCTCGTCGTTGCCGTTGCCACCACGGATGGTGTCGTTGCCGTCCTGGCCCCAGAGGCCGTCGTCGCCGTCGTCACCGTAGATGATGTCGTCGCCGAAGGCGCCCACCGGCTCACAGGTGGTGCCGCTCGCGCTGCAGAACCTGGTCGTCGGCTCGCCGGAGGCCGGATCGGAGACCCGCACCGCGGTGGCACCCGAAGGCACTGCGCCGATCGGGTACCGCTCAGTGAACACGGCCTCGGAGAGCTCGCCCGGCATGCCCTGGAGCTTGCGCAGCAGGGTGCCGTTGTCGCCGATGACCACGTCGTCGGCGCCGTTGGCCTCGATGATGTCGCCCGTGTCGCGGAATGCGCGACGCGAGCTGCCACCGATGATGTCGTCCTGGCCGTCGGGTGCGCCCGGTCCCATCAGCTGGGCTGCGGCACTCGCCGAGCCCGGCCACCCGGGATCCGCCAGAACCGTGGCCCCGGGCGTCTTGGCCGACGCCTCACCGATCGGCAGGTCGCCGCGGATGGTGTCCGCGCCGCCGTTGCCCTCGATGTAGTCGCCGTCGCCGTCGCCGGAGATGACGTCTGCGCCGTCCTGGCCCCAGATGCCGTCAACGCCGTCGCCGCCGCTGAGGCGGTCGTCGCCGTAGCGGGTGGCCGCGCCACCGGCCGCGAGATCGAACCATTCGACCCAGCGTGCCGTGACCAGGCTGCCGCCGTCGGAGCCCATCCGCTTGAGCGCCGCGATGCTCGCCTCGCCGGTCGACGGACGCGTGATGCGCCCGTTGTCGCCCAGCAGTGCGTCGTCGCCGTCGCCGCCGAAGATGGCATCGGCCACGTCGGGTTGTCCGACGGTGGTGTCGCCAGTGCCGGACAGCGCCCAACTCGAGCCGCCGATGAGATCATCGTCACCGTCGTTGCCCTCGATCCAGTCGGTCCCGGCCCAGCCCTCGATGAGGTCTGCCCCGGCGTTGCCGATCAGGCGGTCATGCCCGCCCTGGCCCAGGATGACGTCGGTGCCGTCGCCGCCGTAGACCTCGTCCGCCCCTGAAGTGCCCGCCGTCGGCGCGTCGCCGAGGTCGAGCGGGACGATCGAGCGCCCATCGGTGATCCGGTTGCGCAGGATCTGATGGTTCTGCGCCAGCGGGACGACCGCGATGATGGCGTTGTCGCCGGCGATGAGGTCGTCGCCCTCTTCACCGAAGAGGCGGTCGCCGACGTCGGGTCGGCCGATGCCTGCGGAGGCCCGCTCCCACGAGCCGCCCACGATCATGTCGTGGCCGGCGCCGCCGAAGACGGTGTCTGCACCGTTGTTGCCTTCGAGGTGGTCTTCACCGCCCTGGCCGTACACCGTGTCGTCGTCGAGACCACCGAAGGCGGTGTCGTTGTCGTCGCCGCCCCAGACGGTGTCCTTGCCACCCAGCGTCGACGGCTGGTCCGTTGTCGCCAGGTCGACGGGCACGCTGAGCGCGGCCGCCGTGGCGTTGTCGCCGATCAACCGGTCACGACCCTGGTCGCCGTACAGCTGGTCGGCGCCGTCGGCCTTGCCTGCCGCCCTGGTGCCACCGACGACGAGGTCGTCGTCGTGACCACCCGAGGCCCAGTCATCGCCGGCGTTGCCCTCGATGACGTCCGCGCCGTTGCCGCCGTAGAGGAAGTCGTTGTCGGCGTTGCCGAACACGTCGTCCTCGCCGTCGCCGCCCCAGACGGAATCAACCCCTGCGCCGCCCCAGAGCTGGTCGTCGCCGCCCTGGCCGTCGAGCTTGTCGCTGCCGTGCTGGCCGCAGACCAGGTCGTTTCCGCCGCCTGCCTGCACGCGGTCGTCGCCGCCGCCCGCTGAGACGGTGTCGACGCCCTTCCCGCCGATGATGAAGTCGTTGCCGTCGCCGGTGGCGGCGGTCGTCGACTCTGCCACCGGGTCGGACACGACCGTCGCGCCGGCCTTGCACTGCTCGGCCTGGTTGAACTTGTCACCGTAGATCAGCGCGGCGCCGTCGCCACCGAACACGTGGTCGTTGCCGAGGCCGCCGACCAGCGTCTTGGTGTTGGGCGTCGCTCCCGGCGGGAGCGCGAGCGCGGTCACGCTGCGGAGGGGGCCGTAGGTGACGCCGTCGATGGTGTGCGGATCCACAGCGGGGTCCCCCACCACGGCGGGCTCTGCCGACAGGTAGTCGTCGCCCGGGCCGCCGTAGAGCTTGTCGGTGCCGAGGCCGCCGACGAGCACGTCGTTGGCGTCGCCGCCCACCAGCTGCGTGGACTGGTTGCTCAGCGAGCCGCTGGTCAGGTAGTCGACACCCTTGCTGCCCCAGACGAAGTCGTTGCCCTCGCCCGAGTTGACGATGTTGAACGTCGTCACGTCGGCGTCGTCGGAGCCGACATCGTCCACGCCGTAGTCGAGTTCAGCGCCGGTGAAGATCACGTCGTTGCCGGCCCCACCGTTGAGGCGGTCGTTGCCGTCGTCGCCGATGAGCCTGCTGCCCGTCGAGCTCAGCGTCGGCGTGTTGGTCGTCACCGAGATGGTGTCGTCGCCGGCGTTGCCGCGCACCTTGGTGGCGCCTAGACCGACGCGGATGGTGTCGCCGGCCCAGTTGTCGCCCTGGGCCTGGGTCGTCGGATCCTTCGCGGAGGCGTAGGCGATCACGGCCCCCACCGGGATGTCCGGCGGGTCGCTCTCGGCGTCCACTGCCTTGACGGTGGTGAGCGCAGAGGTGTTCTGGGTGAACGCCAGGGTGGCGTCGCCGGCCACCTTGTTGTCGCCGTCACCGACGGTGATGTTGTCGGCACCAGCGCCACCGGCGACCCACGCCTTGGAGACGAGACCGTTCACCGTGAGTCCGGTGTCCACCGTGGTGATGACGTCGTCGCCACCGGCGCCGTCGATGTACGCCGGGCCGTTGCCCGCCGTGATCTGGTCGGCGGATCCGGTGCCCTTGACGACGACCTCACGGTCGAACGCCGTGGTTGCCGGCGGCGGTGCGCCCTCAGGAGTGACCTCCGTCTGGCGCTGGCCGTCACCGCTGAACGTCAGCTTCATCGGCACAGGACTGTTGGTGCCGTCCACGACGACGCGCTTGATGCCCGGGTCGTGGAACTCACGCGTGATGCCGAGCATCTGCACCTTGATGCCGTCGTAGGCGCCGTCGGTGCCGTCGATGTTGGCCGTGGTCTGCGCGTAGTGGAGCTGCGTGACCTTGATGACCTCGGCGTCGCCGTCAGCCTTGGCGCCCCACGGGGCGCCGCGGTAGGAGTCCGTGCCGAGCTTGCCGGTGAAGACGTAGAGCGTGTCACCCACCACGCCGCCGACGTTGGGCGGAGGCGGCGAACAGTCCACCTTCACGGTGAAGTCCAACAGGGTCAGTTCCACCAACCGCACCGAGAACGACACGGAGAAGATGCTCACGCCGATCTTGATGTTGAGTTGCAGGAACAGATAGACCCGGCCAGACATCTGGAACAGACACAACGGGTTGACCACCAGTGCCTGGACGAATTCCGTCAGCCTGAACTTCCCGTCGTTGTTCGGATCGTTCCAGTAGAGGCCGACGGTGAGACCCAGCCCACCCTCGACGCCCACGGACACGACCAGGACGCTGACCATCGCGCCGGCGGCGATCTCGCCCTTGAGCGTGACCACCGGGAGCGGCTTGCCGTTCTCGTCATTGGTGTCGAAGTAGAGACCGTCGAGCACGCTGACCGCGAGCTCACCCGCGGAGGCGGTGTCGCGCATCTCGATGGCCTTGCGGATGCCGTAGGTGTCCATGCCGGCCCGGATACGCGCCGTGATCGACGCCGAACCCGACAGGGTCAGCAGCACCGGCGGCGGTGCGTAGACCGGTCCGAACTCCTGGCTGAAGGCGAAGCCCAGCGTCAGGTTGCCGGAGTCGAACTTGACGATGTCGATGTCGCCGCCCATCAGCAGGGCGAACGCCTTGGTGGGTTCCTGGAAGATCGGGAACGTGATGCCGGCCTCATTCGCCTTGCCTGCGGGCGCCGATCCCCCCGGAACGGTGAAGGTGGCGGGCGCGGACCCGTCGGCCTTCCCGTTGAGATCCGACAGCAGGGTGGCGTTCGGCACGCCACCGGTGATCAGGCTGCCGGCCACGTCCGGGGTGAGCGTCGTGTCGAGCGCCTCGTCGCCGAGCACGTCGAAGCTGCCGATCGTCACCCAGCAACTGGTGGTGCACTTGGGCAGCGAATTGAGCAGCGTGATCACGTTCGTGATGCGCTTCACCATGGTGAGGTCGGGTCCGTCAGCGAGCGTGCTGAACGTCTCCGCGAGGGTGAACAGGCTGATGTCGCCACCGCCTGCGGCCTTGCTGACGTCGGACAGCACCGGCAGCGGCGCGTAGAGCGCGTCGATGATCGGCTGGATGGGCCCCGTGACGCTCTTCACCTTCTCCAGGATGGGGCCGAGGATGTCCGAGAACACCTTGCCGGCGTCGATCTGGAAGTCGTTGAACGCGATCGTCGGGGTACCGACGCTGGACCGCAGCGAACCGCCGTCGTTGTCGGCGGAGATCGTCCAGCCCAGCTCGAAGTTGACCTTCACACCAGGCAGGAGCGAGTCGTCGCCGTCGATCTCGATCCGGGACTCGATATCCCAGTCGATGGTGACAGCGGCGCCGATCGACACTGCGAACAGGTCTCCCATGGAGGCCGTGCTGAGATCGGCGAACGTCAGCTTGGCGCTGTCGCTCGGCGCGCACAGGGCGTCGCCGGCGGCGAAGCAACTGCCGGTCTGCCCGGGCTTGTGCAGATCCACCTTGAAGTGGCCGGTGAACACCTCAGGCGCCCCGGCCGAGGTGATGTCCACCCCGATGAAGGCGAGCTTCGCCTCCACCTTGGCGGGCATGGTGACGTTCAGCTCGACGCCGAGTTCGGGGCTCGCCACGGCGTTGCCGTCGACGGTGTCCCAGCCGTCCTGCGTGGCCACGTAGAAGCCGTCGTTGAGGTTCAGGCCCACCTTCAGGTGGAGCGCGAACTTCGCGCCCACGCTGACGGTGCTCTGACCGCTCGCCGGGTCAGCCTTCAGGGACAGGCCGGGGATGCCGATGTCCAGCGGACGCGACGCGCCGGTGAACTCATCGCGCACTGTCACCTCGAGCGTGACCCCACCCACCTGGTTGGCGGGGCAGTCGATCAGCTGCGGCTTCTCGACGACGAGGGTGTAGGCGGCCGCTGTGGCCGTCCCGTTGTCGGTGTAGGTCAGAGCGGAGCCCACGTCGAAGAGGAACATGAACTCGGCGTCGGTGGAGAGCTTGCGCAGCACCTTGTAGCCGGTCGCTCCCGCGACAGCAGTCCAGTCCAGCTTCACGCCCACGCTCGCGGACAGTGCAGCCTGCTCGACGGAGGCCACGCTGCTCGCGACGGTGTCCTCCTTGGCATCCGCCGGGCCCTGATAGGCGACGACGCGGTACTCGTACGTCTGCTTCACGGCATCCGCCGCCGGAACAGGCACGGCCACTGCCGTCAGGCCCGTTGCGGGCTCCAGGAACGCCTTGCACTCGAGGCCGACCAGCGGGGAGACCGCTTGGAGGCCGGCTGCGGTGAGCTTCTCGTCGAGGCGCTTGTTGACCTCTGCCACCCAGTCCTTGGGGCTGAAGCTGGTCAGGCCGCCGAGCACCTCATTCTTCAGCGTGGTGCGCAGCGTGCCGAGGAAGTCGGCGCCCTGCTGCAGGTCCTTGCCGACGAGCGGCAGCTTGCCCTCGAACGAGGCCGCCCGCAGTGCCACCTCAGCTGTGGCCAGGTAACTGTCGAGGCCGTGCTCGAACTGGCCGAAGTCCAGCACCGCAGCGGCGATGCGCGCGGCGAGATCAGCCGGGATGTCGAGCTGCTTGAGCGCGTCGTCGGGCGCGGGCAGGTTGCCGCTGGGCAGCAGATCACCCAGGTCGGACGAGCGCGGCAGGCGCACCTTGAGGGCACCCACAGAGGTGTAATCGCTCACCCCCTTGGCGAAGAGCGGCACGTTCGCACACGCCATGAGTTCGGTGGTGATGCCGCTCTCACACGTGACGCCGCCGGTCGCCATCCCCGTGGGGTTGAGCTTCACGCCGGCGCTGCCGAGGAAGGTCGACCAGTCCACCGGGTTGTTCGCGGTGGCGCCGTCGACGCCGATGCGCACGCCGAGATCGACGGCGACCTTGGCCTTCTCGGCGCCTTCAGCGCCGGAGGGGTCACCCAGCGACAGCGACAGGGGGCCGAAGGTGCCGGTGAGGACGCCCTCGCCGGAGGCGTTGGCGTGCACCGAGATGCTGGAGTCCTCCATCACCTTGAAGCCGGGATCCGCGGTGCTGAGTGGCACCAGGATTCCCACCTTCACGGAGCCGGTGACGCTGGCCTGTGCTTGGCCGGTCGCCTTGACCGTGACCACGTCGCCGAGCGCGCCGAGGTCCACCGCGATGGGTGTGTCGGTGCGGTAGCTGCGGTCCCATGCCACCTTCAGCACGAGGCTGGCCGGCGCCGGCGCCGTCCCGGGCACATAGGCCACCGACAGCGGCGTACCGCCCAAGCGGGAGTTGAGATTCGTCACCAGGTCCTGGATGGTGTCGGGGTTGTTCGCCACGAGCCAGTCGACCGCGTCGAGCAGCGCGGCACGGGCGGTGTAGCGCGTGCCGGCCACCGGGAGGGCGTCCCAGTCCTTGACCATGGTGAGCGTGGTGCCGTCGGTGCTCACCGATTCGACGATGTTGACCTGCGTGCCCACCGTGATCGCCCGGCCCACCATCGCCTGCGTGAACTTCGCTGCGGCGGTGGTGCGGGTGCTGTCCACGAGGGTCTTGGCGCCGTAGGTGACGCCCGCGTCGCCGTTGGCCTGGTCGCTGAGCACCAGGTCGCGCAGGGAGCGGCCGATGCCAGGCAGCTTGGTGTTGTAGGCGTCACTGCCGGTGCCGGGGTCGGCCTCGGCGATGTTGTGCACCAGCGTCTGCAGCTGCTTGATCACCATGTTGAACAACGCCTTGGGGTTGTCAACGGAGAAATCGAGCGAGGTGAGCTTCGAGAAGTTCGGTGCGGTGAAGACGAGGGTGTCGGGGTCGGTCAGATCCGTCCAGTTGAGGGTGAACGTCACGTCGTTGCCGACGAAGCCCTCGAGCTCCGGCACGGTGATGCTCGCCGTCGCCTTGGCGCGGATGTTGATGTCGGGGGTCAGCACGGCGCCGGGATCGGTCACGAGCATGCTGACGAGCTTGCTGAGCCGGATGTCGTGCTGCGCATCGCCGATGGGTTTCAGCGCCATCGAGACCATGGGGTCGGTGCCGGTGTCGCTGCACGCGTCGTTCTGGCTGGAGCGGCACATGACGAGGTCGCCCTTGATGTTGACCTTGAAGAAGCCGGCACGGGCCTGCATGTCGATCGTCGATTCGATCGGGAAGTCTGCGGTGTAGATGGTGGAGCCGGTCCGCAGCATCACCCGGTCGGTGGGCAGCGGCCATTCGTCGACCTGCATCTTCATGCCCGCGACGGTGGTCTCGTACGGGCAGGGCTGACCTGCCTTGTCCGCCGGTGCGCAGGCGATGCCCGTCACCGGGTCGTTCAGGTCGAGCACGACGGTGATGGTGGCCTTGTGGGTGGCGCTCACCACTGCCGCACTGGCTTCGGCGTTCGCGCCGAGGATGCCCGCGCCGTCGTCGTTGGTGAGCACATCGGCGAACGTGATGGCGCCGGTGCGCTCCTCCGGGCCCGAGATCACCCAGTTAACGGTGCCGGTGGGCGTGGTGGGCGCCCAGTTGCCGGTGAGGGTGATGGAGTTGTCGGTGTTGCTGGCGATCTCGCCGCCCGATGAGCCGGCGACGACCCGACGTCCGGACAGGTTCTGGCCCGCCCAGGGGGTGCCGGAAACGGTCATGGTGGTGTCGGTGAAGGTGCTGCTGGTGCCCGAGAGGTCCTGTGCGGCCTTGTCGAGGTTCCCGGAGGCCGTGCCCGAGAACTCCAGCGGGATGACGAACTTGTTGTTGGTGGAGTCCCAGCTGACCGTGCCGAGATCGAGGCTGGCGTTGAGCTTGGTCAGGAGGTCCTGCAGCGAGCTGAACTTGGGGGTGCCCAGCCTCGCCGGGTCACCGTCGGACCAGACGTTGTCCGCGAGGAAGGCCTTCAGCGGTTCGGCGATGGCGATGACGTCGGCCAGGGTCCCGCGCATGAAGGGCAGGTCCAGGTTACCGGTAGGCACGCCACCGGAGTCGTAGTTGCGCTGCTGGATCGCGTTGATGGCGGTGATCACGCGGGCGAGCCCGTCGGCGAGGTTCTGGAGGTTCATGTTCTGGAACTTGCCGAGGGTGGCGTCGAAGCCGGTCGCGGTGACCTGCGGCGCGCCCTGCGTGATGTCGGGCCAGTTGACGGCGACGGTGGCGTTCACCGTCGTCGGGAAGCCCGGGATGGTCACGGACGTATCGGCGCCGAGGGTGAACTCGCCGGAGATGGAACTCTCGCTGTCCACATCGAGGTCTGCCTGCACGAGGCCCTCGAGCGAGCCGGCCGCGGCCAGCTCAGCCTGGTTGCCCACGAAGGCGAGCTTGCCGTCGTTGTTGGGGTCGTTGAAGGTGGCCACGGTGTGGTGTTCGACCGAGAGGTCCGAGTCGGGCAGCGTCACGCCCAGGATGCCGACGGCGGCCTTGGCGTTGGCGGTCACGGTGGCGGTGACGTCGATGTCGAGGCGGGGCGACCGGGTTGTGGGGGCGGTGTCATGGATCATCCACACCCCGCCGCTGCCGTCTTCCTGGATGCTGAACTTCAGCTGGGCCGTGACCGCGGCGGAGACGCCGCCGGTGACGGAGAGGTCGACGCCGGTGGCGGCGTCGGCGAGGTGGAGGTCCAGGCCGGTGACGGTGCGGTTCACGGTCGCCGTGAAGTCGACGCGCCAGCCGGCGCCGACCTGCGTGGCGTTCGTGATCAGCGTGCCGCTGCGCCCGTCAGGAAGCGTGAAGGGGAAGGTGCCCGTGGTCAGGTCGGTGAAGTTCTCGACGCCCGACAGGGTGTCGACGACCACCTTCTGGATGAGATCGTCCACACCCAGCAATGCCCCCGGCGACGACGTCACCAGGGGCAGCGGCAGCGCCAACGCACCTACCGTTCCGAGGTCCTCGGACCAGGTGGCCAGGTTCCCCGTGGGGTTCGTCGACAAGAACCCCTTGATGTCGGCAACCCCGTCATCCGGTGCCGCCCAGGCCCTGTTGAGGGAGGCTGCGAAGAACCCGCTGAGAAGGACTACAATGGCGATCATCCACGCCAAGGGTCGACGAATGCTGACTTGTTCCATGACTTCTTCCCCAAGAATTGATTAGGCACGGCGGAACGCACGGAGGCACCCGCAGTCGGGCCTGAATGTACGGGGGCTGCGTCCTGCCTCCCCCTGGCCAGCACTGGCTGAGGCCGACGCTAGAACAGTCGTTACGGAAAGGTCAATAGGTGGGGAATTCGGCCTGGAGTCGGCACTGTGACACGCGCGCCATAGGTGCGGTGATTCGCCTAGCCCAAGGCTGTTTGATCATGAAACAAAGGCTGCCGAGCCAGTTTGGAAACGGTTCTGTACCTCGGCGTGTCGTCAACTCCGGGGGTCAGTGGACCAGCACGATTTTGCCCACATTGTCGCCTCCGGCGAGCTTTTCGTGGGCGGTGCGCACCTCGTCGAAGGGAATGCGCGTCTCTGGGGAAAGTTTGATTCGGCCGTCATTCAACATCGGCCATACCTGCGCCTCCACGGCGGCACAGATCTCCGCCTTTTCCGTGTCCGGCCGGAAGCGCAGCGAGGTGGCGGTGATGCTCGCCTGCTTGGAGAGGAGCGCGCCCAGGTTGAGCGTCCCCTTCACCCCGCCCTGCAGGCCGATGACGACGATGCGGCCCCGCTTCTTCAGGGCCTTGACGTTGGCCTCGAGGTACTTCGCGCCGATGATGTCCAGGATGACATCGGCACCGCCGGTGGCCTCCCGGAGTTCCGAGACCCAGTCGCCGTGGTAGTCGAACGCGAAGTCCGCCCCGTGGTCCCTGCAGTGCTGGAGCTTCGCTTCGCTGCCCGCGGTGGCGACGACGACGGCGCCCAGCGCCTTGGCGTACTGCGTGGCGAAGGTGCCGATGCCGCCGGCGCCACCATGGGCGAGGAACACCTCACCGTGGGCCAGGTTCCCCACGCGCAGGTTCGACAACACGGTGGCCGCCACTTCCAGCACCCCGGCCGACGAGACCAGGTCCACTCCCGGCGGGGGCGAGATGAGCTGGCCCTCCGGCGCGACGAAGAACTCCGCGTAGCCGCCGCCTGCCAGCAGCGCCACCACCTCGTCACCCCGCTTCCAGCGCTCGACGCCTTCGCCCACCTCTTCCACGACACCGCTGGCCTCGAGGCCGATGATGTCGGTGATGCCGGGAGGGGGCGGGTAGTGGCCCTGGCGCTGCAGGAGATCAGCCCGGTTGACGCCGGAGGCGACCGTGCGCACCAGCACCTCGCCAGGGCCGGGGGTGGGCTTCGCCGCCTCGCCGATGTTCAGGACGTCGACATCTCCGGGGGCCTCAACGATGACAGCGCGCATGTGTTCCACCCTAACGCGCAGCGGACGGCCGCGTCAGCCCTCCCTGTCGACCACCTCGGTGACCGTCATCGGCGGGAAGTCCGGCCCCGGTTCCGTATGGATGAAGCCGGTCAGCCGGTCGTAGAGACCCAGGATCCGCGGCTCGAGGTGCTGCCAGGTGCGCTCCGCAGCCTTCTCCGCCAGCAGTTCGGCGGGCACCGGCGACTCCAGGTTCTGCCGCACCGCGCGCAGGTAGTCGGCCAGGTCGCCGCTGCGGAACACCGTGCCGGTGCCCTCACGCCGGGTGAACGCCCGCATGGCGGCCGCGTCGGCGTGCACCAGCGGCAGGCGCGCGTGGAGGTACTCGAAGAGCTTGTTGGGGAGGGCCAGATCGTGGTTCGGCGACCCCTTGGGGATGGCCGAGACGGCGACATCCGCGCCGCTCAGGTAGTACGCCAACTCGTGCTGGTCCACGGGGGGTGCGAAGTGCAGGCGGCTCTGGGCCACCCCGGCGACATCGGCCACCTTCCGCAACTCGGCCTCGCGGGGGTGCGGGTACGGAACCGCCACCAGCGCCAGGTGCACGTGCTCCGGCAGCTCCGCCAGGCCCCTGATCAGCAGGTCCAGGTTGCGGGCCCGGCTCAGGACCCCCGAGTACACGAGCAGCTGCACGTCGTCGCCCAGGCCGAGCGCCTCCCGCACCGTGCGCGTGCCTACGAGGGGGTACTCCACCGGGTAGTGCAGCGCCACCGTCGGGCGCCGCGGCAGCCGGAACCTGGCCTTGAGGTCGTCCGCGAGGGGTTCGGCGACGGTGAGCACACCGTCGGCGTGCACGATGCCGGCCGCCTCCGCGTGCACGAGCATCTCGTGCCGCGCGCGGGCGCCCCGTTCGACGGCGGGGAGGCCTGCCCAGTTCTCGCGGGCGTCGTAGACCATCCGCACCTCGGGGCCGAGCCGGCGCAGCGCGACGCGGGCCGCGTCGAACACGTACGGGTGGTGGACGTGCAGCACATCGGGCTTCAGGCTCACGAGCAGCTGCGCGAGGGTGCCGGTGTGCGCCTCGATGATGGCCTCGGGGCGCTGCGACGGCGGGGTCACCAGCGCCCGGACCCGCGCGGGGGCGTCGCGCTGCAGTTTGGCGACGAGGCGCTCCGGCAGCGAGGTGGGCTTCGGCGGTGCGGCCGGTGCGTTCTGCAGGGGCACCCGGATGATCCGCACGTCGTTCATGACGGCCTCGCCGGGGGCACTGCCAGGCTGCTCCACCGACACGATCGTGACGCGGTAGCCGCCGCGGCTCAGGGTCTGGGCGATCTTCTTGGCGCGGGTGTCGATGTCGACCGGGGCGTGCCGGAACAGCACCACGTGCGGCGGTTCGACGGCGGAGCCCGGCGCGCGGAAGGGCGCCTCAGCGGGCGTGATCCGGGCCCGGCCGCTGCGGGGGTCCGTCTCCGTGAGGATGGCGAGCCTGGAGAACTCCTTCAGGATGACCGCTTCGTTGTGCTGCCAGGAGTACCGCTCGGCGAGCGCCGCGAGGTGCTCGGCCGGCACGGGGGCCGCCAGCGCGGCCGTCAACTGGCGGCCGAGGTCCTCCGCGTCATGCGAGCGGAACACACGGCCCATGCCGTTGTCGGTGACGAACTGCGCCAGCAACTTGGCGTCGGACGTGACGAACGTGAGGCCGGCGTGGAGGTACTCGAACAGCTTGTTGGGCATGGCCTGGTCGTGGTTCGGCGACCCCCCGGGCATGGGGTGGACGGCGACATCCGCGCCGCTGAGGTAGTGGATCAGCTCGCTCTGGTCCACGGCGGGCACGAAATGGATCCGGTCCGCCACGCCCAGCCCCTCGGCCTGCTCCATCAGCTCGGGCTCCATGGGATGCGGCAGCGGCATCGTGACGATGGCCAGATGGGCGTCGGCGGGCACGTGCGCCATGGCGTCGATCAGGGTGTCCATGCCCCGGGCGCGGCTCATCACGCCGGAGTAGACGATCAACGGCGTGCCGTCGTCGACCCCTGCCGCCTCACGGACGGTGCGGGGACCGGTGGGCTCCGCCAGCACCGGGTAGTTGCGCAGTTCGATGGCAGGGCGCTCCAGCGCGTACTGCTCCGTGACGATGTCGGCGATCTGCTGGTTCACCGACGTGACGTGATCTGCGAAGGGCATGAAGCGACGCTGCAGCTCCAGCAGCGTGCGGTGGGCCACGATGTCGCCGATCTCCTTGTCCGGGAGGCCGGTGAAGTTCTCGCGGATGTCCAGCGAGACGCGGACGGGGTGGCCGGCGGAGCGCAGGGCGTCGAGCGCCTGCCACGCGGCGGGGAGCACGTTGGGGTGGTGGGCGTGCAGGATGTCGGGCCGCAGCGAGATCAGCAGATCCGTGAGGGTGTAGGCCGTGTGGTCCGCGATGGGCAGCGTGGTGGCGAGGTCGAGGTCGCGGTAGAGGTCACGGTGCGCGGCATCGGGACGCAGCGGCGCCGTGACCGTGTCGAGCGCCCACCCCACGCGGTGGGCCACGCGTCGGCCGAGCCGGCCGGCGACGAAGGGTGCCATCTGGGCCGTGAGCTTCGCGTAGTGCGCGGCGGCCTTGGCCGAGGCCGCGTCAGCACCCTTGACCCGCTCGGCATAGATCCCGCGGCGGCGACGCAGCGCGCGCACCTGCTCGACGGCCGGGTCCGGCGCATTCGGATCCGTCGGCACCGATTTCAGCAGCGACTCCTTGGGCCGGAACGCCAGCGGCACCCGGATGACCCGGATGGCGTCGTCCAGCAGGAACTCCTCGGACGTCCCGCCGGCGGGTTCCAGGGAGATGATGATGGGCTCGAAGCCTCCCCTGTGCAGGGTGCCCGCGATGCGCTTGGCGCGGGAATCGAAGTCGACGGGGGCGTGCCGGAACAGCACGACACGGGGCTTGCGGTCTGACACTGGGTGCCCCTTTCTGCAGGGAGACGAGCCACCGCAACTCTACAGACACCGGCACCCGCCCCGGCTTATCGTGTGGCATGACGAAACTCACCAGACACGATGCCAGTGAGCAACTGCCCCAGTGGCGCTACCTCCTCGGCCGGATGCACCTCCTGGTCGACGCCGGCTCGTTCGACGAGGCCCTCAGCTTCGTGAACGCCGTAGCGGCACTGGCCAACGAGCACGACCACCATCCGGAGATCGACGTGCGATACAACCGCGTGCACCTCGCGGTCGCCAGCCACGACGTCGGCGCCATCACGGACCGCGACGTGCGGTTCGGCACCGCCGTGACCGAGCTCGTCCGTGAGCGGGGCTTCACGTCGGAGCCCGGCAGGCTGGCGCAGCTCGAGATCGCCATCGACGCCCTCGACATCCCGACGGTGGCCGCCTTCTGGCAGGCCGTCACCGGCTGGGACCTGGACGACGACGCCCTCACGGATCCGGATTTGATCGGTCCGCCCATCTGGTTCCAGCAGATGGATGAGCCCCGCTCGCAGCGCAACCGGATCCACGTCGACCTCACCGTCGCCCACGATGAGGCCCGGGCACGGCTGAACGCGGCCCTCGACGCGGGCGGCCGCGTGCTCGACGACACCCGTGCGCCCAGCTTCTGGGTGCTGGCGGATCCGGAGGGCAACGAGGTGTGTGTCTGCACGTGGGAGGGCCGCGACGCGTGGACGACCTCCGACACCTGACACCCCCGTCGCGGGTGCACCGGGACCGCACGGCGCTGTGCCAGACTGGAGCGCGTGAAGTTCATGAGCGTCGTCGGTGCCCGTCCCCAGTTCGTCAAGCTCGGCCCCATCGTGCGGGCCGCCCAACAGCATGACGACGTGGAACACATCATCGTGCACACCGGGCAGCACTACGACCCGCTGCTGTCAGATGTGTTCTTCCGGGATCTCGGCATCCCCGCCCCCGACGCGCACCTGGGCGTGGGCTCCGGCACCCACGGCCGCCAGACCGGCGCGATGCTCTCCCAGATGGACGGCGTGCTGGAGGAGTACCAGCCCGACTGGGTGTTGGCCTACGGCGACACCAACTCCACCGCCGCCGCCGCGATGGCGGCGGTCAAGATGCACGTCAAGCTCGCGCACCTCGAATCGGGCCTGCGGTCCTTCAACCGGCGCATGCCGGAGGAACACAACCGCATCATCACGGACCACCTCTCCGATCTGCTGCTCGTGCCCACGCAGGTGGGCATGGACAACCTCGCCAAGGAGGGCCTGGCCAACCGGGCGCTGCTCGTCGGCGACGTGATGACCGACGTGTGCCTCGCCACGCGGGACGCAGTCGCCAACGACGCCCCGCAGCTGCCCGCTGGTGTGGACCCGGAACAGCCGTTCGCCCTGGCCACCATCCACCGCGCTGACAACACCGACGACCCCGAGCGCCTCCGCGCCATCCTCAGTGCGCTGAAGGCCGCCCCGGTGCCCGTCGTGTTGCTGGCCCACCCCCGCCTCGTGGCGCTTGCGAAGAAGCACGGCCTGGCGCTGTCGAACGGCTCGCTGTTCGCCGTCGAGCCGCTGGCCTACCCGCAGATGGTGCGCGCCGTGATGGCCGCCGCAGGTGTGGTCACGGATTCGGGTGGCCTGCAGAAGGAGGCCTTCCTCCTCGGCACGCCCACCACCACGATCCGCACGGAGACCGAGTGGACCGAGACCATCGACAGCGGGTGGAACATCCTCGACCCCGAACTGACCCAGCTCTCCGACGTGATCGTCCGGCCCGCCCCCACCACGGACCTGGGCCAGCCCTACGGCGACGGCCATGCCTCCGAGCGGGTCATCGAGGCGCTCCTCAACTTCGCCGGCTGAGGCCGGCCCGCCTCACGGTTGGGGGCTCCACGCCCAAAAAACGATCATCCGGCCTGGATCAGGCCGGGTGATGTCGTTGGTGTGGGATCAGCCGAGGCCGATGACCCGGATGTCGACGCCGGGGAAGTCCACCGGGTCGAGGCTGCGTCGCCCGTCGACGATGGCGCTCACGCCAGGCAGGTCTTCCTTGGTGAGGGTGCGGTACTCGATGTGGTCCGTCTGAACGACCGCGTAGTCCGCCTCTTCGCCCAGGTGGTAGGGCGCGAAGCCGTACTTGGCCAGTTCCTCGTCGGTGTACATCGGGTCATGGACGCCCACCTCGGCGCCGCGCTCGCGGAGCTCGGCGACCACCGGGAACACCCCGGAGAACGCCGTCTCCTTCACGCCGCCGCGGTACGAGGCGCCCAGCACGGCGACGCGCTTGCCGCTCAGGTCGCCGGCGACATCGGCCAGCATCGAGACGGCGTACGCGGGCATCGCTGCGTTTGCCTTGCGGGCCGTCTCCACGACGGTGGCGTCGGGATCCGTCCACAGGTACAGGCGCGGGTAGATCGGGATGCAGTGCCCACCCACGGCGATACCGGGACGGTGGATGTGGGAGTAGGGCTGCGAGTTGGAGGCCTCGATGACCTGGTAGACGTCGATGCCGCTCTTGCCGGCGAACTTGGCGAACTCGTTCGCCAGGCCGATGTTCACGTCGCGGTAGGTGGTCTCCGCCAGCTTGGCCATCTCTGCGGCCTCGGCGGAACCCAGGTCCCACACGCCGTTGCCGCGCGGCAGGTCCGGGCGCTCGTCGAAGCTCAGAACGGCCTCGTAGAACTCCTTGGCGAGCCTGGCGCCCTCCTCCGAGAGGCCACCGATCAGCTTGGGGTACTTGCGCAGGTCTTCGAACACTCGGCCGGTGAGGACCCGCTCCGGGGAGAACACCAGGTGGAAGTCGAGGCCCTCCTTGAGCCCGGACCCCTCCTCCAGCATGCGCTTCCAACGGCTGCGGGTGGTCCCCACGGGAAGAGTTGTCTCGTAGCTGACCAGCGTGCCGGGCTTCAGGCCGGCGGCGATGGAGCGCGTGGCGTTGTCCATCCACTCGAAATCCGGGATGCCCTCCTCGTTGACGAAGAGCGGGACCACCACGACGACGGCGTCAGACTCCGCCACGGCCGCGCTGGTGTCGGTGGTGGCGCGCAGGCGGCCGGCGGGCACCAGCTCGGAGAGCTTCTCCTGCAGGTGCGCCTCACCCGGGAACGGCTCGGTCGCCTGGTTGACCAGGTCCACGACGCCCTGCTGCACGTCCGCACCGATGACCTCGTGACCCGCGTCAGCGAACTGCACCGCTAGCGGTAGACCAATCTTCCCCAACGCAACAACGGTGATCTTCACCTTGGTTTCTCCTCTAGCTTTTCCCGCAGTCCTTGGCCTCCAGGAAGTCTACCGTGCGACGCTCTGGTCACATATCCGCACCAGGCGTCTACCTTGTACGGGCTGTCCAGCTATGGCGAATTGAGCATCAGCGCAGTGTCAACGCCCCAAACCGTGGACAGCACGAACAGAACGAGGAGCACCACCCAGACAACGGGCCTTGGCCATTTGGGAATTGCCATCGCAAGCGGCAGCCACAAAGGAAACAGCGGCAGCATGAAGCGAGCGTAGGAGTGGAAGTAGCCCTGCTGGCTGATTGTCAGCAGCATGCTCGCCCCAACGAAGAGGATCAGTCGCCAGTCAAGGTGCTTGGCTACCATCCACACGAGCAGAGCGATATACACCAGTACCGCCAGCAGGACTGCATGACGTACCCTCCAATGCTCTGGGAACGGAAAGACATTGGCAGTGACGAAGCGGAGCGTGTCGAGAGGGGTGCCGAGCGTTGTTTTCCAGGCGGCCTGAACACCGAAGTAGCCGAAAAAGTGCCCGGTACGGAAGGCCACGTAGAGCCAATAGCTCAGGAATCCGAGGCCGGACAGAACAGCCCCCGCCAGTTCCTTGGTCCATAGGGCCCGGAGCCAGCCCTCCTTCCGTTTCGACCAAGCCTTCCGGATCATGATGACTCCGAATAGGAAGATGAGGGGTACAACCGTCGGGCGCGTGAGTCCGGCAAAAAGGGCGAACACGCCTGCCAACAGGGGCCGTTTCGTCAGGAGGGCCCAGAGGCTCCAAGAAACCAGTGCCGTGAAAGGGCCTTCCGAGTAGCCCATTACCTGCACATGGCTCCGCGGCGCAAGAGACCACAGCAGGGCTAGCCACACCCCTTCAGCTTCACCCGCAACCCGGGCCCCTACCCGCTGAATTCCCACAACAGCAGCGAGGGAACCGAGCACTGCGATCGCAATCAGCGCCTGCTGGGTTGTGAGTCCGGCCAGGGTGAAGACCTCGCCGAGAGCCGGCACGAGAGGGAAGAAGGCCAGATTGGAAAGGGGAGATTCCCCGGTCGCAGGCCACTGGTAGCCACGATCCATGACGCTTGCGTACCAATAGGCATCGAACTGGCTCAACGTGTTCAGTACCGCACCGGTGCCCACGATCCCCAGGAGAGTGACAAACGCAACTTTGGCCGTCAGCCAACCCGCCACAGCGCTGAGAACAGCTGTCCGTGTCATCTGGCGGGCCTCACCGGCTTCGGGCTCAGCCCGGCGGCGCGGGCCACCGGTCCGCACCGCCGATGTGGCTGGCATTCCGCTAGATCACCGAGACAAATCGGCCGGTCTTAGCCGATTCGATCATTGCTTCGCACACTTGGACGACGCGGGCGCCCTGCTCCATCGTCACGATGTCCGCTTCCTTGCCCAGCACGGCGTCGCGGAACTGCTCGTGCTCGGTGCGCAGCGGCTCCGGCTTCGCGATGGCGTAGCGGGTGACGTCGCCTTCGGAGACACCGCGGAACTGCGCGATGTCTGCCCAGGTGGTCTGGACGTTGCCGTTGGCGTAGAACGTCAGGTCGGCGGTCAGGGTGTCCGCAACGAACATGCCCTTCTCGCCGGTGACGATCGTCAGGCGCTCCTTGGTGGGCGTCAGCCAGTTGACCAGGTGGTTCGACATGAGCCCACCCTCGAGCTGGCAGGTGGCCGAAACCATGTCTTCGTATTCGCGGCCGGTCTTGCTCATGGTGCGGGCGGCGACCAGTTCATACTTGCGCTGGGTCACCCAGGCGGTGAGGTCGATGTCGTGGGACGCCAGGTCCTTGACGACGCCGACATCGGCGATCCGGGCCGGGAACGGGCCCTGACGGCGGGTGCAGATCTGGTACAGGTCGCCCAGGTCGCCGCGCTCGAGCCGCTTGCGCAGCTCCTGCAGTGCCGGGTTGTACCGCTCGATGTGACCCGTGGCGCCGATCAGGCCCTTGGCAGCGAACGCCTCAGCGAGACGCTTCGCGGCACCGGTGTCTGCCGCCAGCGGCTTCTCCACCAGCGCATGCACGCCGGCCTCCGCCAGCGCCAGGCCGATCTCCTCGTGGTACCGGGTGGGGGTGGCCACCACGACGTAGTCGAGCTTCTGCTCGATCAGCGCGTCGATGCCGGGCAGCACCTCCAGGTCACCGGCGACGGAGAACGGGTCCCCCGCCGGATCCGCCACTGCCACCAGGTCGACACCGTCGATGGAGCGCAGGTTGCGGGCGTGGTGACGGCCCATGGAGCCCAGGCCGATCAGGCCCGCTCGAAGGTTCGCCACTGTCATGCACCGGCCTTGGCGAGCGTGTTGACGGCGGTGACGATGCGCTCGAGGTCTTCCTGCGACAGCGACGGGTGCACGGGCAGCGAGAGGCACTCCACGGCGGCCTGCTCGGTGTTGGGAAGCTCGACGTCGGCCTGGAACGGCTTGAGGCGGTGGTTCGGCACGGGGTAGAACATGCCCGAGCCCACGTTGTACTCGTCCTTCAGCGCCTTCGCCAGCTCGTCGCGGCCCTCGGCCACCCGCACGGTGTACTGGTGGTACACGTGCACCGCACCCTCGAGCACCGGCGGCACGACAACACCCTCCAGGTTCGACGACAGGAACGCGGCGTTGGTCTGCCGCTGCTCAGTCCAGGCGCCGACCTTCGTCAGCTGGACGCGGCCGATGGCGGCGTGGATGTCGGTCATGCGGTTGTTCAGGCCCACAACCTCGTTGTGGTACTGCTGCAGCATGCCCTGGTTGCGGTAGAGACGCAGGTTGCGCTCAATCTCGTCGTTGGCCGCCGAAACCATGCCACCCTCACCGGAGGTCATGTTCTTGGTGGGGTACAGCGAGAACATGCCGAACGTGCCGAACGCACCCACCGGCGTGCCGTTGAGCGAGGCGCCGTGCGCCTGCGCGGCATCCTCGAACAGCATCAGGCCGTGATTGTCGGCGATGGCCTGCAGTTCGACCATCTTCGCGGGGTGACCGTAGAGGTGCACCGGCATGATCGCCTTGGTGCGCTCCGTGATGGAGGCCTCCACCGACGCGGGGTCCAGCGTGAAATCATCCAGCGCGATGTCGGCGAACACCGGGGTGGCGCCGGTCAGCGCGACCGAGTTGGCCGTCGCGGCGAAGGTGAACGACGGGACGATGACCTCGTCGCCGGGGCCGATGCCGGAGCTCAGCAGGCCCAGGTGCAGACCCGACGTGCCGGAGTTGACCGCCACACAGGCACGGCCCAGACCGAAGTGGGCCGAGAACTCCTCCTCGAAGGCCTTGACCTCAGGGCCCTGGGCGAGCATGCCCGAGCGCAGCACGCGGTCGACCGCCTCGCGCTCCTCATCGCCGATGATCGGCTTGGCCGGTGGGATGAAGTCGTTCACTGAGAAACCTCCACGAGAGTGTTGTCGTCTTGTTCTTGATATTTGTCGCCGGTCTGGGGGCACACCCACAGGCCTTCGGTGTCACCCTGCTCGAGCGGCACGCCGGCGCGGCCCACCCAGCGGATACGCCGGGCCGGGACACCGGCCACGAGCGCGAAATCCGGTACGTCCTTCACGACGACGGCACCGGCCGCAACCATGGCCCAGCGGCCGATGGTGACGGGCGCGACGCACACCGCGCGCGCCCCGATGGAGGAGCCCTGCCTGCAGGTCACGCCCACCGGCTCCCAGTCGTCGCCGCGCTTGAGCTTGCCTTCGGGGTCGATGGCGCGCGGGTAGTAGTCGTTGGTGAACACGACCGCGGGACCGACGAAGACCCCGTCCTCCAGCACGGCCGGCTCGTAGACCAGGGCGTAGTTCTGAAGCTTGCAGTTGTCACCCATCTGCACGCCGGTGCCGACGTAGGCGCCGCGTCCGACGATGCAGTTCTCACCGAGGACGGCCTTCTCACGCACCTGGGCCAGGTGCCAGATGGAGGAGCCTTCTCCGATGGTGGCGTCGGGTGAGACGTCCGCCGAATCAACAATGCGAACCATGCTTGGGTCCCTTCGAATATCGCTGCAAGCGAGCATACAGAATGCGCGTCCGGGCCGGACATCGGGCCGCGCCCAGTGGGCCGCGGCCCCGGCGCGCCACTAGCGGGCCGCCGGGCCGACGAGGGTCAACGCGAGCACGATGAGACCCCCAGTGGCGACGGCGAGGGCCAGCGCGGCCGGCAGGACCCCGTCGGGCAGCTTCACCACGCCGGAGGTGAGCGACCGGTGGGTGTACCGGTACCGCCGACGCGAGGCCGCCCCGAGCGCCAGTGCGGTGAGGATGCCGGCCCCGCCCAACAGCCACGCCCATACGCCCACCGTCTGGGCCGCGATGCGGGCGTAGACCAGGGCGCCGAGGCCGAGGGCCAGGGACGTCCGCTGCCACGCCAAGCCGGTGCGTTCCGGCTGGAGACCGGGGTCGTAGACGCTCATGCCAGGAGGAGGCCGGCCAGGATCAGGACACCCACCAGCGCGACGATGATGGCCACAGGCAGGGCGAAGAACGCCGTCGGCAACGGCTGCGCACTGCGGAGGGCCTTCTCGTAGCGCGCCCAGCTCCACCAGGCCATCGGTGCGCCGGCCGTGCCGGCGACGAGCAGCACGATGGAGGCCGCCATGCGGAAGCCGCTGTGGATATCCGGCCCCAGCACCTCCAGCGCGATGCCAGCCGCCAGAAGGGCGAGGGAGGTGCGGATCCAGGCGAGGAAGGTGCGTTCGTTGGCCAGCGTGAACCGCGCGTCCGGCTCCTGGCCGGTGTCGTAGACGAACCTGGGGAAACGTGGCCGGGTCATGGCGTCAGTATGCCCGCGAGCTTGCCGATGCGGACCGCCGCCTCGTCGTACGGGCTGGGCCGCTGGCGGAGTTCCTCGCCCGCGGCGCGGGCGTTCGCGACGAGCGCCGCCCGGTGGTCGGCCTCGGCGGCGAACCTGCGGAGGGCCGCGACGGCGGCGGGCACGCCGTCGACGATCACTCCGGCGCCGGTCCCCTCCACCAGTTCCCGCACGCGGGGCAGCGGCGTGGCGACCGTGGGCATGCCCATGGCGAGGTACTCGTACACTTTCGACGGCATGGCGTCGCGGAAGGCCGGGGTGTCGGCGAGGAGGCACAGGCCGACGTCGGCGCCGGCGGCGATGCGCCAGGATTCCGCAGGGGGTTGCCGGTCGTGCCAGGTGACGGTGCGCGCATCCCGGCGGGTGAGCCGCTCGTCGAGCCAGGCGCGGTCCGCCGCGGCGACGGGGCCGACGAGGTCGAGGTGCCAGGGCGTCGGGTCGTCGACGGTGGCCGCGACCGCCTCGACCATGTCGCGGAGGCCCCTGGTGGTGCGGTTGTCGCCGATGTAGACCGCCCTGCGGTAGCCCCGGGCGCTGTCACCGGGAGCCGACGGCATCGGGGGCAGCAACGTCACGTCGGGCACGTTGCGCATCACGAAACGGCGGGGAGCGTGGCGCGGCGGCACGTGGTCGTCGGCCACCAGCACCAGGTCTGCGCGGGTGATGATCCGGTTGAGGAGGGACACGGCGCCGCGCAGCACGGCGAGCAGCGGCTTGGGTACCCAGGCCCTGTCGCGCAGCAGCTCGCGATAATCCTCGTGCACGTCGGCCACCCAGGCACGTCGCAGCACCCGCGACGACACCCAGGCTGAGAGCGCGGTGTCGGGGTCGATGGTGACCAGCACGTCGCAGCGGGCCTGCCAGGGCCACAGCAGAGCGCGGAGGCCGCGCTGCACCTTCCCCGTTGGCCGGGCGCCTGCCCCTGTGGAGGACAGCCCGCGCACGCGCACCCGGCAGCCGGCGCGTTGCAGCGCTGCCACGGTGCGGTGCAGGCGGGCGTCGGCGACGTCGTGCCCCGTCGTGACGATCGCCACTCTGGGGGTCAGAAGTCCTCCATGACGATGGAGTCGTCGCCGACCTTCAGGAAGTCCAGATAGGCCTGGCACACTTCCTTCGGGTCGCCCCGGCGGATGAGCTTGCCCTTGTGCAGCCAGACCACCTCGTCAGAGAGTTCCTGGATGGTGCCCAGCGCGTGCGACACCAGCAGCATCGTGCCGGCGTGGTCCATGAGCTCGGACATCTTCTTGTTGGCGCGGTCCTTGAACTTCGCGTCGCCGGCCGAGAGCGCCTCGTCGATGATCAGGATGTCCGGGTCCATGTGCACGGCGACGGAGAACGCCAACCGGGAGAACATGCCCGAGGAGTAGGTGCGCATCGGCATGTCGATGAAGTCGCCCAGGTCGGCGAAGTCCGCGATTTCGTCGAAGCGCTCCGTGACCTGTTGGCGCGTCAGTCCCGCCGCCAGGCCGCCGAGCACGACGTTCTCGCGGCCGGTCAGGGCCGAGTTGAAGCCGACGCCGAGCGCGAGCAGCGTGGAGACCTTGCCGTCGATCTCGATGCGGCCCTGCGACGGCGGCAGGATGCCCGCCACGGCACGCATGAGGGTGGACTTGCCCGCGCCGTTGGCGCCGATGACGCCGGTGCACTGGCCCTTCGGCACGTTGAACGTCACGCCCCGCAGGGCGCGGACCTCGCGGAAGTTGACCTGCTGGCCACGCAGCCGCTTCACCATGGCGTTCTTGAGCGTGTTCTTGCGCTCCATGAACACCTTGTAGGTGATGTGCAGGTCGTCGATGACGATGGCGGCGCCGTCGTCGGACGTGGGGGGCGCGACGGAGGAATGGACCTCCGGCTCGGGTGCACCGGGCTGGCGCTCCAGGTACTGGGATTCGTCAGAGGCGGACAGCGAAATCACGCTCCCTCGAGATGAAGTACAGGATGCCGCCGATGCTGAGGGCCAGCGCCCAGGCGACGGCCGTGGCCACGTAGTACCACGGCGGGTTGTGGCCGTGCAGCGCGTCGCTCCACATGCCGAGGATGCCGAACACCGGGTTGAACAGGATCCACTCGCCCGTGCGCTTCCCGATGGGGTTGGTGAGGAACTGCTCGCCCGTGTACAGCACTGGCGAGGCGTACAGCCAGATGCGGATGATGTACGGCAGGAAGTTCGCGGTGTCGCGGAAGTAGACGTGCCAGGTGGCCACGATAGAGCCGAGCCCCATGCCGATGAGCGCTGCGAGCAACACCACGAGGGGGACCCACAGCAGGGTCCAGGCGATGGGTTTGCCGAAGACGACGTGGATCACGGCGTAGACGATCATCGTCGGCACGAACCGGCGCAGCGCCAGGTAGGTGTTGGCGAAGATCAGCAGCTGCTTCGGGAAGTTCATGTTGAGGATGAGCGAGCCGGCGTTGGTCACCGAGGTGGCGCAGGCCTGCACGATCCCGGAGATGAGGAAGAAGAGGAAGAGGCCGCCGGCGATCTGCGGGAAGTCGGCCCGCGGGACGCCGTTGGCGTCCAACTGGCTGCCGCCGCCGATGATCATCACCAGGAGGAAGTAGACAGCCGCGAGAAGGAGCGGGTTGAGCACCAGCCAGGCCTGGCCGAGGAACGTGTTGGTGTTCCCGGCCCGGATGTTGGTGTCACTCATCTCCTTCGCGAAATCGAGGCGGTGCCACAATTCCGTGAAGTACACCCGGAGGTTGGGGATGCCCGCTTTGTGCGGTGTATAGACGCGCCGTGTGGACGTCTCAGCAGTGTTGGCCACTTAACCTTCTCCCCGGTGATCCGCGTGCGCGGATGCCAGCTTCTCGTAGACGGCCCGCAGGCGGGCGGCGTCGGCATCCCAGCACAAGGCGGGACGTGCCGCCTCGACATTACACACGTAGCGCGGGAAATCAGCAACGGCCTCCCTGATAGCGCGCGCCAGGTCGTCGGGGTCGCCTGGTGTGTAGAGGGTGCCGAGGTCGTGCTCGCGCACCACCTTGGCCAGCTCACCGATGTCGGTGGCCACCACCGGCAACCCGAGGCTGACGGCGTGGAACAGCTTGTTCGGCAGCGCCAGGCGGTGGTTGACCCACTTGTCGGAGTGCGTCACCAGGGACAGGCCGGCGGCCGACATCAGCGCCGAAGCCTCCTCGAGCGGGAGCGCCCCCAGTACCGTGACCCGACCCGGATCGAAGGACGTGAGCCAGGTCTGATCCGCCGGGCCGCACATGGTGATGGGCAGATCGACGAGCTTGCTGGCCGCCGCGATGGTCTCGAGTTCGCGGTAGGCGGCGATCCGGCCCGCGTACACGAGGCCGGTGGGCGTCTCCGGGACGGCGGGGTGGCCGTCGCGCAACGGGAAGGTGTTGCGCACCACCGTGACGTCCTGCCAGCCGTGGACACCCTGCAGCGCATCGGCGACACCGTCGCCGACGGTGATGATGGCGGAGGCGCGGGAGCCGCACTCGCCCTCGACGCGCTTCTCGCGGGCGTCGGCCAGGGGGGTGGGCCGGAACTCGCGCGGGAGGCCCGACCACAGTTCGTGCGAGTCGTAGACGAGGGGCACCTTTCGCTCGCGGGCGAGTTGGTCGCCGGCGGCGAGTGCCGTGAAGTCGTGGGCGTGCACCACGTCGAAGTCGCGCTGCTGTGCATCCTTGACCGCACCTGCAGCCCACCGGCCGAAGGACGAACGGCGGTGCTCCGGCAGCAGCAGCCACCGGGCGAAGCGCAGGTGGGGAGGCAGTTTCTTCCCCGCCAGCGACGGCTGGCCCTCCCCGCGGAACACCGACGACGTGCCCACCGACGACACCGTGATGCCCGGCCCCGGCACGAAGTCGTCAGGGACGGAGCGGCCGATGATGTGCACGGTGTGCCCGGCGTCGACGAGGGTGCGGGCTTCCCGCAGCACCCGGGTGTCCGTGGCCACCGAGGTGGCCACCAGCATGAGGATCTTCATCAACGGGCCGGCTCGCCCAGTCCCATGAACTCTGCGAGCACGTGGGCGCTGTGCCGCCCGTCGTGCCACCGCTTGGCGTACTCGCGGCCCCGGCTGCCGAGCACCGCGGCCCTGGCCGGGTCCGCCGCAACGTCGAGCAGCACGCTGCGTAGCGTCTGCGACGTGGCTTCGACGATGGGGACGTCGTCCTTGATGCGCTGCCGCACACGGTCTGCCACGTGGCCGATGACCACCCGGCTCCCGGACATGGCCTCGACGGCGGTGATGCCGTAGTCGCCGAGCCGGATCTGGTCGATGACGATGTCGGCGGTGAGCATCTGCTCGCGCATCTCGTCGCGGCTCAGTTCATTGAGGCCCCGGTAGACGATGAGGCCTTCGGTTTCGAGTTCGCGGCACACCGCGTCGACGTCCTCAGAGCCCTTGATGGAGCGGCGTGAAGGCACGTGGAACACGATGGGGAGACCGCCGTGGGCCAGGGGCGACATGGAGGTCCGCCATTCGTCGGTGTCGACGACGACGGGCAGCCAGGTGGCCTGCGGCAGGTAGTCGAGGAGGTCGTTGGTGGTGACGAAGACGGGGCCGTCGAAGCTCAGCACGTGCGGCGTGAGGTCCTCCACCTGACGCTGCAGGATGGCCGTCAGTTCCTCGGTAGGGTCCTTGAACGGCGAATCCGGCTCGAGGGAGGCGTGGATGCGCGGGTTGCGGATGTCGGAGCCGTGGAAGACGAGGCCTTGGCGGATGCCCTTGCGCGCGAACCACCCCACCTCGTCGTAGAAGTGCGCGCCGAACTTGGCGCCGATGACCGAGCGGCCCGATTCCGTGAGGACGTGGCTGACGCGGTCTTCGAGCTTGGCTTGGAGTTGCTTCTGCCAGGCGGGTGAGACCCACTGGCCGTAGGTGACCGTCTCGTCGACGGGGAACGTCAGCGACTGCTCGCGGTGCCGCCACACCGATTCGGCGATGGCCTGCGGGTACTCACGCATGAGCGCCTTGGCCCAGAGCTGGGGCAGGCCGCCGGTGTTGGCGCAGCCGATCCGGATCCACGGCCTGGGCTCGAACAGCTTCGAATCAGCGAGGGTGGCACGCTGCCGGAGCATGTCGCTGCGGATGGCCGCCAGGTTGTCGTGCAGCTTGGTGGGCTCGAGGCCCGGCAGGAGCTTAGGGTCCGTGATCTGCTTGGCCACGTCGACGATCACGTGCTCGAAATGCTCGAAGGTGTGCTCCGCCACGAGTTCGTCGGTGAGCTTGGCCCGGTATTGGTCCAGGTTCCCGAGCAGCTTCTTCGCCGCCTCGGCCAGCGAGGGCGGGTTGGAGTGCAGGAACACCTCGCCGATCCCCAGCGTGGTGACACGTTCCGAGAGCCAGTCCATGTTGGAGGTCAGGATGGGCAGGCGTGCCTGGACGGATTCGAAGTACTTGTTCGGCGCTGCCCAGTTGTGGTTGCCCACGGGCAGGAACGGCATGACGGCGGCCGTGGCGGAGGCCAGGTATTCGGCCACCTCGTGGGTGGGGGCGAAGGGCACGAAGTGCACCCGGTCGCGCACGCCGTGGGTGGTGGCGATCGCCTCGAGTTCGTCGGTGTAGGAGCTTTCGCGTCGGGCGCCGATCGCCAGGTGCACGCCTGGCAGGTCCTTCAGCGCCACGACGGCGTCGTGGACACCGCGGTGGTAGCTGAGCCCGCCCGCGTAGACGAGCAGCGGCGCCTCGTCGTCGATCTTGAGGAAGTCGCGGATGGTGAGCGTGCGGCCGGTCTCCGGCAGGTTTCCGATGGGCGCGTTGGGCACCAGCGGGGGCACCTCGCTCAGGGAGTACTGCTTGGCCAGGAAGTCCGCGATAGGCTGGCAGACGGTGACCGTGGCGTCCACCTTGGGCATCGCCTCGGTCTCGAGCGCGGGGAAGCCCAAGGTGACGTTCTGGTCGTCGCTGGCCAGGCCGTAGACGTACTCGCGGGCGTCGTAGAGGAGCCCCATCTGCCTGCCCTTGGCACGCTGGATGTCCGCCACCTCGGCGCCCATGGGCAGCAGGTGGACGTCGGTCACGATGAGGTCAGGCTCCAGCCCGGCGATCACGTCGCGCAGGGCGTCCGTCATCACCGGCACGTGCGGTAGCGCGGAGCGCCAGTCGAACGGCGCGTCGGGGTCGGGCTTGGGCGCAGTGACCTTCTGGGCCGTCTTGTTGACCAGCCCCTGCGCCGGGCGCAGCACGCGCTTGTTGGCCTGCTTGACCACGGCTCCGGCTGTCTCCTCGACGCGGGCGATGGCCTTAGCCACCTTCTGCGGAGGACGGCGGTGCAACACGAGGTGGAACGCCTTGCGGACGATCCGGTAGAGGATCGACGGCGGCTTTGGCCCCGCGGCGGGCGCCGGCCCACCGCTCTTCGACCTGGCCTGGCAGAGGATGTACGGGATGCCCGCAATCACCCCCTCGTTGGGGATGCCGGTGCCGAAGCCGACCATGGTGACGCGGTAACCCGCAGCAACGAGCGCCAACGCATTGCGCTGCGCGCGTGCGTCGATCTCGATGTTGTTGGGTAGCGCGATCACAGCATGGGGTCGCTGCATGCCTGGCCTCCAGCCTGCCGACAGTACTAGGCGAGCATCCTACCTTCTGCCGCGGCGCACACCGCTTCGGCGCACAGCGGTCATCAGTGGTGCGCATGGTGGCAGATTCCGCGACGGGGATCCGGCATGCCCGCAAGGTCGGACAGCGTATAGAGAGCGTGATCCCTGCGGCTACAGTGGCGCCGTGACTAAAGTACTCACCTCCCTGCCCGTAGGCGAGCGCGTCGGTATCGCGTTCTCCGGTGGCCTCGACACCTCTGTCGCCGTCGCGTGGATGCGCGAGGCGGGCGCCGTGCCCTGCACCTACACGGCAGACATCGGCCAGTACGACGAGCCGGACATCGACTCCGTTCCCGGGCGCGCGGTGGAGTACGGCGCCGAGATCTCGCGGCTGATCGACTGCAAGCCGCAGCTCGTCGACGAGGGCCTGTCCGCCCTGGCCTGTGGCGCGTTCCACATCCGTTCGGCCGGCAAGGCGTACTTCAACACCACGCCCATCGGGCGCGCCGTCACCGGCACGCTCCTGGTGCGCGCCATGGCCGAGGACAACGTCTTCATCTGGGGCGACGGCTCCACCTACAAGGGCAACGACATCGAGCGGTTCTACCGCTACGGCCTCATGGCCAACCCGCAACTGCGCATCTACAAGCCGTGGCTCGATGAAGAGTTCGTGCGGCAGCTGGGCGGGCGCGCGGAGATGAGCGCCTGGCTCACGGAACGTGACCTCCCGTACCGCGACTCCAAGGAGAAGGCCTACTCCACCGACGCCAACATCTGGGGCGCCACGCATGAGGCCAAGACCCTGGAGGACCTCAACGTCTCGCTCGAGACCGTTGAGCCGATCATGGGCGTGAAGTACTGGGACCCGTCGGTCGACATCGACACCGAGGACGTCACGGTCCGCTTCGAGCTCGGCCGCCCCGTCGCCATCAACGGCGTCCGCTTCGACGACTCGGTCTCGCTGGTCATGGAGGCCAACGCCATCGGCGGCCGCCACGGACTCGGCATGAGCGACCAGATCGAGAACCGCATCATCGAGGCCAAGTCGCGCGGCATCTACGAGGCGCCGGGCATGGCGCTCCTCTGGATCGCCTACGAGCGTCTCCTCTCGGCCATCCACAACGAGGACACCCTCGCGAACTACCAGGCGCAGGGCCTCAAGCTCGGCCGCCTGCTGTACGAAGGCCGCTGGCTGGACCCGCAGTCGCTGATGCTGCGCGAATCCATCCAGCGTTGGGTCGCCTCCGCCGTGACAGGCGAGGTGGACCTGCGCCTGCGCCGCGGCGACGACTACACCATCCTCGACACCCGCGGCCCGCACCTCAGCTACCAGCCCCACAAGCTCTCGATGGAGCGCGTGGAGGACGCCGCGTTCGGCCCCACGGACCGCATCGGCCAGCTCACCATGCGCAACCTCGACATCGCGGATTCCCGCGAGAAGCTCGAGCTGTACGCCCAGCAGGGCACCCTGTTGGCCGGGCACGCGGCGCTCATCGGGCAGTTGGAGCGCGGCGGAGCCGCGGCCATCGCTGAGCTGGGCGCGACCGGGCCCTCGGATGTCGACGAGGCCGTGGAGCGCTCCTCGATGGATTCCGGCACCGACTGATCACCCCTCGGGGTGCCCGCGATGAAGTGCAAGGAGACGCATCATTCCTGCTAAAATGCGGGCTGTGATGCTTGATACCAGCGAGCTAGCTCAGCGCGCGGAAGACAATGACCGGCTGCGCCGGGAAGTCGTGCGCGAGTTGGAAGCAACTCGAGGCGAGCTGTCAGCCCTCGTTCAGGAATTGAATCGCGCGCAAAGCGATGCCCTTACCCTTGCAGGCAAGTTGGCTGACCGCGACGTAGTGCTCCAACAACTGGTAGACACTCACGCGGCGGAGAAGTCGGAGCTTAATACGACGATCAACGAACTCAAGCGTCAGCTTGAGAACCAGCAGACTGCCAAGCGCCCGTTGTCGACCCCGGCAAGGCCTGCGCGGAGTCTGGCGGTCCGCGCCAAATCGTTCGCGAAGCGGCATTTCACGGGTTCATCCCCCAGCAACTAATGGCAGAGACTGTCCACTGGGAGCACGCACTCCCCCACGAAGTCGATTTCGCAATTATCACCCACGCGTACCCGAGGACGTGGAAGCACGGCGGCGAATTCGTTCGTTCCCGAGTCCACGCATACGTCGCCGCAGGGCTCCGCGGAGTCGTCATTGACGTGTCCGGATCGGCCGGGTCCGTCACGGTGAGCGCAGACTCCGCTACGCCCATTTTTGTCACTCATATAGCCGGTGTGCCTGACGCTCTGGAAGTGTTGTCCCATCGCGGCATCCCAGTCCTGGCGCACTCACCGAGCCCAGCGCTCACTGGGCTCCTGCGTGAATTTGTCCCCGGGAATATGCTCAGCGTCTGGTACCACGGCTACGAAGTGCGCGACTACCGACGCCTGCGGGACAATTTCTCGACGGATGAGTTGGCGCTTCGCGGAGACGCGCTCGATGAGCTGAACCGCACCCGCTTCGACGCGGCGAAACCGATCTTCGAGGACCCCCAGATTGCGGTGGTGTTCGTATCCGATGTCCAACGCCGCAATTCCGAGTTAGATGTCGGCGCGCAAGCGCTCAATGTCCACATCATCCCTAACCACATCAACACTGACCTCTTCCGTCCACGCGTCCGACGCCCCAATGAGGCGAGAAGTCTTCTATTGATGCGAAGTTTCGCGTCTGCCAACTACGGCAATGACATAGCCATCGAGTCGCTACGGATCCTGTCCCCAGAGAAATGGTTCAATTCGCTCAACATCACCATCCGTGGGTTCGGGGCACTGTTCCACCGAACAGTTGAGCCACTCCGACCATTTTCGAACGTCACGATCGAAGAAAAGTACTCCAGCCCGATTGAGATGGCCGTCAAACACTACGATCACGGCGTCTTCTTGTGTCCGACCCGCTACGACACGCAGGGTGTCATGCTCGGTGAGGCGATGGCGAGTGGCATGGTGACAGTGACACATCCCGTCGCTGCTATTCCCGAATTCACAGATGAGCACTCCAGCTTGCTACCTACCCCTGGAGATCCTGTGTCCTTTGCCGAGGCAATAAGATACATCGTTGACAATCCCTTAATCATGCCTGTCCTGTCGGAGCGCGCCGCGGAGCGGGTTGCCGCGCAGTGCGGCAAGGACGCAACCATCGGACGAGAGATCGCATTGATCAGGGGGCTCGGATGACGCTTTTTTCTCCAGTCGTCATCACTGAGGATGAAAACGCAGCCGAGGCCGCTCTGGCACGCGGATGGCACGTTGTGCGACGCTACCCAGGCAGCGACAAAGTCATCACCATCAACGGCAACCCTGTGCTCTGTGGCATTCCGGCCCCAGAGCTGAGGATTGCGGACTGCGCTCTCGATGATCAGTTCACGCCAGTGTGGAACTACGTCCTCAACTGGATCGCGGGCCATGTCCTCCGCCCCTTGCTCGTCGTTGAACCGAACGACTACTTGACCGACCTCGCATTATGGTCAGCTTCGTCACGCGGCTGGCCGGTGGGCGCGCTTGTGACTGGGAGTCCTGAACTCACCCCGCAAGCGGTCGCGCTGCTCTCGGCCGCCGACGGGCTGTTCGTCCCCGACGGCGTCAGGATTGAAGCATTCGAGCAGGAGTGGTCAGTGCCTTACTCCCTCCTGGAGCACGCCCCGATGGTGTCAGTTGCCCCCCGGCGCCCCCTCCCCCCGCGCAAGCGGGTGGTGGACGCGACGAAGGTGCTCCTGGTGGCGCATGACGCCGGCGCCGGCTCCACATTGGCCGCTCAACGAGCTGGGTTGTTGTTTGACTATCTGGAGGCCACAGGAGGAGATGTGAGTGTCGATGTCGCATCGGCGATGACGTGGCCGGACGCGCCTGCGCGAATGCATCGTGTGCTGGACCTCGACGCGGCCAACTGGGCTCCTGGACGTGGCCCTACGAGCGGCACCGCGAACCACTTGTTCGACAAAGGAAACTCCCGTCCGTACCCGGTGACCCGCATGGTGGGAGGAACGTGGAACCGGGCGTTGGAACGCTATTTCGACACACGGGCGAACGATCACTATGACGTAGTGGTCATCACAGGCCACCCGGCTTACTTCGACTTCGCTTCCTTCGCGAGACGGCGGTGGTACGCGCGGACCGTTCTCGACTATCCCGCTCCCTTTGCCGCCAGTCATGTTGAGTGGCCCGAGGACGTGCGCGCCGACGTCCACAACCTGGAACATGGCTTCAATTTGAATGTCGACGCCATCATGGTGCCGGACCAGGCTGGAGCGGGGCTGGTCGTTCGGAGCAACCCCGCCTCGGACATCGTCGTTGTGCCGACGCCAGGAGGCGGTTCTACGACGGCTGCAGCCGATTTCCGCGCATTGATCCGACGCCTCGGGGACCACAGCTTCAGTCCGCCGTATTGAGCCGGCGGGTCACCTAGATGCGTCGGGACGCCTGCACTGCCCGGTCGCTGAGAGACTTGAGAACTCGCGCCAGCTTGTTCAACGCTCGGTAGCGGAGCCCGCGTGGCGGCACAGTCGACGGGTCATCGAGCTGGGGCGCGACCTCCGACGGAGCAGCAGGTGTCTCGGGGCTCGTTACCGATGAGGGGTCCTTCTCGATGGTGACGTTATCCTCGCGCCTAGAGGCGGACTCGGCGACAGGCGCCTCCCCCTGGATCGACCCCAGGCGAGCCGCAACCATCGCGCGCACGACCTCATTTGACCGGCGCCTCAGTTCCCGGTCCCGCTCGCTCATGGCGGAGTTGGAGAGGTTCCCGTCGTGCCGACGGTAGAGCCAGGTGGGTTCCTCGATGATGGAGAAACGCGCTTCGTCCAACATCAGTTTGGTCCACATTGGCGGCAACATGTGCGCCTCCAGTGAGAGGTCAAACTCAAAATCGCGAATGAGATCGTGCCTGACGAAGGAACCATCGTTGAGGGCCGTCCGCCCCTGGGTGATATCAGCCAATCCGGTCGGCTTGAGAACCACGGAGTTGGTGACCTGCAGATTCGCATCGACAATATGGAACGAGTTCGACACCACATCGATAGCCTGATCCTCAAGACGCTGGAAGGCGGTCGGAAGGTGCCGGATCAGAGCAATGTCGTCATCACCGAACAAGGACTGGAACTCGGTATCCACACGTGCGGTACCCAGCTTGATTGCGGCACCGGGGTCGTTCCTGCCATCGTGCTCAGGAACGCGCACGTAGTCGGCTCCTAGGTAGTTCGCGACGTGACGCGTCTCGTCATCCTCGGAGGCGTCATCCACCACCAGGATTCTCACTTGGCGCTTGGTGCCTCGCATCGCCTCGGCCGCCGAAGCCTGTAGTGCGCGCACGGTCGCGCCGAGAAAGCGCGCTCTATGCCGCGTGGGGATAATCAAGGTGACACTGGTCATTTTCGGACTCCCAAGAACTGTGCAAGAACGTCAGCCGCAGCCTGGCCATCGTGCCAGCGACGCGCATAGGTGTGGCTCCGGCTGCGGAGATCGGACAGGTACGTGGCATCGCCAACCACTCGTGCCAGGGCTTCTCGGAGTGAGGCGATGTCTGCCACTTCAACAATCGGGATTTCATCGTCGATCCTCGACCGGGCGGATGAGCCGACCTGACCAATCACGGCGCAGCTGCTGGCCATCGCTAAGACGGCATTCGCGCCGTATCCGCCCACGCCGATGTTGTCGACCACGACATCAGCTTCCTGAACGAGTTGGCGCACCGGTGCCGAACCACGATCAAGGACACGTAGACCCCGGTCAGCAGCCAACTCCTGGAGAACCTGATCGATCTCACTGCTGTACCCGGATGTCTCGGAAGGCAGGTGAACCACCGTCGGCGCACCCGTGCCCGCTCCCGGGACAGCGAAAGAGTCAGCCGACACAACACGCGGAAGCCACCGCGCGTTGGGCAGGAAATCCAACAGGTCCAGCGATGCCGTGAACTGATCCAGTCCCAACCACTCGGCTACGGCGATCGTCTCAAAAGCCCGCTTCTCCAGGGAGGCACCGGCTTCCAACTTCGCGAGGCGCGATGACGGGTACAGCGACGCGTGCCTGGATGGAAGGCGTAGTTCTGCGCCGTGGAACACCTGACCGATAAGGACCCCGGCCTCTTCGAGGGTTTCGACAGCCTGACACACCGGCAGCGGTAGGTACGTGTACTCCACAGGGGTCCACCCAGCCTCCAGAAGGACGTGGGTGTAATCGCTGGACAACTGATGGATCACGTCCCGCATGTGGCCAGCATCCGTCCGGCGCCCATGTGGAAGGACCGCGCCTGTGCCGGTGTGATCAGCATTGGGATCTGATGTCGAGAAGCTGGCCGCCTTGACACCGTCCAATCGGGCGGTCGCCTGCGCCCAGAGCACTCCCTGCCCGTCCGTGTTGACGGGCATGATGGCGAGCCTGACGGACCCATCTGGACTTTCCCCGAGCGGCTGGATCTGCGCATCAGGCGTTGTTTCCACCTCCACAGCGGCGTCCCGACCCGCATCGCTTCGCGGAGGATTCTTCAACGTGGCCGCCAGTCGGTCGTAGACGGCGAGCAGCGGGTCCACCTGGCTGGACCAGGTGAATCGTGCCTGTAGTCCAGGGGTGATGGCGCTTCGATACCGCTGAGGGTCGGCCAGAATACGGCCGACTGCCGCCGCCATATCATCAGCGCTGTCGGCTTCAAATACCTCACCGACTCCAGTTTGCCGAACGAATTCGCCCAGCACGCGCTGGTCGGAAACCGCCTGCGGAACCCCTGCAGCCAGGTACTCGTAGGTCTTGCTCGGGAGCGAGTCCTGAACGTTTTCGGTGTGCCTGAGAGGGACGAGCCCGACTGTTGCTTCCGAGAGGAATTCAACTAGGCATTCCGGGCGGACGTAGCGCGTCACATGGAAGCGGTCGAGTACCCCCAGCGAGGTGGCGCGCTCTTCAAGCGCCTCAATCACGTTGCTTGTGGGGTGCGAGACGATGAGAACCATATGCGCCGCGGGTAAGGATGGCAGGATATCCACTGTGTGCGTCAGCCAGCGCGAGTGCCCAACGGACCCCGAGTAGACGAGCAGGGGAGTGGTCTGATCCAGGCCAAGCCGGTCACGCAAGCCTTTGCCCCGCAATGGTCGTCCCGGGACCCCGGGGGCGTTCACGACCACGAGCGGTCGCTCCGGCAGCTTGTGATCTGATTGCATTCGGGTTGCCAAGTCGTCGGAGACGCTGACGACTGCGTCGGCGATTGCAATGTGCTTGCGCTCAATGCGCTGAGCAGCAGCCAACCTGGCTTCACCGATCTCAAGCAGACCAGGGACGTATTCATGCGCATCATAGACAACGCGCACGGCACGCCCACGCCGGTTGAGTTCACGCCTGGCGGCTGCTGCCGCGGGCAGCGTCCGGTAGTCATGAACATGGATGATGTCCGGCTCGAACTCAATCAACGGACCGACGATACCGCGGTTGAGACCCGCCACTGATGGGTCGAGATGCTCCCAGATCTGAAGCCTCCGAGCCCAGGCGTCGCTGCGCTCTGCCAGCTCATAAAGGCGCTGCCACTCGCGCGGTCCGTATCCCGCGAACTTGTTGATCCTCCACCGCAGCGCCACAGCGAAGCGCTCGACGACACCCGCGACACCTGTCTTGCGTGGCCTGAGTCGGTATGCCCGGACATCGCCGGGATCCATTGCTACAGTGCGCAGGGCCCAGCGCAGTCCAGAACTCTGTCGTCTACCAGCAGGCATCGCAGGGAAGAGGCGCACATCGACGCCCTCGACGAGGGGGTCCACCGAGCCATATCCGAGGACGACTACGTCAAAGCCGGCTTCCCGGGCACTGCGTGCGCTCTTGATCACGCGAGAGTCCCCAACGACCCCGTTGTCGACCGTCATTACCACTCGAACCTGATTGCGATCCACGATTCCCCTTCGCCCGAATCTGGACTATACAAGAACATGTCACCTGCAGCGCTGGCGCAGACGCCAGCCGGAGGCTGCGGATCTCTGACCAGGATCGACGGCTCTCAACGGTGAGAAGAGCAGCGCTCGCTGAGCGCAGCCTCGCCCACCGGCGGTCAGCAGGATGCCGGCGAGCGCCGCCCCGGACACGAGCAGACCGATGAGGCCCAGCGGGTTGTAGCTGGGGGTGAAGAACACCGACTGCGATCCCACAGCCAGCAGGACCGTCGGCGTCAGCAGCGCTCCCCACGCCAGACTGCTCCCCCGGGAAAGCGCGAAGGCCCGCCGGACCACGGCGGCGAAGAACCCCACGCCCACCAGCAGGAGCAGCAGCACCGTCCACCGGCGAACGAGCACCAGGTCCTGGCCCGCTAGACTCCACAGCGGATGGAAGAAGAACGCGAACTGCGTGCTGGCCCAGGGCCAGTCCCACGGGGAGGTCATCCAATTGAGGTGCATGCCCTCGTCGGTGAGGTCGAGGCCACGTCCTGTCATCCACCAGACCCTGGAGAGGATGGCGAGATCCGCCAGGATCAGGCCCATTACCGCCACCCGGCGCCAAAGTGGACCGGGGCGGATGGCAGACTCTGTGGACACGGGCACATCCCACTGAGTACTCACTCGGCCTTCACCGCCCCACCCGGCGCCTCTCCCCCGCGTCGTCCAGCCTCGAGGATGCGGCCGATACCCATCCCTGAGCCCAGATACTCAGAGCAGCCTAGGTCCGGTACCCAGAGAAGTCGGGTAGATCTCCCCATGCCGTGAGCACCCACGGCCCGCGTTTTCACGACAGTCTTGAACCAGCACTCCACAAGGGGATCTACGGAAGGGCTGACATGACTGAACCGACGACCGCCTGCGTCGCCTACTCGAATGTGTTCCTGCACCCGCTCCTCGACGACGGCACTGCCCCGACGTCGCGCGGCGAGCGCCGTGAGCAGCAGATGCTCCGTTCGCAGGCCGAAAAGATGTGTGCCGGCTGCCCGCTCATGGCCCAGTGCCTGACGGACGCCGTCGTGAAGTTCGACGTCTCCGGCTTCGTCGCCGGCACCACGCGTCGCCAGCGCCAGGAGATCCGCGCCCGGCTGGGCATCATGGTCACTCCTGAAGACTTCGACACCTTCGCGGGCGTCAACTCCGGCCGGCAGTTCGACCGGTACGAGATCCACCGCATGCGTGCCGCCAACCCGGATCAACCGCTGAGCGTCATCGCGGCCAAGGTCGGCTGCTCCGTCTCCACCGTGAAGCGGCACCTCCGCCGCATCGAGGCGGAAGGCGGCGTCGCCCGCCCCGTCCAGAAGAAGACTCCGACGCCGGCCCAGGTCGTGGCCGTCGCCAACGACGTCAAGCGCGGTACCCGCCGGGTCGCCGCTGCCTGAGCACCCCCGCAAGCTGAAAGGGCCACCCTCTCCCCCAAGGGTGGCCCTTTCTCTCTGCTCACGCGGTGTCAGGCAGCGCCTTCGGCCTCCAATGCGGGGAACCACAGGTTCAGTTCCTCGACGACGCCGAGGTCGGCGAAGCTGCCAGTGACCGCGTCTGCGGCGGCCAGCACCTCGTCGGGGGCGTCGCCCATGGCCACGCCACGGCCCGCCCACTCGAGCATCTCGATGTCGTTTCGGCCGTCGCCGATGGCCAGCACGTCCTTCTGGTCGATCCCGAGTTCCCGGCACACCATCGCCAGGCCGAACGCCTTGTCGATGCCCTTCGGGGCGATGTCCAGCCAGGCGGACCAGCCCACGAAGTAGGCCACCTCCTGGAGCCCGAGCCGCCCCACCAATTCGCTGAACGCCTCTTCGGTGGTGTCCGGGTCCCGCACGATGACGCGGGACACCTCCTCCTTGGCCAGGTCCTCCACGGGGACGACCTCGACGTCGCCGAGCAACTCCCCGGGTGGGAACTCCTGGCTCACCCGCCAGTGGAGCCCGTCCTGGACGGCGATGCGGGCATGGGGTGCGATCTCGCTGACCTGACGGATGACGTCGGTGGGGTCGAAGCGCGTCTCGTGCCGGATCTCGAGCTCGGGATAGGTGACCACCATCGCGCCGTTGGCCGACACGTGCCAGCCCTCCGGCAGCCCGATCTCATCGGCGATGGGTTGCGTGGCCAGCCACGACCGACCCGTGGAAAGAACGACGGTGACCCCCGCGTCGAGGGCCCTGCGCACCGCAGCGCGCACCTCGGGCGGCATGACGCCGAACGCATCGACGAGCGTGCCGTCGATGTCCAGCGCAACAAGTTGTGGTGTGAATTCCATGGCGTTGCCTCTCTTCCCTGCCATCAGGGACGCCTGGTTGCTTGATCTGTTACCAGCCCAAGCATGCCACCGTTGTGTCAACCAACGGTAGAGAGCAGGCAAACGACGCGCTTCATCCGCTTGTGAACCGCGCATCCAGCCCATGATCCTCAGGAAGCAGGCGGGGTGATCAGGTCGCGGCCACCGAGGTACGGGCGCAGCGCCTCCGGCACATGGATGGAGCCGTCGGCCTGCTGGTGATTCTCGAGCAGCATGATGATGATGCGGGTCATGGCGCAGAGGGTGCCGTTGAGGGTGGCGACGGGGCGCACGCCGTCCTCGAACCGGCCACGGATGCCGAGCCGGCGGGCCTGGAACTCCGTGCAGTTGGAGGTGGAGGTGACCTCGCGGTACCGCTTCTGGGTGGGCAGCCAGGCGTAGCAGTCGAACTTCCTGGCCGCGCTCAGGCCGAGGTCTCCCGAGGCGACATCGAGCACCTGGAACGGCACCTCGAGGGCGTTGAGGAAATCCTTCTCGTAGCCGAGAAGCTTCTGGTGCCATTCCTCCGCATCAGCCGGGTCGCAGTGGACGAACATCTCGACCTTGTCGAACCAGTGCACGCGGAAGATGCCGCGGGTGTCCTTGCCGTGCGAGCCGGCCTCGCGACGGAAGCACGGGGAGTAGGCGACGTAGCGGCGCGGCAGCGTGCCCGCGTCGAGGATCTCGTCGGAGTGGTAGGCGGCGAGCGCCACCTCGGAGGTGCCCACGAGGTACAGGTCGTCTGCGGGCAGGTGGTAGACGTCCTGGGCGGCCTGGCCCAGGAAGCCGGTGCCCTCCATCGCCGACGGGCGCACCAGCGCGGGCGGGATCATCGGCGTGAAGCCCCACTCTGCGGCCTTGCTCATCGCCAGGTTCAGCAGCGCGATCTCGAGCTGGGCGCCGAAGCCCGTCAGCACGTAGAAACGCGACCCTGAGATCTTGGTGCCGCGCTCCATGTCGATGGCGCCGTGCATTTCGCCGAGCTCCAGGTGGTCGCGGGCCTCGAAGCCTTCAGCCGCGAAGTCGCGCGGGGTGCCGACGGTCTCGATGATCACGCCCTCGTCCTCGCCGCCCTCGGGCACGCCGTCGATCACGAGGTTGCCCACCTGCTTCATCAGCTCGTCGAAGCGGTTGCCCGCCTCGTCGGCGTCGGCCTGGGCGCGCTTGACGTCTGCCGCCAGCTGCTGGGTGCGCGCGATCAGCGCCGCCTTCTCCTCGCCCTTGGCCTTGGCGACGTCCTTGCCGATGGACTTCTGCTCAGCCCGCAGCGTCTCGAACGACGCGATCGAGGAGCGCCGGGACTCGTCTGCCGCGATGAGGTCGTCGACGAGCTCGACCGAGGCGCCGCGCAGGGCCTGGGAGCGTCGGACGCGATCGGGATCGACGCGAAGCCACTTGGGATCAATCATGCGCCCAACTCTAGCGAGCACCGGCCTCCCCCCGGGACGCGGGCGGTGTGCCCAACTCGGGTTCCTCTCCCAGCCCAGTAAGGCAGGGGCGTGACACTTCCCCCCGGGGATAGGGTGAACGTGGTCAGTTTCGTGGCCCCCATAGGAGAGGCGAAGAGTGGCTAAGGCGACACGTAGGGAGCCCATCCCGGCGGAGATCTGGGTGCTGGTGGCAGCCGCGTTCCTCATCGCGCTCGGGTTCGGCATCGTCGCGCCGATCCTGCCCCAGTTCGCCAAGTCCTTCGACGTGGGCGTGATGGCCGCCTCCGCGATCGTGTCGGTGTTCGCGTTCGTGCGCCTCATCTTCGCCCCTGCGGGCGGCGCCCTCATCGGGAAGTTCGGCGAACGCCGCATCTACCTGCTGGGCCTGAGCATCGTCGCGCTCTCCAGCGCCCTCAGCGGCCTGGCGCCCGACTACTGGACCCTGCTGTTGTTCCGCGGGCTGGGCGGCATCGGCTCCGTCATGTTCACGGTGTCGTCGATGGGCCTACTGGTGCGGCTGTCGCCCCCCGGGCAGCGCGGCCACACGTCGTCGCTGTACGGCTCGGCCTTCCTGCTGGGCAACATCTTCGGCCCCATCCTCGGCTCCGCCCTGTCCGGCCTGGGCCTCCGCGTGCCGTTCTTCCTCTACGCCGCTGCCGTCTTCGCCTCGGTGCTCGTGGTCATGGTGTTCCTGCGCCGCGACACCGGCGCGCCCGAGGTGCCGGGACAGGCGCAGCCGAGGATGACTCTCAGCGAGGCCATGGCCCTCCCGTACTACCGGGCGCTGCTGGTGACCGGCTTCGCCCACGGCTGGGCCAACTTCGGCGTGCGCATCGCGCTGCTCCCGCTGATGGCGGCGGCGGTCCCCACCATCGGCGCGGCTGCCGCCGGAATTGCGCTGACGCTGTTCGCCGTCGGCAACGCGATCACCCAACAGGCCACGGGGCGGCTGATCGACAGGCTGGGCAGGCGCCCGTTCCTGGTTGTCGGCCTCGGCCTCTCCGCCCTTGTCACGCTCCCGTTCGGCTGGTTCGACACCCTCACCTGGTTCTTCGTCCTCTCGGCAGCCGCCGGCGCTGGCGCGGCGTTCATCGCCCCCGCATCCCAGGCCCTGCTGGCAGATCTCATCGGGTCGAACCGCAACGGCGGCCAGGCGCTCTCGACCTACTCCATGGCCACAGACCTCGGATCCATCGCCGGCACCCTGCTGGCCGGGGCCATCGCCGACATCCTCGGCTTCGGCTGGGCCTGGGCCGTCACCGCGTTCGTCCTGGCGGTCGCCATGCTGCCCTGGTTCTTCGTCAAGCGGCCGCGGCGGGCGTAGATGCGGGTCGCGGTCGTCGTCAATCCCGCCTCGGTGCGCCGGGGTGAGCGTTTCCGCGCGATCATCGACGGCGAACTCAGCGCCCGCGGCCTGCCTGCGGCCCGGTACCTGCTGACGACGCCCGAGGACCCGGGCACCGGGCAGGCCAGGGCAGCCCTCGAGGCCGGCGTCGACCGGGTGCTCGTGGCAGGCGGCGACGGCACCGTGCGGATGGTGCTCGCGGCGCTCCGCCGCACAGACGTCCCCGTCGGGCTGTTGCCCTCCGGCACGGGGAACCTCCTGGCGCGTAACCTCCGGCTTCCGCTGCGGCTGCGCCCGGCGCTGGTGAAGGCGCTCGACGGCACGCCCCGCCCGTTCGACCTCTTGCGCTACACGAACCTGGACACCGACGCCCAGGGCTACGCCGCGGTGATGGCGGGGCTGGGCGCGGACGCAGCCGTCGTGACCGACGCCACGGCCCGGCTCAAGCGGCTGGGACAACTGGGCTACGTGCTCGCCGGGCTGCGCCACGTGAAGGCGCGGCCGGTGCCCAGCAGGATCGCCGTCGACGGCGAGGTGCTGCTGCGCGACGCCTCGCTCGTCCAGGTGGGGAACCTGGGCGAGCTCCGTGCCGGAGTGCGGCTGCTCCCCCACGCGGACGCCTCCGACGGGCTGCTCAACCTGCTGGTCGCCTCGCCGCGTCACTCGCGCGACGTGCTGCGCATGATGGCGGGCGTGCTGTTGCGCACCAGGCGCGAGCCGTTCGTCGACCGGCGGGTGGCACGCGACGTGGTCGTCAACTGTGACCTCCCGGTGCCCTTCCAGGTCGACGGCGACGTCATCGGCGCCGTCAGCGCCATCCGGTTCGAGGTCCTGCCCGGCGTTGCGCGGGTCGTGTCGGCCTAGGCCCCTTCGACCAGGCGCCGGGCGCCTGGCTCAGGGCAAGAACGGCAGGCCGAGGCTCTCCACCCAGGCCGCGGCCGCGTCGTACGAGTCATCGGTGAACCCGTCGCCCACCTTCGGCCGCGACTCATCGGCCCGGGGGTAGGAACCCAGGAAGTGGACGCGGGGGCAGACGCGGTGCAGGCCTTCGAGGGCCTCGCCCACGCGCTTGTCGTGCAGGTGCCCCTCGACGTCGATCGAGAAGCAGTAGGACCCCAGCGTGGTCTTCGTCGGGCGCGACTCGATCCGGGTCAGGTTCACCCCGCGCACGGCGAACTGCTCGAGGATCTCCAGCAGGGCACCCGAGTGGTCCTCGCGCATGTAGGCGACCAGCGTGGTCTTGTCGGCGCCCGTGCGCCGGGCGACCGGCCCGGCCTTCCCCACCTCGACGAAGCGGGTCACCGCGCCCGGGTTGTCCTCGATGGCGTAGGCCAGTTCGGTCAGGCCGTAGGTGTCGCCGGCCACCCGTGCGCAGACGGCCGCGTCGTAGCGCGACTCCGGGCGTGCGACCTCCGCAGCCGCGCCGGCCGTCGAGCCCGCCTCCGTGACCTGCGCCCGGGGCACCTTCTCCGCCAGCCACTGACGACACTGGGCCGCGGCGTGCCCGTGGGTCAGCACCTGCCGCACGTCGGCGAGCTGGGTGCCTTCACGGGCATAGAGCCCGAACTCGACGGGGATCACGATCTCAGCACGGATGGCGAGCGGCTCGCCGGCGATCAGCTCGTCGAGGGTGGCCGACACCCCGCCCTCGACGGAGTTCTCGATGGGCACGACGGCGCCGCTGACGTCACCGTGGCGCACCGCATCCAGCGCCTCGCGCACGCTCGAGAACGCCACCGCCTCTTCGTCGGTGATCATGCGCAACGCCTGATGGGTGAACGTCCCTGCGGGACCGAAGTATCCGAGCACGTCCCCATCCTCCCCCTTCCGCGCCCGCGCCCGCCAACCCGGTCCGGAAATTGCGCCGCCCGATTCGCGCTGGCCCCGCCGGCGACTACCCTGACCCGCGTGAAGCGATACCTCTGGCGCGCCACCGCGGCCGCGATGACGGCGGGCATCCTGCTGTCCAACGCCGCCGTCGGGGCATCCGCCGAGGAGGCCGATGTCTTCCGGCCCACACGCTGCGAGATCAACCAGCCCACCCCTGAGGGACAACTGCTCGACGCGTGGCACCTCCAGCGCCTCAACATGGATGAGGTCTGGCGCCTCGCCACCGGCAAGGGCGTGACGGTGGCCGTGATCGACACCGGCGTGAGCACGGCCGGCAGCCTGTACTTCGATCCGGACCAGGTCCAGGGTTTCGACTTCGTCGGGGTCTCTGACGACGAACGCGACAAGAAGGTGAAGGTGGACTGCCTGCACGGCACGTTCGTCACCTCGTTGCTGGCGGCCGGGCTGCGGCCGGACGGCAGCACGGTTCATCCACTGACGAACTTCGCCGGCATCGCCCCGGACGTGGAGGTGCTCGCCTACCGGGCGCTGGCCCAGTCCGCGGTGCAGCCCGACGAGGGGCAGCAGGCGCCTGCCCCGGAATCGCTGGAGCCTGCGGTGCGCGCCGTCAACGCCGCCGTCGACGCCCAGGTCGACATCATCAACCTCTCGCTCACCGTGCAGCGCGACGTCCCCTTCTTCGACGAGTTCGAGGCTGCCATCCACCGGGCGCTGAGCGCCGGCATCGTCGTGGTGGCCGCGGCAGGCAATGGCGACCAGAACGTCGGCCCGCTGTTCCCCGCTTCGTTCCCCGGCGTGATCTCCGTCGGGATGAGCACGGAGCAGGAATCGGCGCATCCCCAGTCCTACGCCTGGTCTCGCGTCGAGATCGGCGCCCCCGGCGCCGGCATCGTCGGGCTGGCCCCCTCGCAGGACGACCGCAACGCGACGACGGCGAACCAGGCCTTCCACCTGGACACGGGCACGTCGTTCGCCGCGCCGATCGTCAGCGGCGTCATCGCGTTGATGCTCGAGTACGACGCGGCGACGGGTCGCGAGCGGGCCTCCGCCGCGGAGCTCCTCACCCGGTTGCAGCTGACGGCGGACCCGCCCCCGGCCACCGCGCCCGACGCCCAGCTGGGCTGGGGCATCGTCAACCCCCTGCGGGCCGTACTGGACACCCGCCCCGCGCCCATGTCGAGCGAGGCCGCTGAGTTCGTCCCCCCGCCGGCCCCGACGCCGGAACCCGAGCCCGTCGACGCCCGCATGCCCGTGTTGGGCCTGGGGGTCGCCGTCGGGGCCGTGCTGATGGTGGGGCTGGGCGTGGTGGCCGCGATCGCGATCCCCGCCGCGGCCCGCCGCCATGCCCGCTGACCCCCGCCCGGTGCCTCAGGTCTCGGATCGGGGCAGGTGCGCCGTCTGGATGAGGCCCTTGAAGGTGCGGGTGACCAACGTGCCGCGGCCGGGGGGCATGGGCGAGCCCTGCACGTCGCCGTAGAGCTTGCCCTCCTCCTTGTTGCCGCTGAGGATCAGCGCCGGGTTGACGGCGTCCTTCATCTTCGTGATCAACGGGTCACCGAACACGGCCCGGCTGGCGCCTCCGAAGGCCCTGGTCATGATGATGTGCAGGCCGATGTCGCCGGCCTGGTTGATCAGATCGGAGAACACCGCCATCGGGTTGCCGGACTGGGTGGCGACCAGTTCGTAGTCGTCGACGATCAGGAACACCTCGGCGCCGGTCCACCAGGAGCGGTCGCGCAGCTGCTGTTGCGTCACGTCCGGCCCTGGGAGCCGCGCGCGGACCGCCTCCGCGGTCTGCTGCAGCATGGGCGTGGCCGCGGAGGCCGACGGGTAGTAGCCGATGAGGTGCGGCGTCTCCACCTCGCCCAGCAGCGAGCGGCGGTAGTCGACGATCATGATCTTGGCTTCCTGCGGCGTGAAGCGCGTGGTGATGCCCTTCAGGATGAGGCGCAGCAGGTTCGACTTGCCGGATTCCGGGGCGCCGAAGGCCACCAGGTGCGGCTCCGTCATCGTCTCCAGGAAGACCGGCGAGAGCTCCAGCTCGTCGATGGCGAACGGGATCCGGCGGTCCGCCGGGTCGTGGCCGATCGCGGGCAGTTCGTTGATCTCGAGGCTCTCCGGCAGCATCCGCACCTCGGCGGCGCGCGGCCCCTTCCAGGCCTGGTTCACCGTCTCGATGAACTGGCGCTGCCCGGCGGCGACGTCGTCGGCGTCCTCCACCGAATCGATCCGGGGCAGTCCGACGAGCGCGTGCAGCCCGCCCGCCGTGATGGAGCGGCCCGGCCGCCCCGTGGGGATCGCGCCCTGCAGCTTCCGGTCCACCTCGGAGTCGAAAGCGTCACCGAGCTTGAGTTCGATCTTGGACTGCAGCGCGTCCTTGGTCGCCGCCCGCACCTCCATCCACTTCGTGGCGCTCACCCACAGGTGGATGCCGAAGCCGAGGCCGCTGTTGGCGAGCGTCTGGACCTGCGGTTCGAGGTTCTCGAACTCGGTCTTCAGCGTCGCCCAGCCGTCCACGACGAGGAACACATCCGTCGGGAACCGGTCTGGGGGGATGGAACCGTCGCGGCGGCCCTGGCGATAGGTGGTCATGGAGTCGATGCCCAGCTCGCCGAACTGCGCCTCGCGCGCCGAGCGCAGCGACATCAGTTCCGCGACGGTGCGCCGGACACGGTCCACGTCCAGCCGGCCGGTGACCGACCCGATGTGCGCCAGGTCACGCATCGAGGTGAGCGCGCCACCGCCGAAGTCGAGGATGTAGAACCCCACCTCCTGCGGGGTGTGCGTCAGGGACAGGCCCGCGATGGCGGCGCGCAGCGCCATCGACTTGCCGGACTGCGGCCCGCCGGCGACACCAAGGTTGCCACCGGAGCCGGAGAAGTCGATCCACCAGGGGTCGCGCCGCTGCTGACGCGGCCGGTCGATGAGCCCGACGGGGGCCTGGAGGCTGGACCGCCGCTGCGGGTCCGCCACCTGCAGGCCCCGGCCCTCGACCTCGGCGAGCCCGCCCAGCAACTGGTCCATGGCCGGCGGCACGTCGAGCGGGGGCAGCCACACCTTGTGCGCGGGCCAGCCGTGGCCCTTCAACCGGCCCACCGCGATGCTGAGCAGCGTCTCGTCGTCGTCCTCGTCCTCGACGGGGTCCTCCGCCGGGGCCGCGGCACGAGCGGGCGCCGCTGCCGGTTCCGGCGCGGGGGGCGTCACGGGCATCACGTAGTCGGCGGTGAACTCGAGCACGGGGGGCGTCCAGGAGCGCGGTTCGATCACCAGGTCGTCGAGGGGGCTGTGCTGCAGCGGCGTCGCCACCGGGTCGGCGTTGCCGTGCCAGGGGCCGGAGACGTAGGCCGCCTTGAAGCGGGTCATGCCGGTGGTGTCGTACTTGAGGTAGCCGTTGCCGGGCGGCGTCGGCAGCTCGTAGGCGTCCGGCACGCCGATGACGGTGCGCGACTCAGCCGGCGAGAACGTGCGCAGCGCGATGCGGTAGCTGAGGAAGGTGTCGAGGCCGCGCAGCTTGTTCTCCTCGAGCCGCTGCGACGCGAGGAGCTGGTGCACCGCGATGGACCGGCCGACGCGGCCGATCTGGACGAACAGGTCGATGAACTCGGGGCGGGCCGACAGAAGCTCGGAGAACTCGTCCACGACGATGAAGAGGCTGGGCATCGGCGGCAGGTCCGCCCCGTTCTGCCGGGCGGCCTCGTAGTCTTCACGGTTCTTGAAGTTGCCCGCCGCCCGGAGCAGTTCCATGCGCCTGTCGAGTTCGCCGCTGATGGCGTCCTGCATGCGGTCCACCAGGCCGAGCTCACCCTCCAGGTTGGTGATCACCGCGGAGACGTGGGGGAGATGTTCGAGGCCGAGGAACGTCGCGCCGCCCTTGAAGTCGACCAGGATGAAGTTCAACTGCTCGGTGGAGTGCGTCATCGCCAGGCCCAGCACCAGGGTGCGCAGAAACTCGGACTTGCCGGAACCCGTGGCGCCGATGCAGATGCCGTGCGGCCCCATGCCGCCCTGCGCCGACTCCTTGATGTCGAGCTCGACGGCGCTGCCGTCGTCGGCGGTGCCGAACGGGATGCGCAGGTGCTGGCGCAGGGGCCGGGGGCGCCAGGAGACGCGGGGATCGAGCGTGAGCGGATCGCCCACCCCCAGCATTGCGGGGTAGTCCTTCGGCGGCGCGAAGACGACCTCAGCGGGCCCGTCGTCGGCGGTCTGCCCAGCGGCGAGCTCCGGCATCCGGTAGGGCGCCATCGCGCGGGCGAGCATCTCGCAATAGACGACGGGCACGTTGTCCGGCCGCCCGAATGGCGTCTGGGCGTGCGGCGTGCGGGTGGTGCGGCGGTGCAGCACGACGGTGTCGCCGCGCACCTCGAACACCGCGACGCCCAGTTCCAGGGACCGGGGAACTTCACGGTTGCCCGTGACCTCGATGGTGACGGCCTTCGTGTCCGGCGTGACGAACTGCTGCGAAGCCACTCCCTCCACGCCGTCGGAGACGATGACGGCCAGCGACGGTGGGTTGTCGGCGTTCTGCGCCGAGGTGGCCATCTGGGAGAGCTCGCCGGCCGCCGTGGCGAACATCCGGACGGGGCCCACGCCGTCGGCCTCGGTGGGGTGCTGGAGGTGCGGCAGCCACTTCACCCACTGCCAGGAGGTCTGGTGCGCCGGGTCTGCCGCCACCATGAGCGACACGTCGGAGGGCGCGTGCCAGGTCACCAGCTGGGCCACCATGGCCCTGGCCAGCGCCCGGCAGTCCTCCTCGTCGCCCACGAGCTGGACCGCGCGGAAGCCGCGCAGGTCCACCGCGAGCGGCACGGACTGGATCACGCGGTGCGTGCGGATGAACCGACGCAGCGCTCCGGTGGTGAGCGGCTCCAGGTCCTCGATGGGCTGCGACTCCGGCGGCGTGATCCGCTTGGCCGACTGCTGACGGCCGACGGAGACCCGGACCGAGCCGAAGTCCTCCGCGTCCGGGCGCCGCTCCCACATGCGCATCCCGCCCACGATGGTCCACAGCGAATCAGGCGACGGGTGGCGGTAGGCCACGGATTCCCGCTGCTCGTCGGCCGTCTTCGCGAAGTTCTTGCGCACCTGGGCCAGGTAGCGGAAGTAGTCGCGGCGGTTGGCGTCCAGCTGCGCCGACTGGTCGTCGTTCTGCCGGCCCACCTGGGACAGCATCATGCCCATCATCGAGACGGCGTAGAGGCCGCCGATCACGCCGCCGAGCGCGCCGCGGCCACCGCCCATGCCGCCCATGTTGAACATCATCAGGCCCATTGCGAGGCCACCCGCGACCATCGGGAGCATGCGCAGGAGGTTGCCGAACGGCTTCGACGCCGCCGGAGGGGGGATCTCCGGCGGTGACTCCAGCAACAGGTCTCCGCGCGGCATCGCCGGGGGCGACACGCGCTTCGGCCGGTGGAACGTGATCTGGCCCATGAGCGCCAAACTTAATGGACTCGAGGGGCAAGCCGGCGCCCGTGCGCCCCCGGCCGGTTAAGGTATCCGACGTGAACACCACGGCCGAGGAAGATCTGTCGCGCGTCACGGTTATCTCCAGCAGCCGTCGCGTCGACCTCGCACTGCCCGGTTCCGTGTCCCTCAGCGAACTGCTCCCGAGCATCCTGCGGTTCTCCGGCCTGGAGTCGAACAACCCCACCGACGCCGTGCACGCCTGGGTGCTGCAGCGCTTCGGCTCAGACCCGTTCGACCTCTACACGCCGGTGCACAAGCTGGGGATCCGCGACGGGGAGACGCTCCACCTGCGCCAGCGCGAGAGCGCCATCCCCGACGCCGCGTTCGACGATGTCGTGGACGCCGTGGCCGGCGCCACCAACTCCCGCCCCTCCTGGCAGGCGAAGCACTCCCAACGCATGGGCATCACGTTGATGCTGCTGGCCCTCATCGGCATCCCGCTCCTGGTCATCCTCGGCCAGAAGCCCATCGACCTGGCCGAGGCCCGCTTCGACCCGTCGCTCCGGCTTCCCATGGCCCTGGCCGTCGGGGTCACCGGCTTCCTGAGCTTCGCCGCGGCGATCGGTGCCATCGCGTTGGCCCGTGCCGCCGGTGAACGGCGCACCGCCGCGGCCCTGGCCTGGGGCAGCGTGGCGCTGGCCGGCATCGCCGGCTGGTTCCTGCCGGACCCCATGTCCGGGATCGTGCCGCTCGCGGTGCGCATCATCCTGGCCGCGAGCCTCGTGCTGATCGCCTCCGCCGTCTGCGCGCTGGCCGCGAACGTGCAGCCCATGCCGCTGTTCAGCGCCGCCCTGGCCGCACTGCTCATCGTCGTCGGTTCCAGCTTCATGCTGCTGTTCCCCGGTCACGACGTGGAGGTGGCGGCCATCGTGGTGACCATCTCCTCGTTCCTGACGGCCTACCTGCCGCCGTTGTCCTACCGGATCGCGGGCGTGGCCCTGCCGAACCTGCCCACCACCACGGAGGGCATCCTGGCGGACGAGACCCCCGTGCAGTCCGACATCGTCAAGCGGGCTCTGTTCGCCGACAGGCTGCTGGGGGCGATGCTGGCCGCCATGTCGGTGGTCGCCGTCCTCGCCGCCTTCGTGGTGATCAGCCAGGGCACGCTCTGGTCGACGCTGCTGATGCTGTGCATCGGGTTCGCCTACCTGCTGCGCGCCCGCGCGTTCGTCGGCTTCACCCAGCGGCTCGGCCTGCTGCTCGGCGGCGCGATCACCGTGGTCATCAGCCTGTACGCCGTCGCCACCGGCCCCGTGCAGTCGCTGGGCGGCATGGTCACGCTCTTCGCGGTCGCCCTGGCACTCACCTACGTCTTCGCCCACTACTCGGCCTCGTGGTACCAGCGCATCCTGGCCCCCACGTGGGGCCGGTGGGGCGACGTGCTGGAGTGGCTCGCGATCATCGGCATCGTGCCGGCCCTGTTGGGCGTGCTGAACCTGTACGCCTACTTCAGCACGTTGCTCTGAGGCTCGCCGGGCCGCTCAGGCGGGGCCTGACTGGAACAACAGGCGGTACTCCGTCGGCGAGGGTGGCACGCGGACCTTCACGACGCGGCGCACCGACGCCAGCACCACCTCGGACTCGTCGAGGTCCGTCACGGCCTTCACCTGGCCGGACTGCAACGCATAGGCGCGGCGGAGGTTCTCCCCGCTCTTGGGGCCCAGCGGCGACACCATCGCCATCTCGCACACCCGCAGGTCCGCGATGGCCTTGGGCGACGACGGGTCGCCGACGATGGCGACGGCCTGCCAGGCACCCAACCGCGCGGTGGTGCCCACGGCGCCCGTCTCGTCGATGATCAGGCTCGGTCGGAAGGGGCGACCCTGTCCCGGCAGGTTCTCCGGGGTGTTCAACACGTCGATCGTGCCCCCGCAGGCCCGGACGGTGTCCGCCAACGTGAGCCAGCGACGGTGGTCTGTCGCGATGACCGACAGGTGCGCGCCGATGCACATGGCGCGGAACGCCACGAGCCACCGCAGGTACTCCGGCACGGCCAGGTACAGGCGGGTGGGCTCCGGGCGGAACAGGCGCATGGTCACCGGCCCGCCGGGGCCGGAGCCGAGCAGCATCCCTGAGGGCCCCGTCGACATCGTGGGCAACTGCTGTTCGATGGCCTTCTCCGGCGCGAGCGCCTGGAACGAGATCTCGCTCACTCGTCGATCCGCCTTCCGAGGGGGACGGTGGCCAGCAGACCGGGGACCTGCACGCCGCCCAGCGGGGCGAGCTTCACCACGCCGTCGAGCTTGGACACCATGAAGTCGTCTGCGGCGATGGCCTGTTCGAGGCTGGCCGTCACGAGGCGCACCGCGCCCTCCGGCGGGCGGCCGGGGCTGACGGTGAACGAGGTGACGGCCATCATGGCCGGCGCCTTCGCCACCACGTCCAGCACCCGCTGGTAGGCGGCGCTGGGCGAGGCCCCGAATCCGCCCAGGGCGCGGGTCTCATGCACGAGGCCGTCGCCGAACCAGGCCGACCACTCCTCGCGGCTGCGCGGCTCCGCGGGCGCGGGAGAGGCTCCGGAGGTGAGCGTCAGCACGTCGGAGATCCCGTGGGGGTCCAGTGGAGCGGTGAGCATGCCCTGCCGCTTCAGGAGCGCCTGGGCGCGGTGGAGCCCGAAGCGCAGGGTGGCGAACACGCCGGTCTGGCCGTCGCCCCGTCGGCCGACCGCCTCCAGGCAGAGCCGCGGGTCGAGGCGGAGCGCCACCCAGGTGCGGCGCAATGCCGGTGGCGGGGTGCCGGGGATGATCTCGCGGTAGGCCTCCAGCGCGGGTGACCCCGCCGGCAGCATCGCCCCTGACGGCGCAGGAACCGTCAGGGTGACGACCTGGACGCCGGCGAAGGCGACGTCGTCCTGCCGGGTGAGCGCGCCGAGCGCGTCGAGGTCGAGTTCGGCGCCGCGGTCCGTGAACAGGGTGTGGTCTGCCGTGACCTCGAGGATGCCGGACCAGGATCCGCCGTCCGCGGTGACGCCGATGTCGCCGTCGTGGGCGTCCTTGATCTGGGTGAGTTCGAGGCCGGGCAGCCACTGCGCGAGCGGGACCAGCCCGGACGCATGCTCGGGGTGCTCCACCCACCGCCGCGCCCTCTGCCGGAACGCGGAGCGCAGCTTCAGCGTGGCCGGGATCGAGCGCCCGTTGACGGGGAGGCTCATCAGGATGGCGACGAGCAGCACGGCACCTGCCGTGGCCAACGCCCACGCGGAGCGCTGGACGACCAGCAGGGCCACGATCACCAGCACGATCTGCCAGGCGACGACCATGGGCAGGAATCGCGTCGAGCGTGCCCGCCGTTGCAGCGCGTAGCCGTTGGTCCTCCGCAGCATCTGACCTCCTCCGAGCGCCCACTCTAGGACGTGCAACGGTCCACGCCCGCCGCTGCACACCGCCGGCATGCGCCCGACGGCGGCTACAGTTGCCCCCGACCCCCGGCCCGGACACACGCAGGACATCGATGGCGACTCGCAAGGACCTTCTGAAGGCGCACGCCTTCACCTCGCGCCGCATGATCGCGGCCTTCGTGGACCGCGACCCCGATGACCCCACGCCGCCGCTCAGGCGGGTGAGCACGGCGACCTTCGTCTCCGTCCTCCTGGGCGTGGTCCTGCTGGCCGGCACCGCGCTGATCGGGCTGTTGCGCGGTGGTGTGACCAACGAATCGTGGCGCGATCAGGACAACGTCATCCTCAACGACGTCCAGTCGGGCCAACTCTTCGCGCACACGAACAAGCTCGTCATCCCGGTGACCGACGTGGCGACAGCCCGGCTACTCGCCGCCGGCGACGACCCCGGCGGCCCGCCCCGGATCATCGACGTGAAGACCGAGGCGCTCGTCGGCACGGAGATGCAGCCGCGCCAGGGCATCCCCGGCGCTCCCCCGCAGCTCCCCGCAGCCAAAGACCTGGCGTCGTTCCCGTTGCGCCTGTGTTCCACCGAACCCATGGGTCGCGGCCGCTACCTCACCCTCCAGTTCGGGGCGACGGAGGCCTCCAGCATGGATTACAGCTTCATCGCCAAGGCCAGCGAGGGCACCCGGTACCTCGTCTCGGGCGGCCAGAGCCACGAGTTGTACAGCGCGCGGGGCAGCGGGGGCGTCGTCTCCTTCGACGTGCCCGAGGTGGAGCCGGGCAACTCCTGGATCTATGCGCTGCCGATGGGGGCACCGATCAACCCACCGCAGATCACGGGCTACGGCGACACCCCGGTGAAGGCCTACCAGGGCAAGACCATCGGCGACGTGGTGGCGGTCACCGGGAGCAACCCGGTGCGCTACTTCGTCCAGCTGAACGACGGCCTGGCCCAGATCTCCTACCTGGAGGCGAAGCTGCTGTTCCACGAGAAGAACAGGGACTTCACCCAAGAGGTGGGCGCCATCTCAGAGCGTGACCTGTCGGGCTACCTGATCGAGGACCTCGAGTCGATCACCGAGGGCGGCATCCCGATGTACCAGCCGAAGGCCCCGCCAGGCTACGAGAGCGGCCGGGACGCCTCCGTGTGTGCCACCTTCAGCGCGGACACGCCGGACAGGGTGTCGGTGTCCATGGGCCAGGCCACGCCAGCCCTGGACCAACGCCGGCTGGGCGCCCCCACGGGTAAGTACATCGACCACATCGACCTGCCGCCGCTGAAGGGCGCGCTGCTGCGCAACGGGGATGCCGGCACCGACGAGGCCGCCGCCACCCTCCTGCTCAACGGCCGGGGCTACGGCATCCCGACGATGGGGGCGCGTCAGGCCCTCGGCTACGGCGACGCCACCCCGTTGCCCGTCACGGGTGGCCTGCTGAACCTCATCCGCTCCGGGCTGCCCAGCGGGGTGGCGCTCGGGCGCGACCACGTTGAGCCCGCGGGATGAGGCGCACCATCCCCTCATCCACCGGGAATAGGTATCCCTACTTGAATGTGTCATGGGCCACGGAAAGTGACCCTCTCCGCGGCCTAGGGTTTCGGAAGACACCACCGCAGCCACGAGGAGATTCCACTGTGGCTCTTACAGGGCCACAGTGGCTCGACGTCGAAGGGAATGAATCATGAGCGACAAGTCCGTAGACCGCGCTGCCATGCAGAAGGCGACGCAGCAGATTGAGGCCAAGCACCAGCAGATCCACAACCTGCAGAACCGCCTCCAGGGCCAGATGAGCGACCTCGCCTCGCGCTGGCACGGCAATGCGTCCACCGCTTTCCAGAACGGCTACCGCCAGTTCGACACGGAGTTCGAGAAGGTCAAGGCCGGTCTCGACAAGATCCACGGCCAGCTGGTCGAAACGCTGCGCGAGTACGGCGTGCGTGAAGAAGAGAACCAGGCCACCGCCAACCAGATCGCCGGACTCATCGGCTGACGGCCGCTGACCAGAACTGACCAGGAGAGATTTTCATGAGCGACTCAACCATTTACTCTGTTGCCGGCCTGCAGGAAGGCATCAGCAACCTCTCGGCCGCGCACCGCGAACTCACCAGCCTCCTCGAGGACCTGAAGGGCGAGCTGTCCTCGTCCCTCGGGCAGTGGGATGACAACGCCCGCAACTCCTACCAGGAAGTGCAGATCCAGTGGGATCAGTCGGCCAAGCGCCAGCAGGACATCGTGCAGCGCATGCCCGTGCTCCTCGGCAACATCGCCGACGGCTACAACGCCACTGAGAAGCGCAACGCCGGCATCTGGGGCTGACCCCGATGGAAGAAGGGCCCGGCTCGCCGGGCCCTTCTTGCATGCCGTGAACCGCTCAGCTGCGGCGGCGGGTGTTGGCGAGGGCACTGGCCCGGGCGAAGCAGAAGATGCCGTAGGCGATGACACCCACGGCGATCACGATCAGCAGCGCAGTGCCGTACGGCAGTTCCGTGAGCTTCTTCAGCGCTCCGTCGAGCCCACCCGCCTCATCGGCGTCGCGGCTCAGCACCGCCACCACCAACAGGATGCCCACCACGCCGACGGCCACCCCCTTGGCCAGGTATCCGGTCATCCCGAGCGCGGTGAACACGCGGCGGGTGCGCCCGGTGACGTCCACATGCTCGAGGAAGGACTTGCGGAGGCCGCTGATGACCATGCCCACGCCGATGGCGAGGATCACCAGGCCGATGATGGCGAGCAGCCAGGAACCCCACGTCGACTGCATCAGGGTGGCGCTGAACGAATCGGTGGATTCCTCGCCGTCGGTGCTGCCGCCCGTGGCGTAGACGACGGCGACGCTACCGACGGCGACATGCGCGATGCCCCGGCCTGCGGCGCGCGCGGCCTGCCAGGGTTCGCGCCGGACGGAGGTGGCCGCCTCCGCGAAGGAGTGGAGAGCCAGGGCGAACATGGCGATGCCTGCCACCCACAGCGCGATCGACCCCACCGGAGAGGCGTCGATGGCACGCATGGCGCCGCTCTGATCTGCGGACCCGCCGCTCCCGAGCGCGATACCGACGGCGATCAGGCCGATGATGATGTGCACGATCCCGTTGACGACCTGCCCCACTGAGGCGGCGATCACGGCAGCGGGGTGCCGCTCGACCTTATTGGCGGTTCGTTCGACCTTGTCACGCTTGCCCATTAGGCCATCGTAGGGCGTGGCTCTGGCCATCGAGGCCGGAGTGAGGAGCGCGCCGCTTCAGCCCTTGCCCATCACCGAGTCGGAAGAGCCCTGTACGGCGTACCTGAGCCGCAGAGCCGCGCTGGAGGCCGCGTGCAGCACGCCAGACGGAGAGGGGCCCGGCCCACGGCCAGAAACAGCCTGAAATGACGTGTTCCCGCGACCATCCTTGCCAGATCTTTACCGAAGCTCTCAACCAGATTCGGGACCCAATTCGACCGGAAACATGAACAAGTCTCAACGACACACCATAAGCGTGGCTACGCAAAACTTGTGGGGCCCGGATTAAGCCCACCCCTGAGTAGGCTCAAAACAATGGGATGATACGTTCGCCGCATGAGGAAATTGATCGCCGTTGCGTTGTTCGCTGTCGTGTCTCTGGCACCATCGATTGCCCTGGCGGACGACTCCACAGACTCCAAACTCCAGGAAGTCCTGCGCGTCAACCCTGGACTTGCCAGAGAGGATCTGGAAAGCCGAATTCAGGAGATGGAACGGACGACCGGACGTACTCGGTCCTCCATCGTAGAAGACCTATATACGGACTCTGCCTCGGCCCGGGACCTCGCCGGTGCGGAGAGCCTGACCGAGGCTTCGGCACCGGACATTGGGCCGATGAGTAGCGGCGACAGCCTGGCCGGTGACGATCCCGGCACCGTTTGGGTAAAGCTCGGCTGTTCAGCACCCGGACTCTACACTTATTCCTATGCTAAAAACATTGTCCGGCATGGGCACAACACACTGTTCGTGGAGCAATGCGCAGCGGTTCACATGGTGGGGCGTAAGGACAAAATTGGAATTCGGAGAATCGACCAAAGCTATAGCCGACTTAAGCACCACCCACAGTACGGGATTGCGCATGTTCGCCGAGTGATCGGACAGTCCACCAACATGGCTGAACGTGCGGCCACCTTCGGTACAACCATGCTCAGCCGCAACCCTAGCTATAACGACAACTTCGCGTTCAACAAGTGCGTCTGGTGCTCAAGTCACAACTGCTCATCGCTGGTGTGGGCGGCCTGGATGTACGCTTCTACGGATAACGTTGATCTCGACGGAAACAAGAGCACGAATATGGGCGTATATCCGGTCGACCTTGTCAACACTCCGTTGAGCGCCGTGAATCGCTACCTGGAACGCGCGTGATCCCCTTCGTCAGCCGCCGGTCCCTCCTTGGTGGGATCGGGGTGTGCATCGTGTCCGGGTGCCACAGCGACGATGTCGTTTCACCCGATGACTTCGCCACCAGCAGTCCAGTGTCCGAACCGTCGGCTATCCCAGGGCCGGGGTATGCCCTCCTCTTCACAAACATGGGGGCGGGTGAATCTGTGGACGGAAAGAGCGGAGCCGTTCTCATCACAGACCCGCAAGGGACATCCGTCACCAACGTCTCGTTTACCCCTGAAGAGCAGTCAACTATTACCTCCAGTGGCACCGAGCTCGTCTGGCTGGGACATGATCGCATATGGCGCTGGGGCCATTCGCTAGAGAGTTGGCCTGCACCATTCGAATATGGGGCAACGCAGGCAGTCGAGGTGCACGATGAGCGCGTATTACTGTCGATCAACGGGTACCAGACAGATGATGCCTATCGATGGGCATTCGCGATCGTTGATGGCGCCGGGGCGCGGACGTGGGAGGTTCCGAGAGTGGTCACGGAAGGTGTGGCCTGGGTGGAGAACAGGGTCTACGGATTCGCCGGGACGGACATCGCCGAGTCCTCCAGCACACTAACCGAGTTAGGACCAGATCCCTCCCTCGCAACTTTTGGACCGACAGTGCCTAACGACGCCCTCTGGGGGGTGACTGGATGGGATAACAACGTTGTTGCCCTCACCGCGAATGAGAAGGGCGCAGCCCAACTTGTGATATTGAGCCCGAGCACTCAGGCGGTGCGGAGCGTTGGACTCTCGGGGCTCTCACAAACCGCAGTTCGGTCTTGGGCCACGGGATCGCGTGGGCCTGATGGGCTAGTAACGATTGGGGGCCTGCTCTACTGGATCAGTGACGACCATCTCTGGGAGGTGGACCCTGTCGACGGCATCGTCAGTGAACTTCGTCCCCTGACGACCACCGCTCGCTGGCTGCTTGATGCTACAGGGCTCTACTCACTCCACTTCACAGACCTCCCGGACGGGCGTAGGAGTTGGTCAGTCTCCCACTTCGATCCAACGACAGGCGAAACCGTGGCGACTCTGGAGAACCTCATCATGAATGGCCCGAGGGACTTATGGCTCCAGAACGTGACTCGCGTTGGCTGACCTGGCGAGGAATGTGGGGGGTCGCTAGTTAGCTAGGCGAGGGCGACGATGTGGAGGTGTTCGCCCTCTCCGGTGACCCGGACGCCGGGCGTGGCCAGGTCGAGGTCGACGGTGAGCGCGCGACCCCCGTCGTACACGCGGTAGGTGAGGTGCTCGTTGGACTTGTCCAGCACCTCGACAGAGGCTGTGGCCAGCCACGGATGCCTGCGGCGCAGCGCCACGGCCGCGCGGTAGTGGTGCCAGACGTGGGCGCCCAGGCTGGAGAGCCCGGCGGGGGTTTCCGGCAGCGGCGGGCGGATCTCGTCGTCGCCGTGCCAGGTCTCGGTCTTCGTGCCCGTGAAACCCTGCTCGTCGCCGTAGTAGATGCTGGGCGCGCCGGGCAGGGTCATCAGCAGGTAGGGCACCACCGTCGTGGCCCTCGGCACGCGGGTGGCGATGCGGCTGACGTCGTGGTTGCCGAGGAACGTGTTGGGGAGGAAGCGCTCGGCGAAGACCGCGTGCCGTTCGATGGCGTGCGCCAACTCCCACCCGTTGACATCCGTGAGGGAGCTCCAGATCCCCTTCCACAGCTCGTACTGCGTGAGCGTGGTGAAGGTGGACTCCCCGATGAAGCCGAGGTAGTCGCCGTGGATGACCTCGCCGACGAAGACGGCATCCGGGAACTCCGCGCGGACCCGTTCGGCGGCCGCGCGCCAGAACGACGCGGGCACCGCATAGGCGACATCCAGTCGCCAGCCCGCAATGCCACGCCGCAGCCAGTGCAGCATGATGTCGACGACGAGGTCGAGCACTTCCGGGTTGCCGTGGTCCAGTTCGACGAGGGCGTCATGCCCCTCCCACCCCTTGGGCCGGTCGCCCTCCCACCTGACCAGCTCTGGGCGCTCGCCGACGAGGCGGTGCTCCCTGGCCACGTGGTTGAACACGCCGTCGAGGATGATGTGCATGCCCCGCGCGCGGGACTGCTCGACGAGGTGGTCGAAGTCGGCGTCGTCGCCGAGCCGGGCGTCGATCCGGTAGTGGTCCAGGGTGTCGTAGCCGTGCGACACGGACTGGAAGACCGGCCCGAGCAGCAGCCCGTTGCAGCCGAGTTCGACGGCGTAGTCCAGCCACGCGTCGAGCTTGCGGAGTCTGGGCGCGGGCGCCCCGTGCTCCGTGCGGATGGGGGCGCCGGTGGCGCCGAGGGGATAGACGTGCCACCAGATGGCGTGTTCGAGCATTGGGCTCCTACTTCAGTAGCCGCGACATACGTCGATCGGCCAGGGGTTTGCCGCCTGTTTGGCAGCCGGGACAGTACTGCAGGGACGAGTCTGCGAAGGAGATCTCCGCGATGGTGCTGCCGCAGACGTCACACGCCTCGCCGGTGCGTCCGTGGACGCGCATGCCGGCGCGTTTGGCGTCCTTGAGTTCGGCGATGGGGGTGCCGACAGCAGAGGCGAGCGCCTCCCGGAGCACCTCGTGGACGTGGGCGAAGAGGTCGTCGGCCTCCTCGGGTGACAGGGAGTTGGCGGCCTTGAACGGGCTCAGTTTCGCGGCGTGCAGGATTTCGTCGGAGTACGCGTTGCCGATGCCGGCCAGCACCTTCTGGTCGCGCAGCACGCCCTTCAACTGGGAGCGGCCGGCGCGGGTGAGCACCGCGCGGAAGTCCTCCGACGTGAACTCGGGCGCGAGCGGATCCGGGCCCAGCGCGGCGATGCCGGGCACCTCAGCCGGGTCCTCCACCACGTAGATGGCCAGTCCCTTCTGCGTGCCGGCCTCCGTGATGCTGAAGCCGGACCCGTCGTCCAGCACCATCCGCAGCGCGAGCCCGGACTTGCCACGACGGGCGGGGACGGTGGGGGCCACGTCGTGCCAGGTGAGCCAGCCGGCTCGGGCCAGGTGGAAGATGAGGTGGATGCCCTGGGCGTCGATGTCGACGAACTTGCCGTGCCGCGTCACCCCGGTGACCTCGAGGCCGGCCAGCGCGTCGAGGCCGATGCGGAAGGTCTTCAGCGCGGAGAAGCTCACGAGGTGGCCCTCGGTGATGATGCGTTCCCGCAGTTTCTCGTCGAGCGCGGCGGCCAGGGCCGCCACCTCTGGTAGTTCAGGCACGACGCTCCCCTCTCAGTTGCAGTGCCGCCCGTGCGCCGTCGTCGAAGGCGCGGAGCAGGTCTTCGCCGGCGACGGGGCCCAGGTTGTCCCATTCGAGGCTGGGATAGGCCATGGCGGGTGCGAGCTTGCGCAGGTAGTCGTTGCGGGGGATCTCGTAGGCCCCCAGTGAGCCGAGGTGCTCGGTGAGCCACTGTACGTCGAGGATCCCGACCCCGACGGCGCGCAGCTGGGTAACCAGGCGGATCAGGGCCACCTTCGAAGCGTCCCGGCCCCGCACGGGGTCGTGGAACATCGACTCCCCCGCGAACATCCCGCCCACGTGCACGCCGTAGAGGCCGCCGACGAGGGCGCCGTCGTCGGTCCACACCTCCACGGTGTGCACCCATCCGGCGTCGAACAGTTCGCGGTAGGCGGTGCTGATGCGGCTGTCGATCCAGCCGTGCGGCCGCGACGGGTCCGCGCACCGGGCGAGCACCGCGTCGGGGTCCGAATCCACCGTGGTGACGTACCGCTTGGCGTTCTTCCGCAGGGAGCGAGTGACGTGCAGGCCCTGCACCGGCAGGATGCCGCGGCGCATCGGCGACCACCAGCCCATTTCCTCGTCGCCGGTGCCCAACGGCATGGGAAAGACGCCGCAGCGGTAGGCCTCCAGCGCCAGGGCAGCACTGAACTCCTCGGACCAGCCGATGAGATCCTGGCTCGGCCACTCTTCCGGCCGGCCGAACGTGACGCCCAACATCACTCCAGTCTTGCAGGTGCCGGTCCGGATTGCGCCCCCTCCGGTGCACCCCCGGTTCGTCCCTGGTTCGTCCGGCGGGCTCTCGACTCGGCTTGGCACGCGTGGCAAGCTGAATGCCATAAGGAGGCCTCCATGATGCAACCAAGCGATGCCGTGGCCGTGGCTGAGGGCCTGACCGCCGATGTCTTCCACCAACTGCTCGACCTCGCCATCCGGGGCAAGGGGAAACTGCCCGGTGCCAAGCACTCCGCCAAGCAGACCCTCCTGAGGCAGGGCGACTCCGAGGCGGCGATCCGCAGCCTCGTCAACACCCACATCGCCATGGCCGGCGGCCAGGGGTTCGCCACCAACTGGGGCGGCTTCTTCGTGTCGCTGGTGACCATCCCGGCCAACATCGCGGCGGCCTCGTTCCTGCAGGCGCGGCTCGTGGCGGCCATCGCGCACCTGCGCGGCTACGAACTCGACGACCCCCGGGTGCGCACCGCCATCCTGATGGTCATGCTGGGCCCCGGCGGGAACGCAGACCTGCTGGAGAAGGGCATCATCCCGTCCTCCCCCGCCACGGTGGCCACCGCCCCCGTCTTCGACGCGAAACTCGACAACCAGATATCCAAGGCCCTCCTGGACCGCGCCATGAACCAGATGACCGGCAAGCGCCTGGGCGTCTGGGTGGGCAAGCGCATCCCGCTGGTGGGCGGTGGCGTCGGTGCCGCGGTCGATGGGTGGTCCACGCGCACGATCGCCATGCACGCCCTCACCGAACTCCCCAGCCGGCGCCGGAAGCTCAGCGGCGGCATCGTCGAAACGGGTTAGCCGAAGTACTCCCTGGGCACGCGCGCCGCGATCAGGCACGTCACCTCATAGGTGATGGTGTCCATGAGTTCGGCGACCTCCTCGACGCCCAGCCGCTCGGTGCCGCTGGTGCCCATGAGCACCACCTCGTCGCCGACGCGCACGGAGGGGTCCTCCGGGCCCAGGTCGAGCATCGTCTGGTCCATGCACACCCGCCCCACGACCGGGTAGGAACGACCGTCGATGAGCATCCGTCCGCGGGAGGACAGGAGGCGCGAGTAGCCGTCTCCGTACCCGACGGCGACGGTGGCGATCCACGTGTCGCGCGGCGCCGTCCACGTGCGGCCGTACCCCACCGATTCCCCGGCAGCGACACGCTTGACGAAGTTCACCCGGGAGACCCAGGTGCCCACGTCGCGCAGCTCGCGGCTGGGCGGAGTCTCGACGTCCGGGTACGAGCCGTAGATCATGATGCCGGGCCGCACCATCGTGGTGCGGCCGAGGTCGTGCCCGAGCACCGCCCCCGAGTTCGCCGCGTGCACCCACTCGACGGGAGCCACCGCCCCCTCGATCTGGGCGACCACCTCGTCGAAGAGGGCCAGTTCTGAGCGGGTGAAGTCGTCACCCGCGGACACGTCGCTGACGGGCAGGTGCGTGAAGACGCCGCCCAGGTGCAGGCTCCCGGAATCCGCGATACGGCGCGCCAGCTCGACGGCGTCCCGGGGCTCGGCGCCAACCCTGCGCATGCCGGTGTCGATCTTGAGGTGCACGTCTGCCACCAGCCCGCCGGCCTTGGCGGCCGCGGCCGCCTCGTCGATGCCTTCAACCGTGCCCACGGACAGGGTGACGGCGGCGCGCAGCGCGGCCGGCAGCTCGTCGGCGAAGGTGGGGGTGAACTTCAGGATGGGCAGCGTCACACCGGCCGCCCGGAGTTCCTCGGCCTCCGCCGTGAGGGCCACGCCCAGCCACTCCGCCGAGCCGCGCTCCTGGATGCTGCGCGCCACCGGCACCAGTCCGTGTCCGTAGGCGTTGGCCTTGACCGCGGCGAGGATGGCGCGGTCGCCGCTCAGCTCGCGCACGGTGGCCAGGTTTGCGTGGATCGCGTCGAGGTCGACCCGGAATGTGGTGGGAGACGCCATGGGTCAACTATTGCGCACGCCGGTGACGGCGCGCGCACGGGCACGGTCGGCGTCCGCGACCATGGTCCGGGAGCGTGGCAGACTTCATTGCATGTCTAACCAACAGTGGAACACCGGCCAGGGCGGCGACTACCCGCCCCAGAAGCCGGAAGGTGGCGCAGCAGAACAGCCCACCACCCAGCACGACTGGGCGCAGCAGCAGGCTGACTGGACACAGCAGGGCCAGACCTCGGCCACCGAGTGGGGGCAGCCTCAGCAGCCCGCCGCCGGGCAGGACTGGCAGCAGGCCCAGCCGCAGCAAGGCGCGGGAGACTGGCACCAGGCCCAACCGCAGCCCAGCGCGGGAGACTGGCACCAGGCCCAGCCGCAGCAGCAGACCGTCCCGGACTGGAACCAGCAGGAGTGGAACCAGCAGCAGGAGTGGAACCAGCAGCAGGCCTGGCAGCAGCAGCAGACCCAGCAGCAGAACTGGGACCAGCAGGCCCAGCAGAACTGGGACCAGCAGCAGGGTAACTACCCCGCCGGCACCGGCTACACCGGCCAGTGGCAGGGTGGGCCGGCGCCCGTCCCCGCCGAGAAGAAGCCCAGCCCGTTCGATTTCGGGTTCAAGCGCGCGTCGCTGCCCGGCTCCGCCGGACTGATCTTCCTGGTGGGCACCATCGGCATCGCCGTGTGGTGGCTGTTCCAGCTGATCGAATCCTTCAGCTACGTCGTTGAGTACCCGCTGGACCTCTTCATCACCCTCTTCGGCACGGCCGGCCTGGCGGTGTTCGGCATCATGATGCTGCGCGCCGTGCTCGAGGTCGGCGTCGCGGCCACCGGCCTGCTGACCAGGCAGGACACCACGGAAGCCGCCCCGGCGGAGGACACCCCCCTGGTCTGAGTGCCAGCACAGAGAAGGGGCGGAAGCGTTACGCTTCCGCCCCTTCTGCGTACCCGCTGCCAGGTGTCAGTAGAGCAGCGCCAGGGCCGGTTCGGCGAGGATCGACGCCACGTCGTGCAGGAACCGCGAGCCCTGCTCACCGTCGATGATCCGGTGGTCGAAGGCGACGGCCAGGGTGGTGACCCACCGCGGCTCCACGCGCTCGTTGTGGCCCTCGCCCACCACCCACGGGCGGCGCTGGATGGCCCCCATGCAGAAGATGGCCGATTCGTTGCCGTTGATGATGGGCGTGCCCGCGTCGATGCCGAAGACGCCGACGTTGGTGATGGTGAAGGTGCCGCGGGCGTAGTCGCCGGGCTGCAGCTTGCCCTCGCGGGAGACCTGCACCAGCTGGTTGATGGCCTGGCACAGCTGCAGCAGGCCCAGCCGCTGCGCACCCTTGATGTTGGGCACCATCAGCCCGCGCGGCGTAGCCGCGGCGATACCGAGGTTCACGTCGGCGTGGTAGACGATCTCGTGGGTGTCGGCGTCCCAGCTCGTGTTGAGGTCCGGGTTGCGGCCGAGCGCCAGGCAGATCGCCTTCGCGTAGACCAACAGCGGCGACACCCTCAGCCCGGCGAACTCGCGCCGCTCCTTGAGCGTCTCGACGAAATCCATCATGCCGGTGACGTCGACGGTGATCCATTCGGTGACGTGCACCTTGGTGCTGACCGAGCGGACCATGTTCTCCGCCGTCACCTTGCGCACGCCCTTGATGGGTACGCGTCGCTCCGAGCGGCCCTGGAACGGGTCGAAGCCGCCGAGCCCCTCCGTCGGCCCGAAGCCGCCCCCGTTGGCGGTGTGCGAGTCGCGGGGTGTGCCCTGGAAGCTGGCCTGGTCGTTGATGATCCGGCCCTGCCTGGGCTGTTCGTCGAGGAAACTGAATGCGGCGGCGGCCTCGACGTCGCGTCGGGTCACGGTGCCGTCGGGGCCGGTGCCCACCACGGTGCTCAGGTCCACGCCCAGGTCCTTGGCGTACTTGCGCACCGGCGGCTTGGCCTTGGAGTCGCCTGGGTCCGACGCCAGCACCAGGGTGGATTCCGACGGGGCGGTGCCCGGCGTGGGCAACGGATCGCCGGTGGCCTGCGCGTGCACCGCCTCGGCCGGGTGCACCTCGTCGGGGCGACGGCCGGGCTCGTGCTGGCCGTAGGCAGCCGAGAGGGCCTCGCTGGTCTGGTTGACCTCGGAGGGGCTGCTCTGGTGGCGACGACGACGGCGCGTCGACGGAGTGTCGGAGGCGCCGTATCCCACCAGGTTGGGGCCCGGTGCCTCGTCGGCGTCGTCGGCATCGTCCTGCGGCGGGATGGCGGGCGTGGCCTCAGCGGGGGCGCCGTCCTCGATCTCAACGACCGGGGTGCCGATGTCCACCGTGGTGCCCTCTGCGACGAGCAGCGCGGTGACGGTGCCCGCGTAGGGGGACGGCAGCTCGACGAGCGACTTGGCGGTCTCGATCTCGACGAGGACGTCGTTGACCTCGATCACGTCACCGACGGCGACGCGCCACGCGACGATCTCGGCCTCGAGCAGGCCCTCGCCCGGATCGGGAAGCAGGTACTGGCGCAACATGGGATGCTCCTTCGGGCTCAGAATGCGAGGGACTGGTCGACGGCGTCGAGGATGCGGTCCACGGACGGGAGGAACTCCTCCTCCACCCGCGACGGCGGGTAGGGCGTGTCGTAGCCGGTCACCCGCAGTACAGGCGATTCCATCACGTAGAACAGGTCCTGGTGGAGGCGGGCTGCGATCTCCGCGCCGAGGCCCAGGCTCAGCGGGGCCTCGTGCACCACGATGGCGCGCTTGGTGCGACGCACCGACGACATGATCGTGACCCAGTCGACGGGGCTGAGGCTGCGCAGGTCCACCACCTCGAGTGAGGTGCCCTCCTCCGCGGCGACGGCGGCCGCGTCGAGGCAGGTCTTCACCATGGGGCCGTAGCAGAGCAGCGTCGCGTCGGTGCCGTAGCGGGTGATGGAGGCCTGGTGCATCGGCTCCGGGCGCGACGCGAAGTTGACCACGCTCTTGGTGTGGTAGCGGCGCTTCGGTTCGAAGAAGACCACCGGGTCGTCGGACTGGATGGCCTGCTGGATCATCCAGTAGGCGTCGTTCGAGTTCGAACAGGTGACCACCTTGAGGCCCGGGGTGTGCGCGAAGTACGCCTCGGGCGATTCCGAGTGGTGCTCGATGGCGCCCACCCCGCCGCCGTAGGGCATCCGGATCACCATCGGCATGCGGGTCTGGCCGCCCGTGCGGGCGTGGAGCCTGGCCACCTGGGTGACGATCTGGGCGAACGCGGGGAACACGAACCCCTCGAACTGCATCTCGACGACGGGGCGGTAGCCGCGCATCGCCAGGCCCACGGCGGTGCCGACGATGCCGGATTCGGCGAGCGGGGAGTCGATCACCCGGTTCTCACCGAACTCGGCCTGCAGGTTCTCCGTGATGCGGAACACGCCGCCGAGCTTGCCGATGTCCTCGCCAGCGAGCAGCACCTTCGGGTCTGCCTGGAGGGCCCGTCGAAGGCCCCGGTTGAGGGCCTTCGCCATGGTGAGTGTCTCGGTCATGCGTCCTCCCCGGCGGCGACGTAGTTGTGGTACTCGCGGCGCTGCGCCTCGAGCGCGACGGAGGGTTCCGCGTAGACGTTGGCGAACACGCTGTCCATGGTCACCGACTCGAACGTGTTGATGCTGGCCCGGAGGTCGACGCCGAACTGCCTGGCCTCGTCGTCCATCTGCGCGAACCACTCGTCGTCGATGGCGCCCTCGTTGCGCAGGTAGGTGGTGAGGCGCGAGATGGGGTCGCGGCCCTTCCACTCCTCCTCCTCCGCGCCCGTGCGGTACTTCGTCGGGTCGTCGGAGGTGGTGTGGGCGCCCATGCGGTAGGTGAACGCCTCGATGAAGGTGGGGCCCTCGCCGTTGCGGGCGCGCTCCAGGGCCCAGTCCGTGACGGCCTTCACGGCGAGCACGTCGTTGCCGTCCACCTGCACGCCGGGGAAGCCGAAGCCGCGGGCGCGTTCGTACAGCGGGATGCGGCTCTGCAGCGCGATGGGCTCGGAGATGGCCCACTGGTTGTTCTGGCAGAAGAAGACCACCGGCGCGTTGTAGGACGCGGCGAAGACGTAGGCCTCGTTGACGTCGCCCTGGCTGGAGGCACCGTCGCCGTGGTAGGCGATGACGGCGGCCGGCTCGTCGGCGTCCGGGCCGACCGCGCCGTCGAACTGCAGGCCCATCGCGTAGCCGGTGGCGTGCAGCGTCTGGCAGCCGATGACGATCTGGTAGTTGCGGAACTTCTCGAGGTTGTCCCAGTTACCGTGGTCCGTGCCGCGGAACAGGCGCAGGAAGTTGGTCATCGGTACGCCGAGCACCATCGCGACGGCGTGCTCGCGGTAGCTGGGGAACACCACGTCGGCGGGGCGCACCGCATGGGCTGAGCCCACCTGCGCGGCCTCCTGGCCGAGGAGGGGCGGCCACATGCCCAGTTCGCCGTGGCGCTGGAGGGCGGTGGCCTCGGCGTCGAAGCGCCTGGCGAGGATCATGTCGCGGAGGTAGCCGACGAGGTCGTCGATGCTCCCGCTGAATTCGAAGTCGTCATTGTGGACCCGTTGCCCGTCGGGGGTGAGCAACTGCACCATGTCGTGGCTCTGACCGCGCACGCGGCCTCCTTCCGGTCTCAACCTACGTAACCGTAACTTACGCAAGCGTAGCTTAGGGGTTCCACCTTCCCCCGTTGCCCCCAGCTCCACAGCTTGCCCATATCTGTTGTGGGAACCTCACAACAACCCCTTCCCTGCCCCGTACGGGTGACTTTGTGGTGAAGTGAACGTTAACAATCGGTAACGGGCTTGACCTTCCTGTGACAAGGCTCAAGAGTGACAACTAGCCACCCGGGGGGGGTGGCGGTCTTAATGCCCACAGCATCGGAGAGACATGACCAACACCTTCACACGAGCGACTGCGTCGTTCGCCGCCACCGCGTTGGTGGCGAGCGGGCTCGCATTCGCCACCTCCACACCCGCGAACGCCGCCATCAGCGCGTGTGTAGCGGCGAACGACACCGTCACACTGCTTGGATTCAATGACCTGCACGGCCGCATTCTCACCAGCGGCGACGGCTCGGCACGCAGGCCCTACACGGGAATCATGCCGTTGGCAACCACTATCGAGCGCATCCGTGCCACCGAGGGGGCGGACAACGTCGCCGTCCTCTCCGTGGGAGACAACATCGGCGCCAGCATCTTCGAATCGATGGTCACCGAGGACGAAGTGACCCTCGAGGCCCTCAATTCGCTCGGCCTCGAGGCATCCGCCGTCGGCAACCATGAACTGGACCGCGGCTGGACCGACCTGTCCGATCGGGTCAGCGAAATCGCAGACTTCCCCTATCTCGCCGCTAACGTCGAATACAACGGGGAGGCCCCGCTGCCGATCGAGGACTACACGATCGTGACCAAGGCTGGCCTTGACATCGCCATCGTCGGTGCCGTCACGAAGGCCACGCCGGGGCTGGTGTCCCCCGACGGCATCGCAGGCCTGACCTTTTCTGACGAGGCCACCGCTGTGAACCGCGTCACGGACGAACTGCTCGACGGCGAGTCGGCCAACGGAGAGGCCGACATCGTCGTGGCAGCTATCCATGAGGGCGCCACCGACGCAATGCTGGAGGCTCTGGACGAGCGGATCGCCGCTGTCTTCACCGGTCACACGCACGCTACGTACATCCAGCACCTGCCCAGCGGCGCCCCCGTCGTCCAGGCAGGTTCGTACGGCGCGAAACTGGCAGAGGTGACGCTCGCGGTCGACACCGTTAGCGGCGGCCTCTGCGGCGCAGAGGCAACCATCAACGAGGGCCTCGACGCGGTCGACCTCACCAACGGCGTAGTGGCGGAGATCAACACACTCGTGCAGGCCGCGCGGGACGAAGCGGATGTCGTCGGACAGGTGGTCATAGGTGCGGCCGAAGACGCCATCTCCACGCCCACCGGAAACTCGGACGTGCGCAACACCGAGTCGCCCATGACCAACATGGTCGCCCAGATGTTCTTTGAGGTGGTGGGCGACGGGGATGCCGACAACGTCATCGGCATCCAGAACCCCGGTGGCACGCGCGATTCGTTCGACGCAGGCGACATCACCTACCGCGAGGCGGCCCAGACGCTGCCCTTCGCGAACTCGCTGTTCACCATCCAACTCACGGGTGCCCAGTTCAAGCAGGTCCTTGAGGAGCAGTGGCAGCGCGGCGCCGACGGCATCGAGTTCGAGCCGCCGACGGAGGGCTTCGATCGTTCGATCCTCCGCGTGGGTCTCTCCGACAATGTCGGCTACACCTACGACTCATCGCTGCCCCTTGACCAGCGGGTGACGTCGGTGTCCATCAACGGGGAGCCGCTGGACGCCGATAAGCTCTACACGCTCGTCTCCGGCGAGTTCCTGATTGGTGGCGGCGACCAGTTCTACACCTTCGGTGAAGGCGTAAACAAGGCAGACGCGGGCCGCGCTGACCTTGAGGCCTGGGTCAGCTGGGTCAACGATCAGGAAGTGTTGGCCCCCGACTACTCAAAGCGCGGCGTCGAGTCCGCGTTGCCGTCTACCCATGTCCTGGTTGAGGGTGGCGCAGGTCTGACGTTCACATTCAGTGCCCTCGACATGGAACTGGGCGAGGGTGACAAGGTCTCTCCCCCTCTGGCCAACACCGAGATCGTCGCCTTCATCGGCGACGTCGAGGTGGGCTCGGGAACCGTCACCGACGGCGTGGCCACCATCACGGTCACGCTCCCCGTCGGCACCGAGGCTCCGGCCGGTGCGCAGGTCCTCACGTTCGTCGTGCTCGACTCCGGGACGATCATCGATTTCCCGGTCACGGTGGAACTGAAGGCGAAGCCTGAACCGACGCCGACGCCGGCCCCCGAGTTCAAGCGGACCGCTCCGTACACCCTCGCCGGTGAGCACAACATCAACGGTCGCCAGTGGCGCACCACCTGCGAGCCCTACTCGCAGACCGAGCGTTGCCGCACGGAGATCTGGGCCAGCACCATCAAGATCGTCGACGGCAAGTTCGTGCAGACCAACGGTTGGGCCTTCAACAACCTGACCTACCTGCCCGCGAAGCGCTCCCTCTGGGGCGACAACCCGCTGGCCAACACAGGCTCGTGGACCGCCGCCGACGGCCGCCAGTGGAAGACCGAGTGCGGCACCGCCGCCACCGGTCGCGACGGTTGCCGCTCGTACGCCATGGCGACCGTCTACAAGGCCGTCGCCGGCGAGAAGAGCGGTTACGTCTTCTCGCAGAGCAACGAATGGGTGTTCAACAACATCGTGATGTTCGCCAAGAACTGATCGGTTGAAACCGGCAAGGGCCGGGCTTCCCCAGTGGAAGCCCGGCCCTTTGCCGTGCCGTGGCGTCGGTCAGCCCGCGAGCGTGGCGACCAGGACGGCCTTGATGGTGTGCATGCGGTTCTCGGCCTGGTCGAAGACGACGCTGGCCGGCGACTCGAACACCTCGTCGGTCACCTCGACGCCCGTGAGGCCGAACTGGCTGAAGAGGTCCTGACCCACCGTCGTGTTGAGGTCGTGGAACGCGGGGAGGCAGTGCATGAACTTCGCGCCGGGCCCGGCCTTGGCCATGAGGTCGGCGTTGATCTGGTAGCCGCGCAGCAGGTCGATGCGCTCGGCCCAGACCTCCTTGGGTTCACCGAGCGAGACCCACACGTCGGTGTAGAGGAAGTCGCAGCCCTCGACGGCGTCCGTGTCGTCGGTGATCGTGATGCGCGCCCCGCTGGCCTCCGCGAGGCGGCGCGCCTCGGCGACCACCCCGTCGGCGTTCTGCTGCTGCGTCGGGGCGATCATCCGCACGTCCATGCCCATGAGGGCGCCGCTGATCAGGAGCGAGTTGCCGACGTTGTTGCGCGCGTCGCCGAGGAAGGCGAACGAGATCTCGTTGAGGGGCCTCCCGGCGTGCTCCATCATGGTGAGCTGGTCGGCGAGCATCTGCGTGGGGTGCCAGTCGTCGGTGAGTCCGTTGTAGACCGGCACACCGGCGTGCTCCGCCAGGGTCTCGACGACGGCCTGGCCGGAGCCCCGGTACTCGATGCCGTCGTACCAGCGGCCCAGGACGCGGGCGGTGTCGGCGGCCGACTCCTTGTGGCCGATCTGGGACCCGGAGGGATCGAGGTAGGTGGTGGTGCCGCCCTGGTCCGCCATCGCCACCTCGAAGGCGCAGCGCGTGCGGGTGGAGGTCTTCTCGAACAGCAGCGCGACCTGCTTGCCCACCAGGCGTTGCTCCTCGCGGCGCTCACGACGGGCGGCCTTCAGCTCGCCGGAGAGCTCCAGGAGGGAGCGCCACTCGTCGGCGGTGAAATCGAGTTCCTTGAGGAAGGAGCGGCCGAGCAGGCTCATGGTGTCGCCTTTCGCTGAGTTCGGAAGCTCACAGAATATGCCCGGCGCGGCCATCGCCCGGCGATGTCGGCCATCGATGGAATGGACCAGCGTGGCAGTGGCGCGCCAGCTAGGCGCGCAGCGCCGCCTCGAGGATGCCGGGCATCGCGGCCTCGATGTCGGTGAGCGTGACGTAGAAGCCCTCCTTGTCGCCGTACCAGGGGTCGATGAGCGGCTCGCCCTGGGGCTTGGCGGGGTTGAGGTCGTTCAGCAGGACGACGTTCGCCGTCGGGACGAGACGACGGAGCCGCTCCACCTGGAAGGGCTCCACGGCGACGAACAGGGTGTCGCCGGTGAGGTCCTCGGCCCGGATGGTCCGGGCGCGGTGGCCGGCCGGGTCGTAGCCGTGCTCGGCCAGCACGGCGACGGCGCGGCGGTCGATGCCGTTGCCCGCCTCCTCCGTTGACAGGCCGAAGCTCTCCACCTCGATGTCGAGCCCCTGCTCGTCGATCATGCGACGCGCAACGCGCTCCGCCATGGGAGAGCGGCAGATGTTGCCCCAACAGACGAAAACCAACCTGGACATGGGCCTCAGCGTAGCCAGACGACCACCTGGCGGGCGCGTGTCGCCGGTGCGTGGTTGAATCAGAGACGCAGGTAGGATGACATCTCGTCCGGCGAAGATGACAGGGTGGGGCTATGCAGATCTTGGTGGTTGACGACGATCAGGCCGTCCGTGATTCCCTGGCACGTTCCCTGACCTACTCCGGTGACGAGGTGCAGACGGCCGCTGACGGCGTCGAAGCCCTCGCGAGGCTCGTGAACTGGCAGCCCGACGCGATCATCATGGACGTCATGATGCCCCGGCTCGACGGGCTGGAAACCACCCGCATGCTGCGACAGGGCGGCAACGACATCCCCATCCTCATCCTGACGGCGCGCGACGCCGTGGGCGACCGCGTCGACGGCCTGGACGCCGGCGCCGACGACTACATGGTCAAGCCCTTCGCGCTCGACGAGCTCCTCGCCCGCCTCCGGGCGCTCACCCGGCGCTCGAAGCCCGCCACCGAAGCTGAATCAAAGGTCCTGACGTTCCAGGACGTCACGCTCGACACGCAGCACCGGGAGGTGACGCGCGACGGACAGAACATCTCGCTGACGCGCACCGAGTTCGCGCTGCTGCAGGTGTTCATGGAGAACCCCCGCCGGGTGATGGAGCGCAACACGCTGCTCAACGAGGTCTGGGGCTTCGAGTTCCCAACGACGGCGAACTCGCTCGAGGTGTATATCGGCTACCTGCGCCGTAAGACTGAGGCCGGCGGCAGGTCGCGCCTCATTCACACGGTGCGCGGGATCGGTTACGTCCTCCGTGAAACGCCCCCGTGATCTGGAGTTGGTGGATCCGTCTCCGACGCGGGATCGGTCGTCTCGTCAGCGGCCAGTCGCTCCAGTGGCGCCTGGCGCTGCTGACCGCCGTGTGCGTGGCCGCGTCGGTGCTCGTGGTGGGCGGCGCCTCCTTCGTCACCACCCGGTGGTCCCTGCTGGAACAGCTTGACGAGGAACTCGTGCAGGTGGCGCAGAACGCCTCCAGCACGGTGTCGCTCGACGTGGCGACCCTGGGCGGCCTGTCGCCCGATTCACTCGGTTCCTCCGGCGGCCTGCTGGGCGTGGTCTCCGCGAGGGGCACGATCAGCCAGGTGTCGGGCCAGCGCGAGACGCTGTACGCAGGCCCGGAGGAGATCGCGATCGCGCGCCTGAACTCCGGTTCGTCAGCGCGCAGCGTCGACTTCGAGGGGCAGACCTACCGCATGGTGTCGGTGCCGATGCGAGTGGAGGGCGAGTATTACGCCGTCATGTACGCGCGCCCGCTGACGGCCCTCCAGGCCACGCTCGGCTCGCTGTGGGTGGTGCAGTTCGTCGCCGGCATGCTCGGCATCCTGACCACCACCGCCGCCGCGCTGTGGGCCGCCCGCGCGGTGTTGGCGCCGGTGCGCAGGCTCTCGCGGGCGGTGAAGTCCGTCACCCAGACCGATCAGCTCAACCCCATCCGCATCTACGGACGCGACGACCTGGGCGAACTCACCACATCCTTCAACACCATGCTGCGCTCGCTGCAGCAGTCGCGGGAGCAGCAGCGGCAGCTGATCGCGGACGCCGGCCACGAGCTGCGCACGCCCCTCACGTCGATGCGCACCAACGTCGAGCTGCTCCTGGCCGACGACAACACCGGCATGTTGCCAGAAGGCGCCCGCTCCGAGGTGCTCGGCGACGTGGCCGCCCAGCTGGGCGAGTTCTCCGCCCTCGTCGGCGACCTCGTCGCGCTCACCCGCGACGACCACCTGCAGCGACACCACGAGCTACTGGACATGGCAGAGGTCACGGAGTCCGCGCTCGCGCGGGCGGCGCGACGGGGCCCCAACCTGCACTTCGACGTCGCGCTCGAATCCACCCCCGTGATGGGCGACGCCTCCACCCTGGAGCGCGCCATCACGAACCTGCTCGACAACGCCGTGAAGTTCTCCCCCTCGGAGGCCACCATCCGGGTGTTCCTGATGGACGGCACGCTGACGATCATCGACCAGGGGCCGGGCATCGAGGAAGAGGACCTGCCCAACATCTTCGACCGGTTCTACCGCTCGGACAAGGCGCGCAACACCCCCGGCACCGGCCTGGGCCTGTCCATCGTGGCCCACACCGTTGAGGCCCACGGCGGCACGGTGAAGGCCAGCAACGATCCCGACGGCGGCGCGCGCTTCACCATGCGCCTGCCCGTCGTCGAGTTGAGCGAGCAGTACGAGTGAAGGCCCTGACTCCCGCGCAGAAGCGCGGGCTGTCCGTTGGGCTGGCCACCGGGCTGTACGGCATCTCCTTCGGCGCCCTGGCGGTGGTCGCCGGCCTGTCGGTGTGGCAGGCCTGCGCGCTGAGCCTGCTGATGTTCACCGGTGGCTCCCAGTTCGCCTTCATCGGGGTGCTCGGCGGCGGCGGCTCGCTCGGCGCGGCCACCACCGCGGCGTCGCTGGTGGGGGTCCGCAACGCGGTCTACGGCGTGACGGCCAATGCGATGCTGCGCCCGCACGGCTGGCGGAAGGTTGCCGCGGCCCAGGTGACCATCGACGAGTCCATCGCGGTGGCGTCGGGCACCGAGGACAGCGACGAGGAGCGGCGCGGCTTCTGGGCCGCGGGCCTCGGGGTGTTCGTGCTGTGGAACCTCTTCACGCTCCTGGGCGCGCTGGCAGGTAACGCCTTGGGCGACCCCAAGGTGTGGGGCCTCGACGGAGCCGCCGTCGCCGCGTTCCTCGGCCTCCTGTGGCCCCGGCTGAAGGGCCGCGACCCCATCGTGATCGCGGTGCTGGCCGCCGTGGTGACCGTCACGGTGGCACCCGTGGTTCCCGGGGGTATTCCGATCATCCTCGCCGCAGTGGTGGCCATCGTGGTGACGGTGCTGCAGACCAGGAGGGTCAACGCGCAATGAGCCTGTGGATCTGGATTCTGGTGGCCTGCCTGATCGCGTTCGGCACGAAGTTCGTGGGCTACCTCGTGCCCGAGCGGTGGTTGGAGAACCCGTGGGTGCTGCCGCTCAGCCACGGCGTCACCGTCGGGCTGTTGGCCAGCCTGGTGGCCGCGAACACGTTCGTCACGGGCCAGGAGGTGCGGCTCGACGCGCGGGTCGTGGCCCTACTGGCGGCCGCCGTCGCGCTGCGGCTGAAGGCCCCGTACCTGGTGGTGGTGGTCGTCGGCGCCGTCGCGGCGGGTGTCGCCCGCCTGCTGGGGGGTTAGCAGGCGGGCGACGCGGGTCAGCCGTCGGTGCGCATGGTGGCGAGAACCTCGAGGAGCTGGGCGCGCTCCGCCTCGGTCGGCGTCCAGACGCCCTGCTCGCCGGTGACCTCATTGATGAACGTCACCGCTGCGGCGTTCGGCCCCACGTTGCCGCTGAGCGGGTCACCGAACTGGTTCAGCATGATGAGCACCGGGAGCCCCGTGGGCCAGCCCGCGTGGCTGGGCTGGAGCGGGTCGAGCGGTGCCAGTTGGCTCTGCCCCATGGCCAACACCAGCTCGGGCGGCAACGCCACCTCGCGGGGCGCCACGTCCAAGCCCTCTGTGCCCTCGGGGAGGCCGCACGCCACGCCCCTGGTCAGCTCGGCCCGCTGCACGGGCAGCACCGAATCCAGCCGCGGCGCGTAGCCGTTCTCGTCGTAGGGCGAGCAGAGGGCCACCTCGTCGGTGAAGGGCTGCGGCGTGGCCTCGCGCTGCGCCTGCCACAGGGTCAGGACGTCGTCGACCAGTTGGCCCCCACCCTCGCGGGTGCCCGCCACGAACTGGCAGTTGACGGTCTCCATGGCGATGACGCGACGCTCGCCGTCGGCGTAGTCGAGCACCACGTGGTACGTGGGGCCGCCCACCTCTGTGCAGGCGTCGGCAGTCGAGACCGGCAGCCCGTTGATCGCCTCAACGATCCGGTCGGGCTGCGTCGTCAGCGGCTCGACGGGGCCAACGCCGCCGAAGCCCCGGGGGTCGCCGCAGAACCAGGCCCGCTGCACGCCGCCGGGCAGGATGTCGGTGGGTGCGAGCGTGTCGGGCGACAGGACGCCGCCCACGACGTCGGCGCACACCTGCGGTAGTAAACCCTCCAGGGGCTCCTCGGGGAGGGGCGCGGAGGTGGGGTCGACGGTGGGCTGGGCGGTTGGCGCCGGCAGCTGGGCGAGGAAGTCGTCGATGCGCTGGCGCAGCGCTTCCGGCATGGTCCAGGTGCGGTAGGCGGAGTCGTGGTGCCACGCCAACCCGTCGCCCCACCGGAGGAGGGCGACGGGGTCGCCGGCGGCGGTCAGCAGCACGAACTCCGGGGCGCCGAAGATCAGCGGCTGCCGACCGTCGGAGGTTAAGTCAGTCGCGACGGAGGCGAGCATGTCGTCGGTGATGTCTGCGGGCAGCTCCACCGGCTTGCCGTCGACGCAGGCCAACGCGCGGGTCAGGCGTGCCGGGTCCACCTCGGACCACAGCGACTGGGTCGTCCCGGTGCACGAGACGTCGATGCCGTCCCACGTTGTGGCCTTGTCGTCGCGCTGGGCGGCCCAGAGCTTCTCGAGCGTAGCGAGGTACGCGTCGCCACCCTCGCGGAACCCGCCCGTGTAGTCGACGGCGTCCACCAGTTCGCCGCAGCCACCCATGCGCACACCCCTGAGGGTGCCGTCGGGATACTCGGCCACCGCGGTGAACGGCAGATGGAAGCCGCCCATGCAGTCGAGGACACCCTCGGAGCGCGCCAGGGCGTTGAAGCTGTCCAGCGCCTCGGCCACGCGCTCACCCTCGAGGGGTTCACTGGCGCCGACGAAGGCGATCGGGTAGCTGTCGCTCGCGGGGGCGCCGCACAGCCAGAGGCGGGCCGCGTCGGCCGGGAGGTCGCCGTCGACGAGCGGTTCGGCGCCGGTCATTCCACAGGCCTCCGGGATCCATGGCGCGGCGGGCTCGGGCGGCGCGGTGGTGGGGGCGGGCGAGGCGACGATGTCGCGGGGGTCGCCCGACAGCTGCGTCACCAGCGGGACGGCGAGAGCCGTCACGGCCACCACCGCCGCCGCTGCGACGGCGACGCGGCGGGTGCGCGCCTTGCGGCGGGCGCCGTCGGCCCATCCCTTCGCGTTGGGGCGGGGCGGTAGCGAGCGGCGCATCGCGTCGGAGAGTTCGTTCTCGTTCATGTCTCAGTCCTTCAGGTGCGGCGACCGGCGCAGGGCGGCGAGGCCGCGCGAGGCGTGGGAGGTGACGGTGCCCTCGGGGAGACGCAGCACTTCGGCCACCTGACGGATGGGCAGGTCGTCGAAGTAGCGCAGCACGAGCACCGTTCGTTGGAGGCGCGGGAGGTTCGCCAGGGCGCGATGCAGATCCGGGTCGGCGATCTCGTCGGGCGCACCCCGTTCGGGAGCCTCCTCGGTGGGCAGTTCGGAGCGCCAACTCCGCCGTCGCCACCATGACACGAACGTGCGGTACATGGTGGTGCGGACGTAGCTCTCGAAGTGGCGGTTGCTATCGAAGGTGGCATAGCGCTGGTAGGTCTTCGACAGCGCAGTCTGCACGAGGTCCTCGGCGTGCTGGTGGTCACCGGTCAGCAGCCAGGCAGACCAGTAGAGCTCGCCAGCACGTTGCTCGACGTACTGATCGAATCCCGCCGTCGCGGACTCGAACCGGGTCATCACTGCCTCCATGTCCATCTATACGCCACAGGCCCACGGTTTCCATGCAGCCAGTGATGAATCGGCTCCCGTAGGCTGCGCGCATGTCCCTGACCGTCGGCGAGACCACCATCCGGGTCGCTCACGGGGATGGCGATGCCCACGACCTGCTCATCAAGGCGGTGGCGGAGGCCCGTCGCCTCGATCCGGCCGATCTTCGCGTGAGCCACCGGTGCCAGCAGTGCGGGAGTACCGCCCACGGCGTTCCCACCCTGACCCTTCACGGCGACACCCTTCCGCTCGCCGTCAGCCTCTCCAGGGCCGACGGTGTGGTACTCGTCGCCTTCGGCCGCGCCGCTGCGCTCGGGGTGGACATCGAGGTAGCTGACGCGGCCGCGGACCCGGCGTTGGACCGCGTGCTGCGCCACCGCATCGAAGCCCCCTACCCGGATGCCGCGGCCCGCACGGCTGCCTGGGTGCGGAAGGAAGCCGCGCTCAAGGCCTGGGGCTGCGGGCTCCGCGTGGAGCCGTCCGCCGTCCAGGATCTGGGTCAGGCAGCCGTCGCCCCTGGACGGCCGCCCGTGACCCTGACCGACCTGCCGGTCGAGGGCTACCAGGCTGCGCTGGCCGTCATTGCGGGGCCGGCAACTTCTTGCTGAACAGCCAGGCGTCGAAGAGCGCGGTCAGCTTCTGCTGGGCCACCTCTTCCGCCAGGGCGATGAAATCGTCCGTCGACACGACGCCGAACCGGTGTCGCACGTTCCACTGCCTCAACACGGTGAAGAACCGCTCCTCCCCCATCTCCGTCCGGAGGGCGTGCAGGGTGAGGGCGCCGCGCTTGTAGATCCAGTCGTCGAACATGCGCGCCGGCCCCGGGTCCACGAGCGGGCCGGGCACCGCCAGGGCCGCCAACCGCCGCCAGTGCTCCTGGGCGTGCGACGCCGCGTGCCGCCCGCCGGAGGCCTCGGACCACAGCCATTCGGCGTAGCAGGCGAAACCCTCGTGCAGCCAGATGTCGCTCCAGTTGCCGACGGTGACGCTGTTGCCGAACCACTGGTGCGCCAACTCGTGGGCGACGAGCCGCTCATTGGCCCAGCCGGCAGCCGCGTGATTGGCGCCGAAGATGCTCATGCCCTGCGCCTCGAGGGGGATCTCGAGCGCGTCCTCGGTGACCACGGCCCGGTACCCGCCGAACGGATAGGGACCGAACATCTCCTCGAACACCGTGACCATCTCGCCCTGCCGCTCGAAGGCGCTGCCCACGCCCACGTTGACGAGGGGCGGATGCACGATCTCCACGGGCACGCTCGCCCCGGACGCGACGGGCCGCGACACCCCGACGCCGATGTGCAGCGCCGCGAGGTAGGTGGGCATCGGCTCCGGCTGGTGGAAGACCCACTGGTGCTGACCGCCGCGCGCGACGTGCTCGACCACGGTGCCGTTACCGGAGGCCCAGTACGACCCGGCGTACTTCACGGCCACCCGGTAGCTGGCCTTGTTCGTCGGCCGATCGTTGCACGGGAACCACGACGGCGCCCCGTACGGCTGCGACGACACCAGGATGCCGTCGGTCAGTTCCTCCCAGCCCGCGCCGCCGAACAGGCCGGGCACCGGCTTGGGTTTGCCCGAGTACTTAACCGAGACGGCGAACGGGCTCCCCGCCTTCACGGGCTTGGCCAGCTTCACCGTCAGCCGCGCGCCCTTGTGCGTCACCTTGGCCGGGGCGGCACCGTCGACCAGCACCTTGTCGGCCTTGAGCGAGTGGAGATCGAGCTGCACGTCCGTGAGGTCGGCCAGCGCCACACACGTCAGTTCGGCCTTCGCCGTGAGGCGGTTGGTGGTCACGTTGCAGGCGAGGTCCAGGCTGTAGTGGGTGACGTCGAAACGCTCATCCCCGTGCCCGAATGCGTAATCGGCGGGTTTCATCGGGGCCTATCCTGTCACGCTCGACGCGGCGACCGGCACGTCCTCGTCCTCGATCCACGGCGCGATCGGGTTGCCGATCCACCGCGTGCCGTCGGGGACGGACTCGCCGCGCATCACCAGGGAGCCGGGCCCGATCGTCGCGAACCGCCCGATCACGGCCGCCGGCAGGATCACCCCGTTGGGACCCAGGGTGGATCCGGCCCGCATCGTGACGAGATCCAGGCTCAGCACCCGGTCGTGGAACAGGTGGGTCTGCACCACGCAGCCACGGTTGACGCTGACCCCGTCGCGGAGCTCGATGAGATCCGGCTCCGGCAGCCAGTAGGTCTCGCACCAGACACCGGACCCGATCCGGGCGCCCATGGCCCGGAACCACAGACCGAGCAGCGGGGTACCCGTGACCACGCGCGCGAACCACGGGGCGGCGATCTGCTCGACGAAGGCGTCGGCGAGTTCATTGCGCCACACGAACGAGCTCCACAGTGGGTGCTCGGCCTTGGTGACCTTACCGACGAGCGCCCACTTCACACCGGTGGCGATGGCCACACCGACGACACCGGTGGCCGCCAGCACGACACCCGACAGGGCAACGGCCAGCAGCCAGTGCGTCGACGCCAACGTGAGCAGGGCGGCAACGGCAAGGAGCCTCAACCCGGCGTCGAACCAGGAGGCAGTGAGCCGGCACAGTTCCACCAACGCGCGCTGAACCTTCACCGCGGTGGGCGGCTCGAAGGTGCGGCTCTCGTCACCGGCGCCGGTGTCGCGGCGCAGCTTCGACGGTGGGCTGCCGATGTAGGAGGTGCCGCGCTTGGCCAGTTGTCGCCGTGGCGCGGCGGACAACACAGCCACCAGCGACCCCTTGGGTACCCGGCGGCCCGGCGCGGCCATGCCGGAGTTGCCGAGGAAGGCCCGGCGGCCGATCTTCACGTTGTCGATGCGGAGCCAGCCGCCGCCCAGCTCGTAGCAGCCGAGCAGGGTGTCGTCGGCGAGGAAGGCGCCCTCGGCGACGGTGGTCAGCCTGGGCTGCAGCAGCACGGTGGACGCCTCGACGCCCGGCCCGATCTTCGCGCCGAGCGCGCGCAGCCAGGCAGGGGTCCAGGTGGAGGCATAGAGACCGAACAGCCAGGTGCGGGCTTCGTCGAGGATGCGGAAGATGGCCCAGGCGCGCCAGGCCGGCCCGCTCTCGGTGGGGAAGTGGCCGGGGCGCTGGCCGCGACCCAGGAGGCGCACGAGGCCCAGGATGACCAGCGCCACCACGGCGAGGCCTGCGGTCACGGACAGCGGCAGCCAGGCGAGGGCCCGGCCCAGCGCCTGGGCCAGGGATTGGGCCCCCGAAAGCGCGGGCCACACCACGGCCAACCCGACGAGCACACCGTGCACGGGGATGAGGGAGATAACGTGGCTCATGGCCGCGTACGCCGCCTGCCATGCAGGTCTGCGCGAGGGCAGCTTCTCGTCCCAGGGGCCTCGGTTGGCGCCGACGTGTTGGGCCGGCGCGCCGGACCAGAACTCGCCGTCGGGGACGTGCCCGGTGACGGTGGAGCCGGGCGCGACCTCCGCGCCCCGGCCGACCACGGCGCCGGCCACCAGGGTGCTGCGGGCGCGCACCACGGCCCTGGCCTCGACGACGACGGGGCCGAGGTGGAGGGTGTCGCCGTCGAGCCAGTGGCCGGTGAGGTCCACTTCCGGCTCCAACGAGCAGCCGTTGCCGAGCGTGAGCATGCCGGTGACGGGCGGGACGGTGTGCAGGTCCACGTCGCGGCCGATGTCGGCGCCCAGCAGGCGGGCGTACCACTTCATCAGCGGCGCTCCGGCCACGCTGGCGGCGCCCAACTCGTCCGCGATGCGCTCCGCGAGCCACAGGCGCAGGTGGGTCTTGCCGCCGCGGGGGTAGGCACCCGGGCCGATGCCGGCGAGCACCACCCGCACCACTCCCGCGGCCAGCAGCATCCGCCCCGGCGCGAAGATGAACAGCAGCCAGCCGAGCAGCACCAGAAGCCAGGGGGCGGTGGGCACCCAGTCCAGCCCGAGGAGCGCGCCGATGTTGGCCCCCAGAGCGACATAGGTCAGCCAGCGCAGCCCGGCGAGCGTCCGCAGCGGCAGCAGCGCGATGATCTGCCCCATCTGGGTCTTGCGCGGGACGGGGCGCACGTTGGCGTTGAGCCGGGAGCGCGGGGCCTCCATCGCGTCGACGTAGGCGGCGAGGCCTGCCAGCGTGGGGTGGTCGTAGATGTCAGCCACCGTCACCTCGGGCTGCCGCTCGCGGACCCGTGCCACCATCTGGGCCGCGGTGAGGCTGCCACCGCCCAAGGTGAAGAAGTCGTCGTCGACGGAGGCGACAGCCGCCCCGAGCACGTCCTGCCAGAGGTCGCGCAGCCAGGCCTGGGTGCCGGCGAGGGCGAGTTGGTCGTCGGGCGAGCTGGGCAGGGGCCACGGGAGCGCGTCGCGGTCGATCTTGCCCGAGGTCCGCGTCGGCAGGTCGTCGACGACGGCGAGCCGCGGCACCATGGCGGCGGGCAGGCCGGCGCGTAGCTGTTCCATCGCGTCGCTGAGCGTGAAGGCGGGGGTGACCGTGACGTAGCCGACGAGCAGCGTGTTCCCCGAGTCCGTCTTGCGGACCGCCGAGGCCGCGGCCGTGACATCCGGCAGGTCCAGGAGGGCCGAGTCGATCTCGCCCAGCTCGATGCGACGGCCGCCGACCTTCACCTGGTCGTCGGCCCGGCCCTGGAAGAGGAGGCCTGCGGGGTCGAAGCGGACGAGGTCGCCGCTGCGGTAGGCGCGGTCCCAGCCGAGCGTGGGCATGGGCGCATACTTCTCCGCGTCCTTGGCCGGGTCGAGGTAGCGGGCCAGGCCGCTGCCGCCGATGATGAGCTCGCCCAGCGCCCCCTCCTCCACCTGGTGCCCGTCGGGGTCGACGACGGCCAGATCCCAACCGTCGAGGGGGAGGCCGATGCGGACCGGCTCGTTGGGGAGGACTTGTGCGGCGCACGCCACCACTGTCGCCTCGGTGGGACCGTAGGTGTTCCACACCTCACGGGTGGGGGTGGCGAAGCGCAGCCCGATCTCCGGCGGGCAGGCTTCGCCGCCGAGGATGAGCAGGCGGACTCCGGCGAGCGCCTCCGCGGGCCAGAGCAACAGCAGCGTCGGAACGGTGGAGACGACGGTGAGCCGGTTGGCCTCGAGCCACGGCCCGAGGTCCATGCCGCTCTTGACGAGCGACCGCGGCGCGGGCACGAGGCAGGCGCCGTAGCGCCAGGCCAGCCACATCTCCTCGCACGAGGCGTCGAAGGCGACGGAGAGTCCGGCCATGACGCGGTCGCCGGCGTTGATGGGGTCGTCGACGAGGAACAGCCTGGATTCGGCGTCGACGAAACCGGCGGCGCTCCGGTGGGTGACCGCGACACCCTTGGGCTTGCCGGTGGAGCCTGAGGTGAAGATCACCCAGGCGTCGTCGGTGAGGCCGGGGTCGCCTGCTGACGGTGCTTCTGCGCGGGAGGCCAGCCAGGCGGCGGGTCGCACGACCAGGCCGTCGCTGAGGACGGCGGCCACGTGCGCCTCGTCGAAGACGGTGCGGGCCCGCTCGTCAGGGTCGTCGGCGTCGACCGGCACATAGGCCGCGCCGGCGACGAGGATGCCCATGATTGCGATGTACAGATCGAGCGTGCCGGAGGCGATGCGCACGCCCACTTTGTCGCCGATGCCGACGCCCCGGGCGGCGAGGTCGTCGGCCACGGCATTGGCGGCCTCGTCGAACTCGGCATAGGTCAGCGATGCCGCGCCGTTGTCCAGTGCGGGCTCGTCCGGGTACAGCGCCACCGTCTCGCGGAAGATCTCGACGAGGGTTCGGGGCGGTGGGGCGAGCTCGCTGCGCAACAGCATCCGGTGGGTCTCCTCAGTCAGGTGGGCGGGGTCACCCTACTGACCCGAGGCGTCCGCGAAGTGAACGTGCCCATGCTCAGCGCCAGCCCAGCTCCCGGGCCACGTCCAGCACCGACCCGACGACGTGGGCGCAGTAGTCGACGCCCAACTGGTTGGGCACGGCCAGCAGGACGGTGTCGGCCGCGGCGATCGCGGCGTCCTGCGCCAACTGCTCCACCAGCACCTCGGGTTCGGCCGCGTAGGTCTTGCCGAAGGTGGCGCGGCCACCGTCGATCATCCCGATCTGGTCTCGGCTACGCCGTTCGAGCGCGAAGTAGTTCTGGTCCTCCTGGGTGACCAGCGGGAAGATGCTGCGGCTGACCGAAACGCGCCCCTCGCGCTGGTGGCCGGCCTCGGCCCACGCGTCGCGGAAGACCTGGATCTGCTCGGCCTGGAGTTCGTCGAATGGCTGGCCGGTGGCTTCGGTCACCAGCGTCGAACTCATCAGGTTCATGCCGAGTTCCGCCGCCCACTCGGCGGTGGCGCGGGAGCCGGCGCCCCACCAGATGCGCTCACGGAGCCCTTCCGAGTGCGGCTCGATCCGCAGCAGCCCGGGCGGGTTGGCGAACATGGGGCGCGGGTTGGGCTCGGCGAAGCCCTCGCCGGAGAGTACCTCCAGGAAGCGCGTGGTGTGCCGGCGGGCCATGTCGGCGTCGGTTTCACCCTCGCGGGGGATGTGCTCGAAGAGGCGGTAGCCGTCGAGCACCTGCTCCGGCGATCCGCGGCTGATGCCGAGCTGGAGCCTGCCGCCTGAGATGAGGTCTGCGGCGCCGGCATCTTCCGCCATGTAGAGCGGGTTCTCGTAGCGCATGTCGATGACGCCGGTGCCGATCTCGATGCGGCTGGTCTTCGCGCCGATCGCCGCGAGCATGGGGAACGGCGAGGACAGCTGCCTGGCGAAGTGATGCACCCGGAAGTAGGCGCCGTCGGCGCCCAGTTCCTCGACGGCGACAGCGAGGTCGATGGACTGGAGCAGCACGTCGGAGGCCGACTGCGCGGCTGACTGCGGGTGCGGTGTCCAGTGGCCGAAGGAGAGGAACCCGATGCGCTTCATGGGGTAATCATGCCCCGTACCCGAACTGGGATGCTGCATGGGACGGAACCTGTAGTGGGCAACTTTGGTGCACCGGCCCCGCCGTGCTGCTCGCGCGCGAGACGACCTACCGGTGCATAGCGGAGACCATCAGAGCGACTCGAAAACAAGAGTCGCCTGGATGCGGTCACCTCCCAACAGACCTTTGTTGCCAGAAGAGGATGTACTGATGGTGCTGGCCACCGACATCATCCCGGTGAGTCCCCGGGTGTTCATGTACGCCCTGGGCCTTGTGGATATCCTCGCCGGCGTGCTCGTGGCGCTCAGGCCGAAGATCGGCTCGCTCGTCGTGGCGGCCTGGCTGTTGGGCATCATCGTGAACCTGCTGATCCTGGGTGGCTTCTACGACGTGGCCCTGCGCGATCAGCCTCCTCGTCGGCGCCTTGGCGCTCAACCGCCTGGCCTCGCTCGTTGAGTGAAGGTCGGGCCCGGCGGCGCAGCCTCGCCGGGCCAGACTATCCACGGATTCGGACGGCCGTCCACACCCTCTCCACAGACTTATCCACAAGGTTATCCCCAGCTGTCGATAAGTTACCCGCATGTGATTCGGCCACAAATGGTCAGCCCGGTCGAGTCGAAGGCTTCCCTCGCGCATCGCGGCAAATCCGGATGTTCCCGGGCACTTGACCTGCCCATGCTCGCAAGTTACCTTGGATCAATGGAGGATCCAGTCATCGCTGCGTCCGCACTCAAGCATGGCCTGGGTGAACATGAGATCCTCCACGCCTACCGCAACCCGGTCCGGATCTGGGATCTCGGAGACGGGTTCACCATGATCGTGGGTCCCAACCAGTCCGCGATCTTCTTGGAGGTCGGCTATGTCGATGGCGATCAAGTGCACGCCATCGTCCACGCAATGAAAGCCCGCGAGAAGTTCCTGAGGTGATGACCATGCCACGCACTGTTGACGAGATCCTGCAGCACGCCGACGAGCTGGCGGCGCGCTTCGAGTCCTACGAACCCAACCCCGACGACGAATTCGACGCCGGCGCTGTCGCCCTGCTCCGAGCAGCGGTGGCGGAGCGATCCGAAGCCGAGCGCCACGTGATTGACGCCATCCGCGCAGCCCGCGAAGCCGGCTTGCCATGGTCAGCGATCGGCGCCTTCGTCGGCACCAGCGGAGAGGCCGCCCGCCAGCGCTACGCAAGCAAGGTCGCCTGAAGCACCAGGCGCGGCATGTGCGGATGTTGGGGACTGCATCTCAAGACGCCCGACGCGTCGATTCGCGGATCATAGACATACGCGGTCGTAGATCTCGGTGTGGCCAGGGTCACCAGATCCCCCACCGCATAGAACATGCTGGTCGTGGTCTCCGGACTGCCCCCGGGTGGGGTGATCGTGTGACGGTGGCGCCCTGCTCGGTGACGGCCCTCATCCCCTGCGAGAAGCCGGTGTCGAACGCCGTCGTGAGCTCCGCCGTGGGCACGTTCCGCCGTACCGCCGCCGCCTGCTGCGCATCGATGGTGCTGATGCTGAACTCGGTCATCAAAATCCTCTTCGGCCCCCACGTTGGAGCCCTCGTGTTCAGTAGGCGCCGGAACCAGCTCGGCGTCGCGGCTCGTCGAGGACCAGCAGATCGCCCACCTCGCAGTTGAGGACCCGGCAGATGGCCCGGAGCGTGGAGAAGCGGACGGCCCGGGCGCGGTCGTTCTTGAGCACGCTGAGGTTGACCACACTCACCCCCACCAGTTCGCTCAACCGGGTCAGAGTCATGTCGCGGTCTGCGAGGAGCGCGTCGAGACGACAGTGGATGCCCGTGTCCTCCTCAGGCTCGGCCGGGACCATCAGACGAGCCCTGCCGTGTCGCGCTGGAGTTCCTCGCCGTAGCGGAAGGCCGCCGCGACGGCCGCGAGCGCCAGGCCGCTGAAGATCGGCCAGAACGCGATGGTCAGCCGCAGTTGCGGCGCGGGCAGGAGCACTGAGGGATCTTCCAGCCCGAGGCTCTCGTCCCAGCCCCACCCGACCGACCCGAGGACCTCCTTGGCCGCCATGAAGTCGCCGATGCCGAAGAGCACCTGCCACAGGATGCCGCCGCCGATGAGCGCAGCCGCGGCCACGAGGACCGCCTTGCGCACGACGGGGCGGAACGGCTCGCCGGCGAGGAGGCGGTGCGCGATGAGGAACACCGCCCAGGTGACGGCGAGCTGGGTGAGACCCTGGACCAGAGTCCCGGCGGCGAGCAGCGCCCGGGTGGCGAGGCCGAGGCCGGTCACGGACGCCAACGCCTCCGTGAAGCCGCCGCCCACTAGGCGTGCGTCGCCGCCGGGGAACATCTCGACTCCCTCAGGGAGCACCGGCCAGAACGTCTCGGTGGGGAGGGCCACCTCCACCGTGTCGAGGAGGAGCTGGCTCCCCACAGCAAGGGCGGTGAGGATGAGAACGATGACGCCGTAGATCACCGCCCCCCCGCGGACCACCCGGAGGGTGGCCGTGTCTCCGCCCAACCGCCCGCGACCGACGAGCACCACCCCCACCGCGAGCAGGACCACCGACACCAGCACCAGAACTGCAGCTCCACCGAACATCACGTGCCCCTAACGATTGTCGATAACAACGATAATCGTTAAGGTACGCGCACTCGGGGGCAAGCGCAAGGGGCCGTCTGCAGCCTGCTCTCCAGAGCGCGGCTTCTGTGGATATGCACACACAAGCCGCTCCCTGGATAGCAGGATGCAGGAGGGGACGGGCCTCTACCTACCCCCAGGTGTCGCCGAGCCAGCGTCGCGCCCGGCCGAGGAGTCCACGAGCGATGTCGCTGTCCGCGGCCCACGCCTGGCTGGAAGAGATGGACCGCGCATTCAAGCAGGACTTCACCGACCTCGACACAGTGATGACATGCTGCGGACAGCCAGCCTCGCTCAACGACCTCGACTACGACTGGCCTGCCGGCTTCGCGCGCTTCCGCCTAGCGTCGCAGAACCCTAACCGCGGCTGGCTCACCCCCGACGAACTCACCACCATCAGCGCGGCCCTGCGCCACCCCGTTCGCCAGATCCTGGCGAGGTACTAGCTCGTCGCGTCTCTGCGCCGCTGAATGCACCTTGAGCATTTCCGCTACGCCGAGCGCGGCAGATCCGGACGGCCGCGCGCGTCATGACGTGTGGCAAGGTGAAGCAACGGCCCGGGAAAGCAAGGGAGTGTGGGGTGACGACGAGGACTGTCGAGAATCACGTCAACGTCCCGGCTGCCGCGTCCGATGTGTGGGATCGAGCCGTGAATCCGGACGGCATCAACTTCGAGATGCGGCCCTGGATGACGATGAGCATGCCACCCGGAGCGGCCGGGCTGTCAGTCGAGGACATCCCCCTTGGACAACCCGTCGGCCGCGCCTGGCTCCGGCTGTTCGGCCTCATCCCTTTCGACTTCGACCGCCTGACTATTGTCGAGCTCGAGTCGGGCCGGCGGTTCCTGGAGCGGTCCACGATGTTGAGCATGCGGTGTTGGGAGCACGAGCGGACGTTGACGCCGGTCGCAGGAGGTACGCGGGTGCACGACCGCGTGACCTTTCGGCCGCGCCTGCCGATCCCGGGCCTCGCCGCCCTCTTGGAGCGCGTGGTAGATGCCTTCTTCAGGCATCGACACCGCCGGTTGCAGGAGTACTTCGGCAAGTGACCATCGAGGGGGTCGCGACGCACGCGAAGCGGCATGACAGCGAGTTGTCTACCGGCGTTCGTAGATGTCGCGGCGGTGGCCGACGGCAACGACGAGGACGAGCAGCACGTTGTCGTGGATCTCGTAGACGATCCGGTAGTCACCGGTCCGGACACGCCACTCACCGTCGCCGCCAACCAGCTTCTTGGCACCGCCCGGGCGCGGTTCGCTGGCGAGCAGTTCGATGGCCGCCTGGACTCGTCGCTGGGCGACCCTGTCCAGCTTGCGTAGTTGTCGAACCGCAGCGGGCGCGACCTCGATCCGATAGCTCATGCCAGGCCGAGGTCGGCCTTGACCTGCTCCCAGGGGATCGCCGACTCACCATCAGCGATCTCGTCACGCGTCACACGAGCTGCCTCGAGATCAGCCAGGTCTTCCGCGGCCGCAATCAGCCGATCCAGATCGTCGGCGTCGATGACCGCCGCCACCCGTTGGCCCCGACGGGTCAGGTACACCGGGTCGTGTCCCACGCGGGCCGTGTCCACGACATCGGCAAGGCGGGCCCGAGCGTCGCTCACAGTCATCTCAGTCATGCCACTCATGGTAGCCGCTAGATTGGCTGAAATGTACACCTCAGCGCCCGCGGTTGCTGTGAGCCGAACGCACGACTCTCGGCATGAGCGCGAAAAATCGGCCATTCCTGGCATCCATCCAGGATCCAGGCATCTGCGAACCGGGCGCGGCCAACACTGCGCCGGAAGAGCCACCCCCTACTCTTGACGATCGAAGCCCGAGCGTCCCGATCGTGAGCGAGGACATCCGTGACTGCGGTTACGACGACGACGGGCTGTGGTTCCGCTACCGCGCGGCAGCCGTCATCCTGCACGACGGCCATGTGCTGATGGTGCGCACTCAAGGGATAGCCCTGACCGCACCGCTCGTTGCAGAGCCAGCGCTCAGCGGTCGATGTGAGACGGACCATTTCTGGCACAACGTTCGAGCCATCGTCGTTGTGTCAGAAGTGACACCGCAGACGGTGTCAGATCCGCCACCATCCAGCGGCGAGAACCCGTTCAGCCAGGTGGTCGCGCACTGATCCCCCCAGACGAACAGCCACGTACGCTGGCTCCATGGACGTCAACGAGTTCTGGGAACGGGCGCGCCAGGGGGCCCAACTCAACCCCATCCAGGAATGGATCGGCCCACGGGTCTCCGGCACGGTGCCGCCCGCGGCCTGGGCCTTCGGCGAGGACGCCGAGACCGCAGACCGGATGGCCCGCGAGGTCGCCGTCGGCACGAAGACGACGAACACCAGCCTCCTGTGGCAGTACGAGGCCGAGGGAGCGCAACTCCCGGGGAAGGGCGACCTCAGCATCATCCTGGACGGCAGCGAGCAGCCCCGCGCGCTCATCATGACCACCGACGTACAGGTGCTGCCGTTCGACCAGGTCGACGAGGGGCTGCTGCCCGACGAGGCGCCGTTGGCCAGCTGGCGCCAGACCCACGAGGACCTCGCCCGGGCGGCAGACGACGGCAGCCACCCGTTCACGCCGGACATGCCGGTGGTGCTGGAGCGCTTCGAAGTGCTCTACGCGCTCCGCGCCGACTGATCGCACGGGGCGCCGCCGGGCCCGAGCGAGCGGCGGCACGACGCCGGGCCCAAGGTTGGACATTCCCCCGACGCTGGAGTTGACTTGGGCGGTGCATCGCCGCCCCCGCAACCCCCTGATCGCGACCCTCCTCGGGCTCCGCGGCAACGGCCGCGCCTCGGTGTACACCGAGCCCATGTGGGGCCTGTCGATGATGCTGGTGCTGCCCTACGCGTCGGTGTACATGCTGGCGCTGGGCGTGCACGACGCGCAGATCGGCCTGCTCGCCACCATCTCGATGCTCTCCCAGGTGGTGTTCGGCCTCCTCAGCGGCGTCATCACCGACAAGCTGGGCCGACGCATGACCACCGCCGTCTTCGACATCATCGCCTGGGTGATCCCCTGCCTGGTGTGGGCGCTCGCGCAGAACTTCTGGTGGTTCCTGATCGCCTCCATCATCAACGGCGCCTGGCAGGTCACCCAGAACTCGTGGGACTGCCTGCTCGTCGAGGACGTGGACCGCGCCGAAATCCCCAAGGTCTATTCGCTCGTCAAGGTCGCCGCCGAGTTCTCCGCGCTCTTCGCGCCCATCGCCGCCCTCCTCGTGGCGAACCTGGGCATGGAACACGCCGTGCGGATCCTCTACCTCAACGCGTTCGTGATCATGGCGCTCAAGGTCTGGCTCCTCTACCGCTACACGACGGAGACCGCGACGGGCCGCGTCCGCATGCAGCAGACCCAGGGCGTCAGCATGTGGAAGCTGCTCTCCGAATACCGCGGCGTGCTCGGCCTGATCCTGCGCTCCAAGGGCACCATCTTCTCGTTGTGCGTGGCGGCCATCGTGGGTGCGGTCACGCTGGTCAACGGCACGTTCTGGCAGGTGGTCATCAACAAGGAACTGGGCGTCCCCGACGCGCTGCTGCCCTTCTTCCCGATGGTCCGCTCGCTGCTGTCGGTGCTGTTCTTCTTCACGATCATCCCGCGGCTCACGCACGCCAAGCACCTCAGGTCGCCCACCCTCATCGGCTTCGTGGTGTACCTCGCTGGCCAGTTCCTGCTCGTGGGCATCCCCTCCCCGGACGGGGCGGCCGTCGCATCCACGTATGCGCTGCTGGCCGTGTGCCTGCTGCTCGACGCGTTCGGCGCCGGGATCCTGTTCATGCTGGCGGAGTCGCTGGTCGCGCTGCACGTCGACCGGCACGAACGCTCCCGCGTGATGGCGATCCAGCGCACCGCCGTGATGCTGGTCACCGCACCGTTCGGCTGGATCAGCGGTTGGCTGTCGAGCATGGACCGCGACTGGCCGTTCCTGCTGACCTCGGCGCTGTTGGTGCTGGGCCTGGTCGTCGCGGGCCGTTTCTGGGTCACCACCCACGAGGAAACCGCCCCGGCACAGCCCTAGCCGCACCCGCTCAGCGTCGGATGGTCAACGGACCTTCGTCTGCGGTCGGCGGTTGGAAGTGATCGAAATACTGCGCCGCGACCTCAGGTGCCAACGCGAAATCGTCGCCGTGGGCCAGTGCCCTCGCCCGGATGCGGTCGAGGCAGGTCTGCCGGTCCGTAGCCAGGTAGACGACCTCCGGCACGACCCCGTGGGGAGCCAGCAGTCGCCGCCAGTCGTCGCGCATGTCCCTGGACCAGAACGAGAAGTCCAACACGACGTCGCGCCCGTGGGCGACGAGCTGCAGGAGTCGCCGTCGGAGATGGGCGTCGATGTCGGCGTGGTCGTCCGGCGGCAGCGGCATCGTTCGCAGCCCGCGGTCCCAGGCTTCCTGGTCGAACGAGAGCCGCGCCATGCCGTCGGCCTCGAGCTCACGCGCGACGGTGGACTTACCGGACCCGGCGGGCCCACACATGAACACGACGCGAGACATGCCGACACCTTAACCGGTCACTTTTCCAGCAGCGCCACGAGGACGCTAGCCACCTCCACCGCGGGGTCGGGATGCGTCAGGAGTCTCGCCGCAGGATGCGCCGGTGAGCCAGCAGGACAACCGCGGCAACGGCCACCGCGATCAGACCACCGGCGAGGAAGGTGCGGCCGACGAACAGGGCGGCCAGCGCTCCCGCGAGGGGGTAGGTGAGCCCCCACCACAGGTGGCTCCAGGCGAAGTGGGCGCCATAGACCCGCCCCTGGGCCGACGCCGGCGTGCGCTCGGCGATGAGGGTCTCGGTGGGCAGGTTCACCCAGTTCTGGCCGACGCCGGCCAACGCCCAGAGCGCGACCAGCCCCGCGTAGGGCGTCAGGTCGGCGGGCAGCACCGCGACGGAGGTCAGCACGGCGCCGACGGCGATCCAGCGCACCAGCGAAACCCTGACGAGGTGCGCGACGGCCAGCGAGGCAAGCGTCGCTCCAAGCCCGTAGGCCGCCATGACCCATCCGAAGTGCGCGTCGGTGAGCCCCAGACCGTCCTGGACGCGGGCGACCGTGACGGTCAGAACGAGGGCACCGGAGATCGCCGCGACCAGCTCCGCGAGCAGCGCGAACCGGATGTGCCCGTCGCGCCACAGCCGGGAGGTGCCGTCGCGCACATCGGTCCACGTGGTTGTTGACACCTCGTGGTCCTTGACCCTGATCGGCCCCAACGTGAGGACGAGGAGGGCCGCGAGCCCGAAGAGGCCACCGATCACGAGGAACAGCGAGCGCCCACCCAGGCCCAGCGCCGCCAGGCCGCCGAGTCCCGGGCCGACGATGCCGAACACCTCTGTGGTCGCCGCCGAGAGGGCGAAGGCCGCACGCGCATGCAGGGGTCCGGCGACGAGAGGCACCGTCGCCTGGTTCGCCGGCGTGAAGAAGGCGGTGAACCCGTTGGCCACCACCATCAGGACGTAGACCTGCCACGGCGCCGTGACCCAGAACATGAGGCCGACCGCCACCATCCGGCCCGCGTGGCAGCCGGCCAGCAGGAGTCGTCGGTCGACGCGGTCGGCGACCACTCCAGCCACCGGGCCGAGCGCGACGAAGGCCGCCACGCGCAGGGTCAACGCGATGGCCACCACCACCGGCGCCTGCGCCGAACCCTCGAGTTCCACCGCGACCAGGGCCAGAGCCACCCACAGGATGGCGTCGCCCAGCTGACTCACCGACTGCGCCCCGTAGAACCTCGCGAACCGCGGATTGCGGAGCACCGTCACCATGCTGGAGCTCATGCCTCACTCACTCGCGTGGTCGTGCGGAAGGTTGCCGGCGAGGTGCTCGGCGTGGCCCAGCGCCTGGGTCAGCATGTCCGCGACGTGGATATTGGTGAGGCGGTAGTGGACGTGGGCGCCGTCCCGGCGCGCCGTCAGGAGGCCGGCCTGTCGAAGCACCGCCAGCTGCCGGCTCACCGTGCTCTGGGGTCGACCGCACATCTCCACCAGTTCGCCCACACTCAACTCAGCCCGGAGGAGCGCCACCATCAGCAGCAGCCGCGTCGGGTCCGCCATCGCGCGGAAGAGTCCCGCGGCGACGTCGAGTTGGTTGGCGGCCGGGGGGAAGGCGATGTCGTGACGTTTCACGGACACATCATATTCACACATCCGGATATGCAGATATTTGCGCCGTCCTCTTCTTCGCCCTCGAGAAGGTCGCCGATCAGCCGTGAACCCTAGCCCCGACGAGCCGCGGGGCCCTCGACGATCTCCTTGAGCCTAGTGAGGTCATCGCCCACCATCTGGCAGTCGCGCTCGAACTCCTCGACGCTGAGATCCAGTTGCCGCACGGTGAAGACGACCTCCGCCCCGTCCGGGTGGGCCAGCACCCTCAGCGGGTTGTGGACCACCTCCCCTGACGGCAGTGTCACGTCGTGGTCCAGCACGCCGTACTCGTTCCTGGCGACGAACTGCACCTCGACGCGGCCCATGGGTGAATCGACGACGACGGTGCCTGCGTGCCGCTCGACCTCCGCCTCGGCCAGACCCGCCGCCCAGAGCGGCAGCTTGTCCAGGTCTGAGGCGAACTCGTAGACGCTCTCCGGTGAAGCCTTGATGACGCGGCTGAGGTGGCGACTCTCCATGGGCCCAGCCTGTCACCTGCTGAGGGTCCGGATGCAGCGGCACCGAAATCAGTCCCCGTCCATTTCGCCCTTGACATACAACCAAATGGTTGTAGATTGGTGTCATGGCTGAGACGGACGAGGATCGCGCAGATGCACTGTTCCACGCGCTCTCGGATCGGACCCGGCGCGACATCCTGCGCCGCGTCCTCGCCGGTGAGCACTCCGTCTCGGTCCTGGCAGCGAAGTACGACATGAGCTTCGCCGCCGTCCAGAAACACGTCGCCGTGCTCGAACGCGCGGGCCTCATCACCAAGCGCCGCCAAGGGCGCGAGGCCCTCGCAAGCGGCGACTTCGAGGCAGTGAGATCAGTCGCCTCCATGCTCGACGAGCTGGAGGACATCTGGCGCGGACGCGTGGCGCGGATCGACGAACTCCTGCGTGAATCCCCAGGCACCCACTGACCGTCCCAGAGGAGGACACCATGCCTGTCACCGATGTTTCCCGTAATCTCGACGAACACAGCCTGACGCTCACCGCCGAGTTCGCCGCACCCGTCGAACGACTCTGGCAGATCTACGCAGATCCTCGCCAGCTCGAGCGAGTCTGGGCCCGCCCGGATACCCGGCCACGTTCGTCGATCACAGCCTCACGCCCGGCGGCCGCATGAACTACTACATGACCAGCCCAGAGGGAGAGCGTTTCCACGGCTACTGGGACATCAAGGAAGTCAACGACGGCCAGAGCTTCCGCTTCCTTGACGGCTTCGCCAAGGAGGATTTCACCCCGCAGGAGAACCTCCCGGTGGGCGAGAACACCTTCCGCTTCGAGTCCACCGAGGGCGGGTCGCGGCTGGTGGCCACCACCGTCTACCAGTCGGCCGAGGATCTGCAGACCGTGCTGGACATGGGCATGGAGGAGGGCGCCACTCAGGCGGTCAACCAGATCGACGAGCTGGTAGCTGCCTGAAAACTGGAGGGAGATTACTGCCACATCCCGCGACATGCGGTCGATGTGGCAGGAATCTCCCTCGATATTTCGCCACTGGGGCCAGCCCGCCGGTCGACCTCTACCCCCAAGGGGGATGCGACCAGTCAACGCCCCTTGTCAGGGTGGAGCATGAGCACTGATGACATGGCCCCAGAGAACTTCGTAGACCCCGATCAGGACAACGAACTGCTCGCGCAGCGGATCGACGACGCGGCACGCGAACACCATGAAGTCACCCGCGAGGATCTCGGCACGCAGGATCTCATCGACGACGGCGCAGACCCCGCCGGGATGACCCCGGAGAACCTGGAGGTCCCCGTCGACGACTCGCTGCACCTCGACGAGCCGCGCCGGACCACCATTGAGGAGCGCATCGCCCAGGAGGAACCCGATCTCTGATCGTTCGCTGGCCCACGACAGGATGACCAGCCAGGCCATCGACCTTGGTCTGTAGCCCCACGCCGAGGCGGACACACAACCCGCTACGGTCGGAAGCATGAACAAGGCGTCCCAGGACCTGCACCGCATCGCTATGGAGCTCACCGCCATCTCGGAGAGCGCACTGGCCTACTGCACGGACGAGTTCGATATCGGGCGGTTCCATCGGGTGGCGGAGATCGGCCGCGACCTCCTACAGATGGTGTCGCGGGATGAACTCCCACCGTTCGACCGGGAAGTGGCCTCGACGGCCGGCTACACCACGCCGAAGATCGACGTGCGCGGCGCGGTGTTCGACGACGAGGGCCGCGTCCTGCTGGTCCGCGAGATCCTCGACGACGACCTCTGGACCCTCCCCGGCGGGTGGTGCGACGTGGGTGAGACGCCGCGCGGTTCCGTCGAGCGGGAGGTCCTCGAGGAGGCCGGCGTCGCCGTGCGGGCCGGGCACCTGGCCGCCGTCCTGGACCGCGAGGTCTGGGGACACCAGCCGCCGCTGGACCACCACTGCTACAAGATGATGTTCGTCTGTGAGGCCCTCGCCCCCGTCGACCTGGCCTACACCAGCGACGAGACCAGCGAGATCGGCTGGTTCGCCGTCGACGCGCTGCCCGAGCTCTCGGTCTCCCGCATCCTGCCGGAACAGATCGCCCTGCTGCACCGCCACTCGCAGAACCCCGGCCCGGCGACGCTGGATTGAGCGGGGCGACATGAGGGGCAGCCGATTCCTGGAATCCGAGCCGATCGACCGGCTCTACGAGTGGTTCGCCACCGAGACGGCCGCCACCTCCCCCACGTGGGAAGCTCTGTGCCGCTGGATCGCCGCCACCCCGGCGGTGCACCGTCGCCTCGACGACCTCCCCGGGCAGGCGCGCCAGCCCAACCGCTTCCTGGCCGCCGTCCGTTTCCTCGGCGGCCCGACCGAGCGCGGACCCCACTTCGCCGCGTGGCTCGACGAGCGCTGGGCGGAGGTGGAACATGTCATCCTCACCCGCACCACCCAGACGAACGAGCCGGGCCGGTGCGCGGTCATCGCTCCGGTGCTGGCGTCGCTGCCCCAACCCGTCGCGCTACTGGAGCTCGGCGCGTCCGCCGGCCTCTGCCTCCTGCCAGACCACTACGCGTACGCCTACGACGGCGCACCCTCGCGCCCGGCGACCGCCGAACCCGGCGCGCCGGAGTTCCCGTGCCGCGTCACCGGCACCCCACCAGGCGACTCCGCCACCCTCACCGTCCAGGCCCGCCAGGGCATCGACCTCAACCCGCTCGACCCCACCAACCCCGACACCCGCCGCTGGCTCCGCGCCCTCGTCTGGCCAGGCGAGGAGGACCGTGAGGAGCGGCTGGGGGCCGCACTGTCGATAGCCGCCGAGGTCCGGCCGCCGGTCTCGCAGGCGGACCTGACGCAGGATCCTGCCACCGTGATCTCGGCCGCCCTCGACAGCCTCCGCCAACAGGCGCCCACGGCCACGCCGGTGATCATCCACTCCGCATTCCTCGCCTACCTCCGGCGCGACGACCGGCAGGCAGTGGTCGACGCCATCCGCGGCTCCGGCGCCCGCTGGGTGTCGCTGGAGGGTCCACGCGTCGTGCCGGGCATCGACCCCGCGTCGCTCTGCACCATGCCCGAGGCCGCGAGCTTCATGATCGCCCTCGACGGCACCCCCCTCGGCTGGGCGCAGGCCCACGGCCGCTCCGTCCACTGGACCGCGCCGTGAGCAATTGGATGTGGTCACGGCGCGACACGCCGAGGAAAGCACCCACAACGCCCCGTGACCCCATCCAATTGCTCACGGTGGCGACGGGGCTGACGCTGCTGGCCGCGCTTCCCGACATCGCGCACGGCTGGGCCAGCACGCGCAACTACGGCCGGCCACGCACCGGCCCGGACACCACCGAGGCCCTCATCGTGCTGGGCTGCCCCACCCACCCCGACGGCTCACTCCACCCGCTGCAACGGTGGCGCGTCGACATCGCCGTGCGCACGATGAATCCCCGCATCACGATGGTGGTCTTCACCGGCACAACGGCGAAGACGGGGACCAGCGAAGCCTCGGCCATGGGGGCCTACGCACAGTCCCAGGGCATCCCCGGCAGCCTCATCGTGCTGGAGGAGGAAGCCCTGAGCACGTGGCAGAACCTGCAGTTCTCCGCACCCCTGGTGGGCCACCACGACGTGATCCGTCTGGTGTCGGACCCCATGCACGCCTGGCGCGCCCGCCAGTTCCTGCTGCGCCAGGACCCGGCGATGGCCGCGAGGCTCGCCCCGGCCGACGACTTCCGGCCCCTCGAGCGCTGGCGATGGAAGCTCCGCACCATGGTCTACGAGGTGGTCGCCCGCTACCGCGAGTGGCGCAATCCACGCCTCCCGGGTGCGGTCACCTCTGGTGGAGACTCCATGCGCTACTCCGGCGACGCCCAGCGCTCGTCGGCCGCCTCACCCTCCACCACTTCGCGGACGGCCGCGCCGAGGAAACGGTAGGCCCATTCCTGCGCCAGCGCGCGATTCTCGGCGAAGATGATCGGCACCTGCGGGTACCGCACCTGGCACTCCGCCAGCATGTCGGCCACGAGGGCCGGACGCACGTGGTTCAACTTGAAGATCGACGAGTAGCGGTCCTCCACCAGCACAACGGCCCGGGGGAGTTCCGCGAGCGCCTCCAGCCTGAAGCGCAACTTGCCGCTGGTCAGGCTGCCGGCCAGGTCCTCCAGCGACTTCCGCTCGACGACCGCGGCCCACGTGCCGTCGACCTTCACGCCGTAATCCCCCACCGGCAAGGCCTCCTTCACCGTGGTGACCTGCTGCTGGGTGAACTTCCAGGCGTAACGTTCACGGGTGTCGACGTAGAACTGGAGGTCCGCGAGGCCCGACGCCCGCGCTGTCGGGAGGGCGACGTTCGGTTTGGCCGCCTTCGTTGTGCGCGCCGACTGCCAGAAGATCATCTCCCGCCCGCGCGCCTGCGTGATGACGAACTGTGAGCGCGACTCCCGTGCCCGGTCCACTTCGATGCTGATGGCAGCACCTCGCTGCACACAGGAGCGCAGCGGCAGTTCCTCCACCATCTCTGGGTTCTCCGGCCAGGGCAGGCCGTGCCGATGGCAGTAGATCTTCGACGCCCGCGGCCAGGTGTCCTTGACCCTCAGCACGATGCCGTCGCCGATGGGGACCAGCACGAGATAGGGCAGGCTCGAATCCTCCGGGTTGCGCGCGATCAGCAGTTTCACGCCGTCAGCCCATGGATCCGGGTGGTCGCGAACGTTGGCACCGGGGCGTCGTCGGCGTCCAGCAGCAGCTGGCCGATAGTCCTCATGCGCCCAGCCTAGAACCGCCCCGCCTCGTCGTGGAGGACCATTGACAGGTGACCAACTAGTCACCTAATGTTCCGGTATGGAAGACGACATGGTGTTCAAGGCGTTGGCGGATCCCATCCGCCGGCTCCTCCTTGACGCCCTCTTCGAGCGGGACGGCCGCCCGCTCGGTGAGCTCGAGGAAGTCGTCAACGAGCACGTCGAGATGACGCGCTTCGGAGTCGCCAAGCATCTCCGCGTTCTCGAAGCCGCCAATCTCGTCACCCCCGTCCGGCGGGGACGCCAGAAGCTGCACTTCCTCAACCCCGTGCCCATCCAGCAGATCCACAACCGGTGGATCGGCAAGTACAGCGGCCGCGCGGAGATCGCCGCGGGCCTCCTCCACCTCAAGCACCAACTCGAACCAGAGGACGAATCATGAGCGACCTGCAGGTCTACACCATCTACATCAAGGCCCCGAAGACCACCGTCTGGGAGGCCATCACCACTCCGGAGTACACGCGCAAATGGGGCTACGGCGGCGACGTCGACGTGGATCTCACAGCCGGCGGCCGCTACCGCAACCTCTCCACCGACGAGATGAAGGCCATGGGCATGGGCGAGGTCGCCGTCGAGGGTGAGGTCATCAGCGTCGACGCACCGAACCGCCTCGAACTCACCTGGCAGCCCACCTGGCACCAGGACATGGAGCCCACCCGCCTCACCTGGGAACTCACCGAGTACCCGGGCGGCCTCACCAAGGTGGTCCTCACGCACGACCTGAGCGCGGCACCCGGCACCGGCGCCGAGTTCGCCGGCGGGCACGACCCCGCTCAGGGTGGCGGCGGCTGGCCGTGGGTGCTCTCGGACCTCAAGAGCCTGCTGGAATCCGGAAGCAACATGTCCGCCTGACCACCGTCCCCGGGCAGGCCTTTCCTGCCCGGGGATACCCCTCAGGGCCTACCGCCGGCACCGCGTGCGGCTTAGGCTGCTGTCATGGCCGACGAAGACCTCACCCCCTGGGAACCGCCTCTGGCGGGCACCGATGTCGAGCAGCTCCTCGGCTCGCTCGACCGCATGCGCTGGACGTTCCGGTGGAAGGTCGACGGCCTGGATTCCGCGGCCCTCAACACCAGGATCGGCGCCTCCATCCTCACGCTGGGCGGCCTGATCAAGCACCTCACCCAGGTGGAGGCCACCAAGTTCACCTGGGCGATCGACGGCAGCCACCCGGGTGAACCGTGGGCGTCGCTGGACTTGTCCAGCGAGGAGGAGCGCAACTGGCCGTTCACCTCCGCCGCCGATGACTCCCCCGAGGAGCTCTACGCCAACTACGACGCCGCCGTCGCCCGTTCCCGCCAGAAGATAGCGGACCTCCTCCTCGACGGCGACCTCGACCAGACCGTCCACCTCGGCCGGGTCTGGGGCGTGGAGATGACGCTGCGCCGCATGCTGCACGACCTCGTCGAGGAGTACTCCCGCCACACGGGGCACGCCGATCTCCTCCGCGAAGCCGTCGACGGTGTCGTCGGCGAGGATCCGCCCGAAGGCTGGCGTCCCTAGCGGTAGATTCCGGCCATGGGCGACACGCGGCGTGGCTGGGAGAGGTTCCTCCCCGGTGTCGCGGTGCTGCGCCGCTACGAGCGGCGGTGGCTGAGAGGCGACCTCGTCGCCGGCATCACAGTGGCCGCCTACCTCGTCCCCCAGGTGATGGCCTATGCAGCCATCGTGGGCCTCCCACCGTCGCGGGGCTCTGGGCGATCCTCATCCCGCTGGCGGTCTACGCCGCCCTGGGTACCTCCCGTCAGCTGTCCATCGGCCCGGAGGCGTCGACGGCGTTGATGACGGCCGCCGGGATCGCCGCCCTCGTGGGTGCCGTGGGCCCTGAACGGCACGCGGACGTGGCCGCGATCCTCGCCATCGCGGTCGGCCTGGTCTGCCTCGCGGGCTGGCTGCTGAGGCTGGGCTTCCTCGCCGACCTCCTCTCCCGGCCGCTGTCGGTTCTGGTGGGCTACATGGCCGGCATCGGCGTGTTGATGATCCTCAGCCAACTCGGCAAGGTCACGAAGCTGGACGTCTCCGGCGAGCGGCCCGTCGACGAGGCCTGGTCCTTCCTCACTCAACTGCCGCAGGCCCATCTCCCGACGGCGGCCCTGGCCCTCGTCCTACTCGTGCTGCTGTTCCTCGCCCGCAGGTTCTTCCCCACCGCCCCCGGCCCCCTCATCGCGCTGCTCCTCGGCGCGGCCGCCGTCGCGTTCTTCAACCTGCAGCGCTTCGGCCTCGAGACCATCGGCCCGGTCCCCAGCGGCCTGCCCGCCCCCCGGGTGCCCGCGCTCGGCGACCTCTCCGTCTGGGCGCTCTTCCCCTTCGCCCTGGGCATCGCAGTGGTGGGCTACACCGACAACGTGCTCACCGCCCGGGCCTTCGCGGTGAAGCGCCGGGAGCGCATCGACGCCTCCCAGGAACTCCTCGCCCTCGGCACCGCCAATGTGCTGACCGGGTTCCTCCAGGGCTTCCCCGTCTCGTCGAGCAACTCGCGCACGGTCCTCGGCGACTCCGCCGGCTCGCGCACCCAACTCCACTCGCTCGTCGCGCTCGGCAGCGTGGTGGCGGTGCTCCTGTTCGCCGGCTCGGTGCTCGCCTCCTTCCCGACGGCGGGGCTGGGCGCGCTGGTCATGTACGCCGCCACGCGGCTCGTCGACCTCGCGGAGATGCGTCGCATCGCCCGCTTCCGCACCAGCGAGCTCATCCTGATGCTGGTCACCATCGCGGCCGTGCTGGTCACCGGCATCCTGATCGGCATCGGCATCGCCATCGGGTTGTCGATCCTCGACCTCATCCGCCGCATCTCGCGTCCCCACGACGGCGTGCTGGGCTACGTGCCCAAGCTGCCCGGGATGCACGACGTGGACGACTACCCCGACGCCCGGCAGGTGCCCGGCCTGGTGGTCTACCGCTACGACTCGCCGCTGTTCTTCGCCAACGCCGACAATTTCCTCGCCCGCGCGGAGAACGCGGTCGAGACGGCGGAACAGCCGGTGCACTGGTTCCTGCTCAACGCGGAGGCCAACACCGAATGGGATCTCACCGCAGTCGACACCCTCGAGCTCCTCCGCGAGAACCTCGAGGCCCGGGGCATCTCGTTCGCGATGGCGCGCGTGAAGCAGGAGACGCGGGACCAGCTGGAGCGCACTGGCTTCATCGACAGGGTGGGCGACGACCGCATCTTCGCCACGCTCCCGACGGCGGTGCAGGCCTATGTGCGGTGGTACCAGGCGACTTTCGGGGCCGCGCCCGAGGGGCTTCCCCCGGCGGCGCCCGTGTGATCAGGCCTGACGCGGCGCCCAGATGTCGGCGCAACTCGTGCAGCTGTCCTGGCGCACCACGCCGGCCCGGATCAGCTGGCCGTACAGCCAGCAGCCGGCGCAGAATCCGAGGACGGATTCCAGGAAGGCGAACAGCACCAGCACCCCGATGAGCACCGACGCGGCCGGCGCCAATCCGAGCGCGGGGCCGAGCAGGGAGGCGACGGTGGTGACGGCCAGCCCGATGCCCTGCGCGAAGCGCTTCGGCGGCCCAGACACCAGCACCGGCTCACCCAGCCGCGGCGCGACCACCTTCGTGGCTAGGAGCCCGAGGGGGCTGAAGCGCGGACCGGACAGCACGCGGAGCAGGAAGCCCACGGCCATGAACGGGACGAGCCACTGCGAACCGGTGGCGAGCACCAGCACGGCCGACGCACAGACACCGGCGGCGACGACGCGCGCCGCCTTCTCGTTGACCGGGTCAGGGAATCCGCTGATGCTCATGGACGTGGAGCCTAAGCGGACGGACCGCGCCTCTCCTAGCCCGTCTGCTGAGGGCGGAAAGCCCCTGCCCGCGGAATAAAACTCAGGAACGCACCCGGCGCCGGTGCAGCGCCCGCACGAGCGCGGCCTCCGCCAGTTCGACGGCGCGGCCCAGGAAGCGTCGATCGTCTGCAGCCAACATGACCCGAAGGGCTACGGCGCGCCTATCGTGAGGGCATGGAGTTCCTCGCCCGAGTCAACGCCGTGCGGGTGGGCCGCGCGCAGACCCACGTCTGGGACGGCCGCGAGGTGCGCAGCGGCGCCGTGAAGCGCCAGGCCGACGGCTCGGTCCACCTCGGCCCGCTGGGCTTCGACGGCGACGAGCAGGCGGACACCGCGGTGCACGGCGGCCCGGAGAAGGCCGCGCTCCTCTACGCCGGCCACCACTATCCCCGCTGGGCCGAACAGGGCCTCACCCTGCCCGACGGCGGCTTCTTCGAGAACGTCACCCTCGGCGACCTCAGCGGCACAGGCCCCGACGAGACCACCGTCGTGCTGGGCGAGACGTGGCGCCTCGGCGGCGCCGTCGTGCAGGTGAGCCAGCCGCGCTCGCCCTGCTGGAAGCTGGCGCAACGCTGGGGCGTCAAGGACCTCGTGCTCCAGGTGCAGGAAACCGGCTGGTCCGGGTGGTACATCCGGGTCTTGGAGCCCGGGATCGTGGCCGCCGGCGATGCCGTCGAACTCCTGGAACGCCCCGCGGAGCCCACCGTCGCCGAGGTGGCCCGCGTCATGAACCGCGACAAGAAGGATCTCGACGGCGCCCGCCGCCTCCTGCGCTCCGAACTGCTGCCCCCACGGTGGCGCGAGCGGCTGGAGAAGAGGCTCGCCGGGCACCCGGAGGACGACACCGCCCGCACCCAGGGAACGTGAGCAGCCGGCCAACGATGAGCGTCTTCACCCCGCCGTTGCTGCTGCGCGGTAGCGCCGGAAGGCCGGGAACACCAGTGCAGCGACGGCGAGGCCCACCAGCACAAGGAGCCCACCGCCGCCCGTGGCCCAGGCCGGGCCGACGGCCTCAGCAGCGCCGCCGTGCACCACGTCGGCGATGCGGGGCCCACCGGCCACCACCACGATGAAGACACCCTGGAGCCGCCCGCGGCGGGCGTCGTCCGTGGCCGCGAGGAGGATGGTCTGCCGGAAGGCGGCCGAGGCCATGTCGGCCGCGCCCCCGACGACGAGGGCCCCCAACATGAAGGCCAGCATCGCCTTCGGTGCCCACGGTGCCAGCCCCACCGCCAACCCGGCAACGGTCATCGCGACTCCCCACACTGCCACCGCCCACAGCACCGCGGCGCCCTGGCGCTGGACGCGCGACACCCATCCGCCGAACACACCGCCGAGCACCGCACCGGCGGGGATGGCGGCGAACAGCAGCGCGAACTCCGTCCCGCCCTCGGTTGGGCCCCCGAACGCCACGTGCGCGATCTCCGGGAACAGCGCGCGCGGCATGCCGAACACCATCGCGATGAGGTCCACCAGGAAACTCAGCAACAAGATCTTGTGGCCGGTGAGGTAGGCCAGGCCCTCCCAGACGGAGCGCAGCCCGGGGGCGCCCTGGGGGTTGTCGACGGGCAGCGGGGGCAACTTCCACACCGCATAGAGCGTCGCGAAGAGCGTGAGGGTGTCGGCGAAGTACAGCCAGGAGTAACCCAGCACCGGGATGAGGGCCCCGCCCACGAGCGGCCCCGCGATCGCCCCGGCCGACATCACCGTCATGTTGAGCGCGTTGGCGGCGGGTAGCTGGTCCTCGGGCAGGAGCTTCGGGAGGATCGCCGTGCGGGTGGGCTGGTTGATCGCGAAGAACGCCTGTTGCACGGCGAACAGCACCAGCAGCAACCAGACGTTGCCCATGCCGAGGAAGGCCTGGAGCCAGAACAGCGCCGAGGTGACGACCATGCCCAGCGTGGTGACCTCCAGAAGGAGCCGCCGGTCCAGGTGATCCGCCAGGGCACCACCCCAGAGCCCGAACACCACCAGCGGCACGAGCCCGAACAAGCCCGTGAGCCCCACCATGCCGGAGGATCCGGTGATCGAGTAGATCTGCGCGGGGACCGCCACGACGGTGAGCTGGGCGCCGATGACGGTCACGATATTCGCCGTCCACAACCGCCGGAAATCCGGTGTCCGCAAGGGTCTGGTGTCCGCGAACAGGCGGCGCAACCCTGCCACCATGCTCACCGTACGGCCACCGTTCTCTCCACGACGGCGAGGGTACAAGGTGCAGTAGTCTGATTCCGAAACGGAACCAAGATGAGATGGGGCTACTGACATGGATTTCCGCAGAACACTCGCTGCCGTGGCACTTTCCGGTGTGATCCTCACCGGCTGCACCGGCGCCGCAGAAGAGGGCCCGACGCCCGATTCGACGACGACCAGCACGACGGCGGTCACCGCAGACAGCCAGTCGCCGTCGGCAGAACCCATGGAGAGCTCCACCCCCGCGGTGGAACCCTCGCCCATTGCGCACGGTGAGCGCGAGGAGATCCCAGCACTCGGCGCCGAGGAGGCGGGCATCGCCTCCGACGTCAAGCTTGAGGAATGCGGCCTCGAGGCCGGCCCCGTGAAGGCCTCCGGTACCGTCACCAACACCGCCGACGAAGCCCGCGACCTCGTCGTGGCCGTCATCTGGCTCGGCAAGGATGGCAGCGGCAGCTCGCTGTCGGTCAAGGTGTTCCAGGAAGAGGCTGTTCCTGCCGGGGAGACCCTCGACTTCACGCTTGAGACCGAGATCCCCGACGCCGCCAGCCGCTGCGTCCTCAACGCACGCTCGGCGCCGGCCGGCGCGCTCGGCTGAGCCGGGCACCGGAGGGACGCCATGACGAAGCACCACATGCGGCTCGACTTCACCATCGACGTGGTGGACCCGGAGGGCGCGAAGGCGATCGGTAGGCAACACCTGGCTGACCGCGTGGACGCCGCCACGATGCGCGGCGAGGACATCGGCTACCAGGGGGAGCAGACGCCCGGGGCGGATCTCGACGCCCTGTTGGCCCAGTCGCCCAATGTGGTGGCGTCGATGGCAGTCGCCGAGTTGTTGCGCCGGGGCGCGGAGACGATGCCCCAGGTGCGCCTGACCAACGTTTCGATGACGCACCTCGACACCTGACCCACCGGATTCGACCCGTCAACAGAACCGCCCCCGCGCCATCAGGCGCGGGGGCGGTCCTTCTGATCCGTGGTGAGCGAACCAGGCGGGCCTCCGGGGCGGGATGGGGGGACGATACCCGCCCCGGAGACTCACAACTCAGCTACGCCGACGGCTCCTCGTCGCCATCGCGGTAGCTCCACCGGCCATCAGGAGCAGCGCGACACCGGTCAGGATGAGGCCGGTATCGGTCCCCATGCCCGTCGGGTCGCCACTCTTGACGATCGGCTTCGGGGCCGGAGCGGGGCGCGCCGGCACCTGGTGGTCGCTCTGGTCAGTGACAGGCTTGCCGTCCGGCGGGATCGCCGTGACGGTCGCGACGTTGAGCACCTTGCCCGCCGCCACGTCTGCCGCGGTGACCACGTAGGCCGCCGAAGCGGTGCAAGTGGTCGACTGGCCGGCCGCGAGCTCGGTCACCGGGCAGGTCACCGAGATGCCCGCCGCCTTCAGCTTCGGATCATCGACACTGACGTCGGTCAGCGTCGTATCTCCGGTGTTGGTCACCTTGAAGCTGTAGACGATCTTGTCCCCGAGCCGCACCGGCCCGGCAACGTTGGCGCTCTTGATGATCTCGATGTCGCCGCTGCCGGGGAGAACCTCGGGAGACTCGACCAGGACGTCGTCCTCGTCGGTGACGATGTCACCGTTGGGGGCGGTGCCCTCGACGACCGCGATGTTGTGCACGAACCGCGCATCGATGTCGCCCTGGCTGACGGTGTGCTTGAGCTCGATCAGGCACTGTTCCCCCGGGGCCAGCGACTCGGCACACAGCACGTCTGTCAGGTCGAACATCTCGTCGCTGATCACCACGTCGGTCAACGTGACGTTGCCGGTGTTGGTGGCGAGGAGGTTGTAGGTGATGACCTCACCCACGACCACGTACTGCACCTTGTCCGCCGACTTGTCGAGCGAGATCGCCGGCAGCTGGTCAACCACGACGGTCTCGTCGTCCTCGTCGGTGGGCGGCGGGTTGTCGCCAGGAGGCGTACCTGTCGTCGTCGCGACGTTGACGATCTCGCCGGCGTCGAGGTCGGCCTGCGTCACCGTGTGCTCCAGCTCCACCGAGCACTGCTCGGCAGGGGCCAGGGATTCGGCGCAGAGCGCGTTCTCGATGTCCAGCATCTCGTCGGAGATGACCACGTCGGTCAGCGTCACGTTGCCGGTGTTGGTCACCGTCAGCGTGTAGGTGACCACGTCACCGACAGCGTCCACCGACTCGACGTCAGCGGTCTTGATGATCTCGATGGCCGGGAACTGGTCCCCGGGCACGGTCTCGTCATCCTCATCGGTGACCGGCGGGTTCTCGCCGGGAGGCGTACCCGTGGTCGACGCCAGGTTGTAGATGCTGCCCGCATCCACGTCGGCCTGGGTCACGGTGTACTCGAAGCTGAGTTCACAGCTCGCTCCCGGAACCAGGGTCGCCGCACAGGCCGCGGCATCCACGGCGAGCATCTCGTCGGACACGGACACATCGGACAGCGTCACGTTGCCGGTGTTGGTCACCGTCAGCGTGTAGGTGACCACGTCGCCGGCCGCATCGTAGCTCGTCAGGTCCGCAGACTTGACGATCTGGATGGCGGGCGTCTGGGTGGCGGGCACCGTCTCGTCGTCGGTGTCGGTCACGTCATCGCCGGCCGGCGGGGTGCCGACGGTGGTGGCGGTGTTGTCGACAGAACCGGCGTCGAGGTCTGCCTGGGTGACGCTGTAGGTGGCAGAGCACTCCATGGTCTCCTGCGGAGCCAGGGTGGCGCCCATCGCCGGCGTGCACTCCAGCGCCGAGAGGCCCTCGAGCGGATCCGTCACCTGGACGTCAGTCAGGGTGACGTTGCCGGTGTTGGTCACCAGGAACGTGTACGTGATCACGTCATCGACCGCGTCATAGGTGGCCACGTCGGCCGACTTGACGATGGAGATCGCGGGCGACTGGGTGGCCGGGACGGTCTCGTCGTCGGTGTCGGTGACATCGTCGCCCACCGGCGGGGTGCCGACGGTGGTGGCGGTGTTGTCGACAGAACCCGCGTCGAGATCAGCCTGGGTCACCGTGTAGCTGGCCGAGCACTCGATCGAGGCCCCGGGCGCCAGCGTGGTGGGCTGCGCGGGATCACAGGTCAGTGCCGAGAGGTTCGGCAGCGGATCGGTGATCGTCACATTGCTCAGCGTCACGTTGCCGGTGTTGGTGGCCACGAACGTGTAGGTGATCACGTCACCCACCGCGTCGTAGGTCGCCACGTCGGCGTCCTTGGTCAGGTCGATCGCAGGCGACTGGGTGCCGGGCACCGTCTCGTCATCCGAGTCCGTCACATTCTCGCCCACCGGCGGCGTGCCGACGGTGGTGGCGGTGTTGTCGACAGAACCCGCGTCGAGATCAGCCTGGGTCACCGAGTAGCTGGCCGAACACTCCATCGAGGCCCCGGGCACCAGCGTCGTCGGCTGGGCCGGGACGCACGTCAGGTCCGACAGCCCCTCCAAGGGATCCGTGATGACCACATCGGTGAGCGTCACGTTGCCGGTGTTGGTCGCCACGAACGTGTAGGTGATCACATCACCCACCGCGTCGTAGCTCGCCACATCGGCGTCCTTGGTCAGCTCGATCGCAGGCGACTGCGTCGCCGGCACCGTCTCGTCGTCCGAGTCGGTCACGTCGTCACCAATCGGCGGGGTGCCGGTGGTGGTGGCCGTGTTGTCCACCGAACCGTTGTCCAGGTCGGCCTGGGTCACCGTGTAGGTCGCCGTGCACTCGATCGAGGCCTCGGGCGCCAGCGTGGTGGGCTGCGCGAGATCACAGGTCAGTGCCGAGAGACCCGGGAGCGGATCCGTGATCACCACGTCCGTGAGCGTCACGTTGCCCGTGTTGGTGGCCACGAACGTGTAGGTGATCACATCACCCACCGCGTCGTAGCTCTCAACATCCGCCGTCTTGACCAGGTCGATGTCGGGCAGTTGGCTGGCCGGCACCGTCTCGTCGTCGGTGTCGGTCACCGGCTCACCGACCGGCGGCGTGCCGACGGTGGTGGCGGTGTTGTCCACAGAACCGTTGTCCAGGTCGGCCTGCGTCACCGTGTAGATGGCCGAGCACTCGAGCGACTCCCCCGGAGCCAACGTCGTCGGCTGCGCCGGGACGCACGTCAGGTCTGAGAGGTTCGGCAGCGGATCCGTGATCGTCACGTTCGTGAGGGTCACGTTGCCGGTGTTGGTGGCCACGAAGGTGTAGGTGATCACATCACCCACCGCGTCGTAGCTCTCAACATCGGCCGTCTTGACCAGCAGGATCGCCGGCTCGACGGCAGCCGTGACTGTCTCATCGTCGGTGTCGGTCACCGGCTCACCCGCGGGCGGGGTGCCCTCGGTGGTGGCCAGGTTGTAGACCGAGCCGGCGTCGAGATCAGCCTGCGTCGCCGCGTAGGCCGCGGTGCAGGTCATAGTGGCACCCGGAGTCAGGGTGGAACCCTGAACCGGGGCGCAGACCAGCGCCGAGAGGCCCTCCAGCGGATCGGAGATCGTCACATTGCTCAACGTCACGTTGCCGGTGTTGGTGGCCACGAAGGTGTAGGTGATCTCGTCGCCCACGGCGACGTAGGTCGCCACATCCGCCGTCTTGACCAGGTCGATGTCGGGCAGTTGGCTGGCCGGCACCGTCTCGTCGTCGGTGTCGGTCACCGGCTCACCCGCGGGCGGGGTGCCCTCGGTGGTGGCGGTGTTGTCCACAGAACCCGCGTCCAGATCAGCCTGGGTCACCGTGTAGGTGGCCGAGCACTCGAACGAGGCCCCGGGCGCCAGCGTCGTCGGCTGGGCCGGGACGCACGTCAGGTCCGACAGACCCTCCAAGGGATCCGTGATGACCACATCGGTGAGCGTCACGTTGCCGGTGTTGGTCGCCACGAACGTGTAGGTGATCACATCACCCACCGCGTCGTAGCTCGCCACATCGGCGTCCTTGGTCAGCTCGATCGCAGGCGACTGGGCGGCCGGGACGGTCTCATCGTCCGTGTCGGTCACCGGCTCACCGACCGGCGGCGTGCCGACGGTGGTGGCTGTGTTGTCCACCGAACCGTTGTCCAGGTCGGCCTGGGTCACCGTGTAGGTGGCCGAGCACTCGAACGAGGCCTCGGGCGCCAGCGTGGTGGGCTGCGCCGGGACGCACGTCAGTGCCGAAAGCCCCTCCAGCGGATCAGAGATCGTCACATCGGTGAGCGTCACGTTGCCCGTGTTGGTGGCCACGAACGTGTAGGTGATCACATCACCCACCGCGTCGTAGCTCTCAACATCCGCCGTCTTGACCAGATCGATGTCGGGCAGTTGGCTGGCCGGCACCGTCTCGTCGTCGGTGTCGGTCACATCGTCGCCGACCGGCGGGGTGCCGACGGTGGTGGCAGTGTTGTCCACAGAACCCGCGTCCAGATCTGCCTGCGTCACGGCATAGGTGGCGCTGCATTCCATGGTCGCGTTCGGAGCGAGGGACGAGCCTTGAACCGGAGTACAGACCAGCGCCGAGAGGCCCGGCAGCGGGTCAGAGACGGTCACATCGTCAAGCGTCACGTTGCCGGTGTTGGTCACCTCGAAGGTGTAGGTGATCACATCACCCACCGCGTCATAGGACTCCACATCGGCGGTCTTCACGATCATGATCGACGGTTCGGTGGCCGCAGTCACGGTCTCGTCGTCGGTATCGGTCACCGGCTCACCCACGGGCGGGGTGCCCTCGGTGGTGGCGAGGTTGTAGATGGAACCACGGTCGAGGTCGCCCTGGCCGATGGTGTAGGTCGCGGTGCAGGTCATGGTGGCATCCGGAGCCAAGGTGGAACCCTGGACCGGGGCGCAGACCAGCGCCGAGAGACCCGACAGCGGATCGGCGATCGTCACATTGCTCAACGTCACGTTGCCGGTGTTGGTGGCCACGAACGTGTAGGTGATCACATCACCCACCGCGTCGTAGGTCGCCACGTCGGCGTCCTTGGTCAGGTCGATCGCAGGCGACTGGGTGGCCGGGACGGTCTCATCGTCGGTGTCGGTCACCGGCTCACCGACGGGCGGGGTGCCGGTGGTGGTGGCGGTGTTGTCCACAGAACCGTTGTCCAGGTCGGCCTGGGTCACCGTGTAGATGGCTGAGCACTCGAACGACTCCCCCGGAGCCAACGTGGTCGGCTGCGCCGGGACGCACGTCAGGTCTGAGAGGTTCGGCAGCGGATCCGTGATCGTCACGTTCGTGAGGGTCACGTTGCCGGTGTTGGTGGCCACGAACGTGTAGGTGATCACATCACCCACCGCGTCGTAGCTCTCAACGTCAGCCGTCTTGACCAGCAGGATCGCCGGCTCGACGGCAGCCGTGACTGTCTCATCGTCCGTGTCGGTCACCGGCTCACCCGCGGGCGGGGTGCCCTCGGTGGTGGCCAGGTTGTAGACCGAGCCGGCGTCGAGATCAGCCTGCGTCGCCGCGTAGGCCGCGGTGCAGGTCATGGTGGCACCCGGAGCCAACGTCGCCGGCTGCACCGGGACGCAGGTGAGCTCGGACATGCCGGGAAGCGGATCAGAAATCGTCACATTGCTCAACGTCACGTTGCCGGTGTTGGTGGCCACGAACGTGTAGGTGATCACGTCGCCCACCGCGTCGTAGGTCGCCACGTCGGCGTCCTTGGTCAGCTCGATCGCAGGCGACTGGGTGGCCGGGACCGTCTCGTCGTCCGTGTCGGTCACCGGCTCACCGACCGGCGGCGTGCCGACGGTGGTGGCGGTGTTGTCCACAGAACCGTTGTCGAGATCGGCCTGGGTCACCGTGTAGCTGGCCGAGCACTCGATCGAGGCCCCGGGCGCCAGCGTGGTGGGCTGCGCGGGATCACAGGTCAGTGCCGAGAGGTTCGGCAGCGGATCAGAGATCGTCACATTGCTCAGCGCCACGTTGCCGGTGTTGGTGGCGATGAAGGTGTAGGTGATCACATCACCCACCGCGTCGTAGGTCGCCACGTCGGCGTCCTTGGTCAGCTCGATCGCAGGCGACTGGGTGGCCGGCACCGTCTCGTCGTCGGTGTCGGTGACATCCTCGCCCACCGGCGGCGTACCGACGGTGGTGGCGGTGTTCTCGACAGAACCGTTGTCGAGATCTGCCTGGGTGACGCTGTAGGTGGCAGAGCACTCCATGGTCTCCTGCGGAGCCAAGGTGGCGCCCATCGCCGGCGTGCACTCCAGCGCCGAAAGGCCCTCGAGCGGATCAGTCACCTGGACATCAGTCAGGGTGACGTTGCCGGTGTTGGTCACCAGGAACGTGTACGTGATCACGTCATCGACCGCGTCATAGGTGGCCACGTCGGCCGTCTTAACGATGGAGATCGCGGGCAACTGGGTCGCCGGGACGGTCTCGTCGTCGGTGTCAGTGACATCCTCGCCCACCGGCGGGGTGCCGACGGTGGTGGCGGTGTTGTCCACAGAACCCGCGTCGAGGTCAGCCTGGGTCACCGTGTAGGTGGCCGAGCACTCCATCGAGGCCCCGGGCGCCAACGTCGTGGGCTGGGCCGGGTCACAGGTCAGTGCCGAGAGGTTCGGCAGCGGATCAGAGATCGTCACATTGCTCAGCGACACGTTGCCGGTGTTGGTGGCCACGAACGTGTAGGTGATCACATCACCCACCGCGTCATAGCTCGCCACATCGGCGTCCTTAGTGAGCGAGATGGCCGGGAACTTGTCGCCGGTGACCGTCTCGTCGTCCGTGGCCGTCACAGCCTCACCCGCCGGCGGCGTGCCGGTGGTGGTGGCGAGGTTGTAGATGGAACCACGGTCAAGGTCGCCCTGGCCGATGGTGTAGCTCGCGGTGCAGGTGATGGTGGCATCCGGAGCCAGGGTGGAGCCCTGGACCGGGGCGCAGACCAGCGCCGAGAGGCCCGGCAGCGGGTCGGCGATCGTCACATTGCTCAACGTCACGTTGCCGGTGTTGGTGGCCACGAACGTGTAGGTGATCACATCACCCACCGCGTCGTAGGTCGCCACGTCGGCGTCCTTGGTCAGCTCGATCGACGGCGACTGGATAGCCGGCACCGTCTCGTCATCGGTGTCGGTCACCGGCTCACCGACCGGCGGGGTGCCGACGGTGGTGGCGGTGTTGTCCACAGAACCCGCGTCGAGATCAGCCTGGGTCACCGTGTAGGTGGCCGAGCACTCGAACGATTCCCCCGGAGCCAGCGTGACCGGCTGGGCACACACCAGAGCCGAAAGGCCATCCAGCGGGTCGGCGATCGAGACGTTGGTCAGCGTGACGTTGCCCGTGTTCTTCGCCACGAACTTGTAGGTGATCACATCGCCCACTTGGTCGTAGTTGGCAACACCTGCTGTCTTGGTCAGCGAGATGGCCGGCGCATAACGCCCCGTGACAGTCTCGTCGTCGGTGTCCGTGAGGTCATTGCCGCCGGGGTCGGTACCCGTCACCGTGGCGGTGTTGTAGAAGCTGCCCGAGTCGACATCGGTCTGGAGAATGTTGTAAGTGAGCTCAACAATGCAGGTCTCACCCGGTTCCAACTCCTCCGCGCAGAAGGCATCGGTCGCGCCGAGTGCGCCGTCGGTGATGCTCACATCGGTGAGCGTGACCGGCCCGGTGTTCTTCGCCGTCAGCGTGTAGGTGATCACGTCACCTGCAGCGCTGAAAGTTGCCGGGGAGGCCGACTTCGTCAACGAGATGTCAGCGGCACAGATGGACGTCTTGACTGAATCCTGACCACCAATGTTCAAGCTTGCCGTGTTGACAACCTCACGGCACTCTCCGGTAGCGGGAAGGTCGTTCCCAGCGAAGACATGGGTGTAGGTGAATTCGTGCTTCTTACCTGCCTGCGACCACACCAAGGTGCGCTCGGCAGCCGAGTATTCGTCAGCGAGGGACGGGAAGGTGTCCGAGACGACGGCCTGCTTGACCTTCTCGGTCATGTTCCAGTCGGCGGCCGAGAACGGCGCCGCATAGACCGACGGCCGAGACTGGTCAGCCCAGTGCACGGTTGCAGTGTTGACCCCGTCATAGCTCGATGGCTTCTGGTTCCAAGTGCACGAGTAGTCCAGAACGATCTGGCCGGCTCGCGGCACCAAAGCGTTCACTCCTCCGACGACGCTGCAGGATCCGCCGATGCTGGTGGCGTCCGTCACGTTGACGATGGCGTCCTTGTAGTTGTTCGGGTTGACGACGGTGATCTGACCGGTCATCGACCAATTGGAATCCGTTGCCGCGCCCTCGGTGACGGTCACGGTGTAATCGGCCGAGGCCTGGCCGTTCGCGTCCACGTAGACCTCGGACTGGTCGACGGACTTGTCGATGGACCAGGCGTAGGTGCGATCCATGCTGGAGATCACATTCTTCGATGTCTCCAGATCAGCCTGGTTGCACACCTTGGCGCTGGCGCTGTCGTTCTGTCCGGTCTCCACGATGCTCGCGGTGTTGGTGTACTCACGGCACTGCCCAGCGGGTGAGGTGTGGGTCACGTCATACGTGAAGGTCTTGACACCCGCGGTGCCCTGCACCGTCGAGTTCGGGTACTTGGCCGCAAACTCGGCAAAGGTGTCTGCCACCTTGATGGATGCGTTGGCACCCGGCACCGCCGTCGCGTTGTCGAAGCTGTAGTTCGCGCTGGCGGAGGCGTTCCCCGTCTGCCCGTACGGGCTGGTCCAGGAAATGGTCGCCGTATTGGTGCCGTTGGCGACGGCGGGCGCTGAACAGTTCAACGTCACGGTCTTCGTCTGTCCCGCCGCCAAGTTGAACGTGGGCTCATTCACGACACAGGGCGTATCAACGAGCTGCACGTTCGAGATGGGGAACGCATTGTCGTTCTTGATGGTGAGGTTCGTCGTGTACTTCCCGTCGCTGCGCTGACCCTTGGCCGGGGTCACCTTGACCGCGTAGGTGAAGGTGGTGGGGCTCACCGCCGGGTTGGCCACGGTATTGGCCGGAGTCACCGACTTGTCGATTGCCCACGTCCACGCCTGCGTGTAGGTGGGATTGCTGGTCGTCTTCACGATCGTCAGCGGTTTCATCGTTGGGCGGTTCACGAAGGTGCACTTCACGGGCAGTTCGGAAGCCTTCTTCACTTCCACCCCGTCAAAGGTGATGGACGACCCCGATGTGGTGACACCCACTCCCTGACACACCACCGATACAAATTCCCAGCCGGACGTTTGCTTCTCGGAAACGGTGACGTCCTGATTGGGCACCAGTACCGACTTGGACCCGGTGGTGGCGGCCGTAGTCGCGGTTGGGGTCAGCGAGAAGTCGTCCTTCCAGAAGGAAGGAACACCGTCGAGGTTGGTCATGGTCGTGCTGGAATCGAAGCCGAAAGCCGGGACGGTGCCGTTGTAACCAGCGGGCACTTGCACCTGCTTGACAATTTCAAGGCTGCGCACCTGGGTGAGCTGGGCGCAGAGCTGCGACGTCGTCGTCGACCGCTCCTTCGTCCACCACTCACTCTTCGGGGTGCCCGACGTGCAACTGCTCGCGAAGCCGCTGAGCACCATGCGGTAAGGCAACGTGCCACCGGCCCCATCACTGAGGTAGATGATCTGCTCTGGCGACTGAACGGTGATCTTGACGTAGTCGTCCGGCTGGTTGGAGTCGTTCGGCGTCTCCCACAAAGTCCAAGGGAAGCTGAAGATCGGGCTGCTCTGAACACCGGGCAACTGCACCTGCATCGTGCCGGTGTAGCGCTCATCTGCATTTCCGGTGATGGGGTTGTTGTAGTGCTTGATGGTGCCCAGGCTCACCGAAGTACCTAGCGGCAGGTCCGTCACCGACGACGGGGTGAAACCGATGGCGCTCTGCTTGCCTGTGTCGAGCGTGCTGGGGCAGGAGTTGTCGTAGCCATGGGCGGTGAGTGCTTCCTGACCGGGAGAGACCCAACCACTGGAAGTGGAGGTGGCAGCCGGCCGGTACCGGATGCAGTTCGTCGAATCGGACTCTGTCAACCCGTGATGGTCGACAAGTCGCGCCTGAATGCCGCCAACGTTGGCCTGCGGAGCCAGTAGAGCCTTGGGATCCATCATCGGACCCACATTCGCGATCGGCTCAGCCGGCTCCACCGTTTCGGGAGCCAGGGCATCTGAGGTCTTGGCTGGTTCTTCTGGCTTGGGATTACCCCGCTCTTCAGCCGCAGGATTCTCCACAGTCGGCTTCTGCGCGGCTGGCTTCTGCACAGCAGGCGCCGGCTCCGGAAGCTCAGTTGGTTCCTCCACAACTGGTGGCTCCTCCGTCACCACGGGCTCCGGGGTGGTCTCCTCGACCACTTCGACGGGGACCGCTTCGGCGCTGGGCGCCTCCGACGGCGTCTCCTCCGCAGTCACCTGGGCAGTTGTGGGGCTCTCCGCCGCCACTTCGCTGAGGGTCACGGAGCCCTCCTCCAGCGCGATTGCCGCCGGCGATTCGGGTTGGGTGCTCTCGGTATCGGCCTGGGCACCCAGGACCCCCATCAGTGGGAGCACCAGGATGAATGCGGACCAGGTGGAGAGAAGCCTCCACGTACGGCTCCGCCACGAATGATGACTTGTGGTGTGCGACTGCCCAGGCATGTGACTTCCTCTTTCGGATCTCCTGGGGAGCAGCGGCTCTGCGCGCCTTCTGCTTCCCCGGGGATGGCCGAGGGAGGTCATCTCGAAGTCAGAGGAAAAGCAGCCACGGAACTGGCGACAACCAGTTCCACACAACCGTCCCCCGAGGTCGAAAGGTTCCCCCCTTGTTACCCCTTAGAAGGCACTGTAGGGCACCTTTGCGTTTCTGTCTCGGAGACAACGTAAGGAAGTTTCTATTTTTCCCCGTCACTCAGGACTTTCACAAGATCCGTAAACGCCCGCTGCTCGGGTGCCATGGCTCCCCTCCTGAGCGCGGAATGTGCCCATGCGCCCGACATCGGGGAAAGAAACTGCACTCGAGCTGCGCGAGACTGTCATCCGTTCAGCCGACAGGCATCTCCGAATTAAGCAACGCATTTACGTAACGTAAGTTACTTTTGTCGCCTCCCGCCGTGACTTTTGTCACAGTGAACCGCCCCTGCGTCATTTGACGCAGGGGCGGCCCTGTTCGATCCAGTCGAGGCCGGACCCGGCAGCCCTCCGGACGGGGACGGGGGACTGGCCCTGTCCGGAGGTCACGCCTCAGCTACGGCGACGCTTCTTGCCTGCCATCGCCGCGGCACCGCCGGCCAGCGCGAGGAGCGCCACACCGGTGAGCACCAGCCCGGAATCGGGACCGGTACCTGTGGGATCACCACTCCTGACCATCGGCTTCGGGGCCGGGGCCATGGGGCGCGTTGCCGGTGCAGGGGTGGGCTCTGCCGGCACCTGGTGATCGTCCTGATCCGTCACGGGCTTGTCGTCAGGCGTGAGGCCTGTCGTCGTCGCCAGGTTGAGAACCTTGCCCGCCGCCACGTCGGCGGCCGTGACCACGTAGGCCGCGGTTGCGGCGCAGGTGGTGGATTCACCCGGATCCAGCTCTGTCACCGGGCAGGTGACGGAGATGCCCGCAGCCTTCAGCTTCGGATCATCGACGCGGACGTCGGTCAACAGCGTCTCACCGGTGTTGGTCACCGTGAAGCTGTACATGATCCGGTCGCCGAAGCGGACGGGGCCAGCCTTGTCGGCGTGCTTCACCAGGTCGATCCCGGGCGTGAGGACGGGTTCGGACGGGGCAGGAGCCTCGACCAGGGCGTCGTCCTCGTCGGTCACGATCTCGTCATCCGGCGCCGTTCCCTCGACCACTGCGATGTTGTGGATGAACTCGGCATCGAGATCCGCCTGCGTCACTTCGTGCTTCAACTCGATGACGCATTCCTCCCCCGGAGCCAACGACTCGGCGCACAAGGCGTCTTCGACGCCGAGCACTTCGTCGTCGATGACCACGTTGGTCAGCGTGACGTTGCCGGTGTTGGTGGCCAGCAGGGTGTAGGTGATGATCTCGCCAACTTCGGCGTACTCTTCGCGGTCAGCCGTCTTCACCAGGGAGATAGCCGGATTCTGGTCACCCGGAACCGTCTCGTCGTCGGTGTCGGTGACATCCTCACCCTCCGGCGGCGTGCCGACGGTGGTGGCCACGTTGTAGACCGAGCCGGCGTCGAGATCCGCCTGCGTCACCGTGTAGGTGGCGGTGCATTCCATCGACTCCCCGGGATCAAGCGTGGTCGGCTGCGCGGGATCGCAGACGAGGGCTGACATGCCCGGCAGCGGGTCGGTGATCGTCACATCTGTGAGGGTCACGTTGCCGGTGTTGGTGGCCAGGAACGTGTAGGTGACGAGGTCACCCACGGCGTCGTAGGTCGCGACGTCCGCCGTCTTGACCAGGCTGATGGCCGGCATCTGCTCTGCAGGCACGGTCTCGTCGTCGGTGTCGGTGACATCCTCACCCTCCGGCGGCGTGCCGACGGTGGTGGCGGTGTTGTCAACGGAACCGTTGTCGAGGTCGGCCTGGGTCACCTCATAGGTGGCCGTGCATTCCATCGATTCCCCCGGGGCCAACGTTGCCGGCTGGGCCGGATCACATGTCAGGTCGGAGAGGCCGGGCAGCGGGTCCGTGATCGTCACATCGGTGAGCGTCACGTTGCCCGTGTTGGTGGAGACGAACGTGTAGGTGATCACGTCGCCCACCTCGTCGTAGCTCTCCACATCCGCCGTCTTGACCAGGTCGATCAACGGGAGCTTGTCGCCGGTGATCGTCTCGTCATCGGTGTCGGTCACCGGCGGGCCGCTCGGCGGGGTGCCGGTGGTGGTGGCCACGTTGTAGACCGAGCCCGAGTCGAGATCCGCCTGCGTCACCGCGTACGTGCCGGTGCACTGCATCGACTCTCCCGGATCCAGCGTCGTCGGCTGCGCGGGAACGCAGACGAGGGCGGACAGGCCGGGTAGCGGATCAGAGATCGTCACGTTCGTGAGGACGGACTGGCCGGTGTTGGTGGCCAGGAAGGTATACGTGATCACGTCGCCGACCGAGTCGTACGTGGTGGGCGAAGCGGTCTTGGTCAGCGTGATGTCCGGCACACAGACCGTGGCCTCGGTTTCCGAGGTCTGCTGGGTCTGCGTGATGGTTGCCGTGTTGTCGTACACCGCGCACTCGTCGCCCTGGGTGTTGGGCGCGAGGTTCCTGGTGTAAGTGAACGTCGCCGTCGTCCCGGACACCGTGGCGGTGGCAGTGGTGCCCACTGCGGTGACCGAGGTGCCGGCGTCATTGGCCGTGACGGTGCCGAGCGTGGTGGTCGAGCCGTTGAAGGTGTCGGTGACGGTCACGCTCTGGTTGGTCTTGGTCGACGAGCCGAACATGTAGTCGGCCGTGGCGGTGACCGTGGCATCATCTGCGCCGGTCGGGAACGCGGTGGCCCAGTTCGCCTTGCTGACCTTCAGCGTGGCGGTGTTGGTGCCGCTCAGCGGAACATCACCCAGCTGCCCGTTGCTGATGCACGAGTAGTTGAAGGTGCTGGTTCCGATGGGTAGCTCGACATTTCCGGTGCCGGCGGCCACGCCGGTGACGGTGCAGTCCATCCCCGGAGCCAGCTGGTCGGTCAACGAGGCCTTCAGTGCGACATCCGGGTTGCTGACGGTGATGACACCGGTCAGTGAGTACGCCGAGCGCTGCACCTCGACGAGCGAAACCTCAACCTCGTAGTTGGCGACGACCGGGGCCTCGCCTCCCACGTGGTAGGTCACTTCCGTCTCACCGTCGACGGTCTTCTCGATGGCCCACACGTAGGTCTCGTGGAAGGTGGCGACGGCGGTCTTGGTCATGGTGGGGACCTGCGGGTCGACGAACACGACGCTCACGTCGTCGGTCAACCCGACGGTGACCTGCTGTGTGCGGCCCGCCAGGGCGGGCAGCAGGAAGCCGGTGGGCGGCGTGATCTCTTCGATCGTGTACACGCCGTTCTTGGCCTCGTCGAACCGGATGATGCCGAGCGTGTCGGAGTCGTCGCCCGCGCCGTTGTCGGTGACGGTCACCGAGGCGATGCTGCGGTCACGCGGGTCAGGCGAGATGCGGAAGGTCGCCCCGCCAACCAGGTCGCCGTCCATGTCGCGCTTCTCGATGTCCAGGCCAGGGCACGCGTCAACATCGACAGAGCCCGTGAGGAAGTCTTTGAGCTGGGACTTCTCCTGCGAAGAGGCACTCGAACGCAGATAGACGGAGTTGAACGACAGGCGGCCGCACTCGATTTGCCCGCCGTTCTGGCCGATAAGAGCCGTCAGGTCGAAGGTGAACTCTGCCGTGTCGCCTTCTGAGGCGTAGTCGAAGGCGCCGGGCGGGACGGACTTCTCCACCCACGTCGTTCCGTTCCACTCAAACACCGTGGGCTGCGTAAAGCCGCCATTGGTCGATGTAGCCAGGACGAAGCGCAGATCGCCCACCGTGCGGTTGGGCACAGTGGCGTCGTGACTGTTGACCACGTTTGGCTTCTGGTTCAGTTCCAGGTAGAAGCCGCCGTCGCCGCTACCGGAGAAGCGGTTGAACCCAAAATAGAGCGTCGGCTTGCCATCCACGTAGGCGATGTCCACTGCTGCGCTGACCAGATCGGTGCTCTGTCCCACACCCGCGTCGCTCTGCTTCCAGGTTGACGGCGGATCCGGTTCGTGAGATCCCTGCACGAACACGTCGTCCGTCTCGCTGCCACAGGCGTCGTACACGAACGACGGCGAACCGCTCCAGTTGATCGGCGTCAACGCGTCGACACTGCAGTCCTCTGTTGCCAGGACGCCGATCTCGGCTTCCGGGGCGGCGAGTGGTGCGGTTTCGTCGAGCGCAGGAAGCTCACCCTCGGGAGCCACGGCGACCGACGGGGCCGCCTCTTCCTTCACGGGCTCTTCCGGTGCGGCCTCTTCGGCGGGAGCAGGCGCTTCTTCAACGGGCGCCGCTTCCTCGACCACGGTGGCCGGCTCTTCGCTCACCGGTTCAGGCGCCGGTGCGGGAGCCGGCTCTGGTTCGGGCGCGGTCTCCTCAACCACCTCAACCGGCACCGGCTCCTCTGCCGGCGGTGGCGCCGGCTCTTCGAGCGGCGGCGCCTCTTCACTCACTGACGGTTCCGGCGCTACTGGAGTCTCCTCCGGCGCAGCCTCCGTCAGGGTCACGGTGGGGGATTCCTCGGCCATCGCAGCGACGGCGGGGGTCACCTCCCCCGGCGCGTCAGTATCGGCCTGTGCTCCGAGCATTCCCATCAGCGGGAGTACGAGGATGAACGCGGACCAGGTGGAGACCACTCTCCACGTGCGGCTTCGCCATGGAACATGGCCTAATGTGTGCGACTGCCCAGACATCAATCTTCCCCACTTCGGTCTGCGGGGGCCACGGCTATCGGCGCCGCAGCTGCCCCGGGATCGGCCAGGAGGCGTCTGTCGTACGTCAGGGAATGACCGTTGTGTCAGTAGTTGTCCCCCACGCCGGACGGTGCCCCCCTTTAAACCCTTGTTCAGCACCATATGCCCCCACGGGCCCGTTTGTCGCCACCTTTTGGTAATGAACTTTCAGGCAATTCTTTACGTGCCTGCAAAGGGTTGAGCGGCTGGTCAGCGCATTGTGGGGGGATTGGCGGGCGCAAGTGAATCATGGCGGGAAAAAGACGTCGAGCTCGCCCCTCCTACCTCACGGAGTTACGCGCGGCTACGACACGGGGACGGCGGTCACGACGATGTTGTCCGAGTAGATCCAGCCGCGGCTCGTCCGGATGAAATCCCCACCGCAGGTCACCAGGTGGAGCCGGCGTTCGCCGTCTGTTGCGAAGAGCCTGTCCGGGAGCTCGGTCTGGCGGTACAGGTGCACGCCGCTGACCACCCACTCCTGGCGTCGGCCCCGGTCGTCCCAGGTGCTGATGCTGGCGCCCGGTTCGACCTCCCCCAGGTAGTAGAGAGCGCCGCGGTCCCCGCTGTAGACGACATGGCCGGCGAGGAGAGTGGACCCGGTGCCGGCCCGCAGCGGCTGGACGGTGTTGAGAAGGCCCACCTTCGAGAGGTTGCGCGGCAAAGTCATCGCATTGTCCGCGGAGACTCCCTGGTTCACAATGCCGGCATCCACGTAGATCGACGGGATCTGGAGGCGACTGACGAAGCTTCCGCCACCGTCACCATCGGCCGGAGGTTCCTCGACCGGCTCGGTACGCACGAACGGCCCCAGTTCAGCCTTGGCCTCTTCCTCGATCACGAGCGGCTCGACGTCGGGGGCCGCCGACGGCCTGGCCGCGATGGCCTCCTCGGCGCTCATGGAGAACTGCCGGCTGGGTTCCGGGGTCTCCCCCGGCGGACGTTCCTGGAGCCCGGACCAGACGAGGTACCCACCGCCCATGGTCAGTGCCACGGCGAGCAGCACCCACAGGCCTGCCCGCCACCCCCTGCGGCGCGTCGCTCCAGTCACCAACCCAGCGTAACGCGGCGATTGACGGGCGACAGTCGGCCGATCGGCAGAAAATAAAGTTGAGCGCAGTTCGCTCAACCCGGGCTTGACTCACCGCGGTCTCGGATTAAACTTGAGTCCAAGAGGCTCAACCCCGAGCTGCACACAGAGAAAGGGAAACCATGGCACGCACGTTTGATCCGTTCCGCGACATGGAGCGCCTGTTCGAGCAGCGCTCCACCTCCCAGCCGGGCATGAACATGGATGTCTATCGTTCGGCCGATCACTTCGTGGCCGAGATCGACCTGCCTGGCGTTGACCCGTCGAGCATCGACATCGACATCGACGACCGCACGCTCACCATCCGCGCCGAGCGCCAGAGCAAGGCCGCGGAGGACACCCAGTGGCTGACGCGGGAGCGCGCCACCGGCACGTTCGCCCGCCAGTTGATGTTGGGACGCGGCATCGACGCCGGCAAGATCGAGGCCGACTACACCGACGGCGTCCTCACCGTCATGCTGCCGGTGGCTGAGGAGTCGAAGCCGCGCAAGGTGTCCGTCGCCCATTCCGGCGGTCAGCGCGAGATCCGCTCGGAAGTTGTCGAGGAGGGCAGCGAGGGCTGATCCCTCCTGCAGGAGTTGCCACGGGGCGCCGCACACCACGTGCGGCGCCTCTTTGTCACCCCCCGCGCAGCGCGACGGGGCAGACTGGAGACATGACGAAGCTCGACGACGCATTCGACGTGGTGGCGCGCGCCGACTTCCTGCCGCCGAAGGTCAAGCCCTTCGCTGATCTGGACAGGGCGCTGGCGATCGGTCACGACGCGACCAACTCGCAACCCTGGACGGTGCGCTACATGCTGGAGCATCTGGACCCGCAACCCGGAGACAAGGTGCTCGACGTGGGCAGCGGCTCGGGCTGGACCACCGCCCTGCTCGCCTACCTGGTGGGTGAGAGCGGCTCGGTCGTCGGCGTGGACATCGTGCCTGAGCTCGTGCAGATGGGTCGCCTGCACATGGACAACCGGTTCCCGTGGGCGCGCTTCGAGGAGGCGGAGGAGGGTGTGTTGGGCTGGCCCGAATCGGCTCCCTACGACCGGATCCTGGTCTCGGCCGACGGCGGGAGCGTGCCGGAGGACCTGGAGGCGCAGCTCGCCCCCGGCGGCCGGATGGTGCTGCCCGCGTCGCAGCGCATCATCATCGTGGAGAAGGACGCCGACGGGAAGCTGACACGAAACGCCGCCGCCGGGATGTTCAGCTTCGTCGAGTTGCGGTAACCGGCTCGGTACTCAGCCGGCGAGGAGCGCCTGCGCGGTGGGCTCGTCGGTGACCAGGGCCGTGATGAGCCGGCCGCGGATCGCGCCGCGGATGGCGCCCACCTTCTCCACACCGCCCGCGACCCCGACGACGTTGCTCATCTCCCGCAACTCGTCCAACCCCAGCCCGATGCGCCGCTCGGACCACGGGGTGGCGACCACCCGGCCCTCCGCGTCGTACCACTCCCCCAGCATGTCGCCCACCGCTCCACGCGCGGCGAACTCTGCCACCTCCTCGTCGGTGGTCACGCCGGCCAGGACAGCCGAGCCGCCGGGGGTCGCCGACCCCATCCCCGTCAGCGTCACGACGGCGGAACGAGCCAGGTCCAACACCTCGCGGACAGCCTGCTCGTCGGCCAGCGCGCTGGCCATCTCGGCGCTCGAGACCAGCAGCGGGGCGGGCACGGTGCGCAGCCGGCGCAGCACCCCCGGGGAGCGGGTGAGCACGTCGTCGATCCCGCTCAGCTCGCCGGCGCAGGCGACGAACTGCACACCGTCGAGCGACTCCTCGGACAGCTCGACCAGTGCACGGGCCACCGAATCACCCCAGGAGACGCCGACGACGGCGCCGGGGTGCAGGTGTCGCCTGGCGTAGGCGGCCAGCGCGGCGGCGACGCGCTCGTTGGTACGCTCGCGCGAGAGCCTGCCCTCAGCGGTGGGGACCACGATGACGTCGGTCAGCCCAGAGGCCTCTTTCAGCCTGGTGGCCAGCTGCATGGCGGCGAGGTACTGCGAGTCCATCTCGATGCGCACGATCCCGTGCTGGCGGGCCGCTTCGAGCAGCCGGCCGACGGTCTGGCGCGAAACGAACAGCCGCTTGGCCACCTGCGCCTGCGTGAGGTCGTCCTCGTAGTAGAGCCAGGCGGCACGCACGACGAGGTCGAGGTCGTTCGGCGTGGGGGTGAGCACCTTGGTGAGCATATGCCCAGTTCGTGCGGACAGCCTTCCTTCGGACGGCAACGCGCCTAGATTTGATCCGTAGCACTCAGAGAAAGGGTGTCCCTCGTGACCCAGATTCCCGCCCTGCAGCATGCCATCCAGTTCGTCGGCGTCGACGAGATCGTGCTGAACACCGAGAAGCCAGTCGACGAGGTCGGCCCGCATCAGATGCTCCTCCAGGTGGAGGCGTGCGGCATCTGCTTCTCCGACACCAAACTGCTCCACGCGTTCGACTCCCACCCCCGCAAGGCCGAGGTGGTCAAGGGCATCGACCTCGACGCGCTGCCGGAGATCCCGTCGTACCACCCCGGCGCCGCTCCGGTCGTTCCGGGGCACGAGCCCGTGGGCCGCATCGTCAAGGTGGGCGACCAGGTCACGCACTTCGCCGTGGGCGATCGGGTGCTCGTGCAGGCCGACTGGAAGCACCTGCGCACCGCCAAGTCGAACGGCGCCTTCGGGTACAACTTCGACGGCGCCCTGCAGGAGTACGCCCTCATCGACGAGCGCTGCGTCGTGGCGCCCAACGGTGAGGAGTTCCTGATCCACGTCTCCGACGGCCCGTCCGCCGCCGCAGTGGGCCTCATCGAGCCCTGGGCCACCGTCGAAGGCTCCTACGCGTGGGCGGAGCGCGACCACCTCAAGGACGGCGGTCGCCTCCTGGTCGTGAGCGACGGCGAACCCACCGGGCTGGACGCGCTCACCTCGGCGCACGTGCCTGCAGAGACCGTCTCCGTGACTCCGGGCGAGGTCGCCTCGCTCGAGGGCCAGGTGTTCGACGACATCATCTACTACGGCTCAGACCCTGAGGTCATCGAGGCCACGGCGCCGCTGCTCGGCACGCGCGCCACCTATTGCCTGGTGCTCGGCGGCGGGACGATCGGCCGCAAGGTGGCCCTCGACATCGGCCGCGTCCACTACGACTTCATCCGCTTCGTCGGCACCACCGGCGACGACCCGGCCGACGGCTACGCCTGGGTCCCGGCCAACGGCGAACTGCGCGCCGGTGACAACGTCGCCATCATCGGCGCAGCGGGCCCGATGGGCATGATGCACACCATCCGCGCCGTCACCTCCGGGGTGGAGGGCATCCGCGTCACCGGCACAGACCTCAGCGACGACCGCCTGACGCACCTGGCGCGCACCGTCGATCCCATCGCCGCCGGCCGCAGCGTGCCGATCACCTACGTCAACACCGGCAACGAGGAACTGCAGCACGGTTTCACGCACATCGCGTGCATGGTGCCCGTCCCGGCGCTGGTCAGCCAGGCCGTGGACCTCGCCGGAGAAGGGGCCATCCTCAACGCCTTCGCGGGTATCCCTGCCGGCACCCTGGGGGACTTCGACCTCCAGGGGATCGTGGAGCGCCGCATCTTCATGCTGGGCACCTCGGGCTCGGATGTCTCGGACATGCGCACCGTGCTGCGCAAGATCGAGGAAGGCATCATCGACACCCACATCAGCCTGGACGCCGTGACCGGCATGAAGGGTTTCCAGGACGCGATCGACTCGGTGATGAACCGCACCAGCGGCGGCAAGATCATGGTGTACCCGATGCTGCACGACCTGGAGTTGACGCGTCTGGTGGACATGCCGGAGAAGCTTCCGCATGTCGCCGCGAAGCTGAACAACGGCGTCTGGACCAAGCAGGCCGAGGAGGCGTTGCTGGCCGGCGCCTAGCCCACGCTAGTGGCCGCGGAGCTGCTCGATCGCCCGGCGTTCACGCTTGGTCGGGCGGCCGGCTCCGCGGTCGCGCACCGCCACGCGGCCCACCATCTCCGGGATGGGTGGCGGCTTCTCGGGCGTCCGGTCGATGTAGGCGGCCTGCGCCAACGGAGCGCTGACCCGCTTGGCCAGACCGGGGTCCACCACCTCGAGGATCTTCTCGTCCTGGTCCTTGCGCACCCGGATGACCTGGCCCGCCACCACATGCTGCGACGCCTTGGGCAGCAGGTCGTTCACCCTCACGTGCCCGCCGCGCACGGCCGAGGTCGCGAGCGAGCGGGTCTTGTACACGCGCACCGCCCACAGCCAGGCATCCAGTCGGGTCATGCGCCGATACTAATCGCCCGGTCAATGGGTGTCGGGGAGGCCCGGTACGGTAGCGACGAGACCTGCCAGAAAGGAACCCCATGACCAGGAAAGCCATCGTCACCGGCCACAGCAAGGGCCTAGGTGCCGCGCTCGCCTCGCAGTTGGAGGCCGACGGCTGGGCCGTGCTCGGCGTGTCGCGCTCTGCCGGCGCCCAGGTGGATCTGGGGTCGGCGTCGGAACTGGCCGCGTGGCTGGAATCCGGCGCACTCGCGGAGTTCCTGGCGGACGCCTCCGACGTCATCCTGATCAACAACGCGGGGGCGGTGTCGCCCATCGGCTTCGTGGGCACGCTGGACCCGGCGGAGATCGAGCGGTCGGTCAACGTCAACGTGACCGCTCCCCTCATCCTGACCGACGCCGTGGTGAGGCTGCGCACCGCTGGGGCGTCGCTGCGCGTGGTGCACGTCAGCAGCGGCGCGGCCCGCCGCCCCTTCGCCACCTGGAGCACCTACTGCGCCGGCAAGGCCGCCGTCGACATGCACGCCGTGGCGCTCGCCGAGGAGAACCTCGACGGTGTCCGCGTCGCGTCGATCCAGCCGGGCGTCGTCGACACGGGGATGCAGGCCACGCTCCGGGCGACGGACTTCCCTGGCCGCGACGAGTTCCAGTCGCTGAAGGACGAGGGTCGCCTGTCATCGCCCGACGAGGCGGCGCGCAGGATCATCACGCTGCTCAACCGCGCAGACTTCGGCGAGAAGGTTATCGCGGACGTCCGCGACGCCGGCTGATTCACTTCTTGTCGACTGCCTTCTCCAACTCCGCCTTGTTCATCTTCGAGCGGCCCTCGATGTTCTTGCGCTTGGCCTCTTCATAGAGCTGGTCCCGGGTACGGCCACCCGCCCCCTTGTGGGAGCGGAGGCCACCGCGTCGGCCTGACGAGATGTCCTCGCGGGACAACCTGCTGGATTCCTTCGCCTCGCCTGCCCGAGCGCGCTCCTTGTTCACCGTGCGGGCGGCGATCTCCTCAGCGGTGTCCTCGTCCTCGCCGCGCTCCTCGAGGCCCTCCTTGATGTGCTCGTACTGCCGTTCGCGCTTGGCGCTCCATGCCTTGGGGCCCATCTCCACCTCCTGCTCGGTTCCATCAACGCTACGGCGGCGTTCCACGTCCGGCTACCCCCTTTAGCGCGGGCCCGACGGGTGGCTGCGTCTGGCGCGGACAGTCCGCTCCCTCCCCGCGAACGCTCAGGAAGCGGCCGTGCGGGGCGGGGCACCCAACCGGTCGCGCCGGGCCTCGGGAGTGAGCGCCCAACGCACGATCGTCGTCGAGAAGCGGCCGAGGGGCTGACCGAACAGCACGTCGAACCACCGGCCCGCGGGGAGCCGCAGTTCGCGACGCGCCCATGGGGGCAGGGTCGAGATGGCACCGGCTGCCAGCATCCAGTAGCCGGGGCGGGCGGGCCAGGGCACGGGCGGGTTCTTGAGCAGGAAGTCCACGGTGTCGAGGGCGGGCGGAGAAGCGCGTAGTTCGGGCCGGTACTTCTCGATGGCGGCAAGCAACTCAGCTTCCGTTCGTGGCAGGTCGACGGCGCCGAGCATCTCGCCGACGGGGGCCGCCTGCGCGACGTATTCGTCGGTCTCCTGCTGGGTGAGGCGCCGGTCGCCGAAGTGCTGGAAGCTGGCCAGGAAGCTCTGGGTCTCCGCGATGTGGACCCACTCGAGCAGGTGGGGGTCCGAGGCACGGTAGGGCGTGCCGTCGTCGGTCTTGCCGCGGACGCGTTCGTGCACTGTGCGGATCCGGTCGATGAGCGCCTCGGCGGACGGGATGGGTCCGTAAGTGGTCATCGCGATGAACTCGGAGGTGCGCTGGAGGCGACCCCACGGGTCCGAGCGGTAGCCGGAATGCCCGGCGACTCCAGCCATGGCGGCCGGGTGCAGCGCCTGCAGCAGCAGCGCCCTGATGCCGCCGGCGTACATCGCGGCGTCGCCGTTGACGTGCCAAATGACGTCGTCGCGGCCGTGCCACCGATCGCCCTCGGCGCCCCAGATGAGGGCGGCCTTGGCGTCGGCGTCTTCTCCCGCGACCCGCGAACGCAGGGTGCGCCCCAGGAGTGACCGGAAGCTGGCGATCGGGTTCATCTCTCCAGCCTACGTGGCTGCGGGCGGCGCACGGGCGCGTGGACCCCAGCCCCAAGGGTGGTCTTCGCCCGCACCGCCGCCGGCTGTCACCCGGCGCCGCTAATGTGTGCGGGTAGGAGGAAATCATGAAGATCACCGACAACGGGCCTCAGCCCAACGCGTTCGACATCGAGACCGCCACGCGGGAAAACACCAACTACCGCACGGTCGCCTGGACGGGGAAGTACTTCCAGGTAACCCTCATGTCCATCCCGGTGGGGGAATCCATCGGCCTGGAGATGCATCCCGAGACAGACCAGTTCCTGCGCATCGATGCGGGTGAGGGCAAGTGCGTGATGGGCCCGTCCAAGGACAACCTGGACTTCGAGCAGGAGGTCGAGGACGGCTGGTCCATCCAGGTGCCCGCCGGCACGTGGCACGACGTCCTGAACACGGGCCAGGAGCCCCTGCAGCTCTATGTCGTCTACGCCCCCACGCACCATGCGCAGGGAACCGTCCACGAGACGGCCGCCCTGGCGGAGGCCGACGAGGAAGCGGGCGGCGACGAGCCGCCGAGCTGGTCGCACCAGCCCGCGCCGGATGCTGAGGACAAGTCGGCCTGATCCGACGCGAGGGCTGCGCCTGCGGGGCGCAGCCCTCACACCTCGCGGTACCCGATTCCCGCCAGTGACGCGACGGCCTTGACCGTTGCAGCCTGGTGTCCGACGCACAGCGCCCAGTGATGTCCCACACCCGACGCGCTCCAGTCATCAACCCAGCGCCCCGGATCGCGGCCGAAGTCGACGCGCGACGTGGTGTTGCCGATCTTCAACAGCGGGCCTTCCACCACGGTGCCTTCAGACGTCGTGAAGACGTAACTTCCATCACAGTTCTGGCCGAGCCCGAGCAGCGTGACCGGCCCATGGGCCACGTCGAACTCCACGGAGACCCCCCACCCACGTTTACCGTGGTACACGCCGAGTCCCCGCAGGAGGGGTCGCCGGGCGGAGATCGCCAAGTGGGCCGGACCGTCGTGGCCCATTTCGACGACGTTGTCCTCGTAGTTGAGCGCCTGGATCTCGGTGAACGAACCGCCGGCCCCGAGTGACTGGGCGGTCAACATCGCGATCGCCGTGCGCAACTCGTACTCGCCCGCCGCAGGGATCCCCCGTGCGGTCAGCAGCGAAGCACCAAGGATCATGCCGGCACCGAGCCGCTCGTGGTACTCGCCGCCAAGACCGCGGTGGTAGTAGGCGATGGAGTCGAGGTCGAAGTCCTCGACGAGGCGGTCCAGCCCCACCGAGACCTGGGCGGCCCAGCGGAAGTCTTCTTCGGCGACCGTGTCGTCAACTGTGAAGATCTGTCGAGCCAACTCCACCCTCTCCGCGACCTCGTCGCCGGAGACCTCGTTGACCCGCTCGCGAAGATCGTCGAACTCCAGGACCTCCACGTGGGCGCCGAACGTGGTCGACACCGTCGTCAGATCCGTGGAAACGTCCAGCATCCCGGGATAGAGATGCCCCATGAGCCCGTGCCGGGCATTCCGGAGCCGGGACCGAGCCCCAGCGGCCCGCACCCACTGCAGAATCCGCTCCCAGGCGTCGTCCTGGCGCAACCACCCGGTGACGGACCTGAACTCGATCCCGGCCCGCATGAACACGTTGGCAACTTCGGGGACTGGACACTGGCCGCAGAACGCCAACCATTCACCCGTGCCGAAACTGTCGTGATCCATCTTCTCCGACGGTTGGAGATCGATGATCAGTACGGGCGCACCCGCCCGCTGCGCGATCGGCAACACCTGCGACGACGTCAGGTAGGTGGTGAGGTAGATGACGACGAGATCACAGTCGGCGAGGCGCAGCACCTCGGCCGCCTTGCGGGACTCCTGCGGATCCGACACGAAGCCCGCGTCGATGACCTCTGCGTCAAGTCGCCTGAACCTGTCTGACACATAGGCGACCGATTCCTTGAGCAGCGGCAGGAGTTGGGGGAACTGCTCCCAGTACGCCCCCAACCCGCCGCTCACCAGCCCGATCTTCATCCGGGGCCGGCTGTGGGGTGTGAGTCCTAACGAGTTGTGCAGCATGCTCTCTCCCTGGTTCTGGAGGCATTCGGATGGATAACTCCTTGTCACGGACATTTGCGTGACGCTAAGTCTCTGCGACGGCCAGCAGTCGCTCAACATCGATCTCGACACCGAGGCCGCTGCCTTCCAGCGGAGACACCAGGCCGTCAACGGGCAGGGGCAGCGCCGGCGAGAGTTCAGTGATCAGCGTGTTTCGCAACGGGGCCACCTCGAACTGGCGGCAGTTGGCGCTGGCCAGCGACACGGCCAACCCACCCGCGTACGAGATGGGGCCGGCAAATGCGTGGGCATTGACCTGCCGGTGGTGCGCGGCGGCCAACTCGGCCCCGGCCCGGAAGCCCGAGATCCCGCCGGCGCGCCCAGGGTCGATCCCTAGGACGTCGACGGTGCCGGTGGCCAGGATCTCCGCCATCCCACCGACGGTCCATTCACGCTCGCCGTAGGCGATCAAAGTGCTGGTGGCATCCCTCAGACGGGCGTAGCCCTCCGGGTCCCGCGCTCCCAGCGGCTCCTCAATCCAGTGGAGCCCGTACTCTTCGAACGCCAGCACGCGTCGGATGGCATCCGACGGAGACCAGGCGACCCGCGGCGAGACGTCGATGAGGATCTGCGCCTTCTCACCCAGGGCACGCCGGATTTCGGACAGGAACGCCACGTCGCGCTCATGTTCGAAGCCCAGGTGGGCGTCGCCGGCCTTGCCGAAGCCCACTTTGACCCCGGCGGCGCCGAGTCGCTGAGCCCACTGTGCGAACTCTTCTGCGCCTTGCCGGAGATCGGCGCGCATGGCGTGGCTGGTGACGATCGTCGGGAGCGATTCATGCCGGGCTCCCCCGAGCAGGTCCACCACGGAAGCGCCCAGCCGACGGCCCAGGAGATCCCACACTGCGGTATCCAGGGCGGCCGTTGCGAAGCCCGAAACGCCACCGAACGTTCCGTACCACCAGCCGCGCTGCTCAGCGAAAAGTCCCACTCCTGCCGGGGTGGCGGGGGTCCCTAAAATGGACTCCGCCCAGGTTCTCAGCACGATCGTGGTGGCGCGGGCGGCCTCCGGAGCGATCGTGACGGCCTCGCCCCATCCGTGGTTACCCGCGTCATCGGTCAGCCGGCAGATCGTGACAAACCGTGTCGAACCATGGTCGTTCGGCTCGGTGTAGGGCACTGTCCAGGCCTCGAGTTCGGTGATCATCGGCTCTCCTTCGGCAGCACTCCCCGGCCGTCGAAGATCGTCGGGAGCAGGCTGACCTCCGGCTCTCCACTGCGGAGCAGCCGTAACATTTCGGCGGCGATGACCTCACCCATCGACGCATCTCGGCGCACTGAGGCGATCCCTGGTGTCAGGACGTCGAAGTGCGGCCATTCGTCAAGAGCGACGATGGAGATCGCATCGGAGACGCCCCGCTCACGCAGCACCTGGAGCGCTCCAAGCGCAGGACCGATGCCCCCTCCGAGGATCGCGTCGGGCGGCCGGTCCATCCCGAGCAGTTCCCCGGTGGCCCGGTGGCCCCAGTCTGAGTCGAAGGCTCCGAACTTCAGCAGCTCGGTGTCCAAGTCGATGCCGGCCTCGGTGTGGGCGTCCATCATCGCCCGCGTCCGTTCGCGGGTGGAGCGCACGTCGAGGTTGCCGGTGACGAGGGCGATTCGGCGCCGTCCGTCCGCGAGCAGCGCCCTGACAGCCTCCAGCACGCCCGAATAGTGATCAGTCAATACGGCGCCGGCGCTCACCCCTTCCACCTCGCGGTCGACCAGGACGAGCGGGACGGTCAACTGTTGGAGCGCAGAAACGGTGTCGGGGGCGGTCTCCGTCACGAGTGAGGCGATCACCCCGTCCACCCGGCGCCGTCTCAGCACCGCCAGGTTGCTGGTCTCGACCTCAGCGTCGCCGTCCGAGCTCATGAAGATCATGGAGTACCCCGCCTGACGGAGGTCGTGTTCGCAACGCTTGGCGATGTTGGCGAACAACGGGTTCGAGATGTCGCGCAGGAGGAACCCGACAGTGGTCGTGCGTCCCTGCCGCAACGCCTGGGCGAGGTGGTCGGGCACATAGCCGAGTTCTGCGGCGGCCTTCTCGACCTTCGCCCGCATCTGCGGCGACACGTCAGGATGACCGGTCAACACCCGTGAAACGCTGGAGAGGGCGACCTGAGCCCTGCTCGCAACGTCCCGGATCGTGGCATTGCCGGGTACCGGTTCAGCAATTCCCGTCACTCGTCACACCTCCTTTCGTCGCAGGCGAAGCACGCCGTCTCACCGCTCCGGGCGGTACACGCGTTCCGCAGTTGTGATCAGCACCTGCTCCTGCTCCTCGCGATCAAGGGAGCCGAGGAGCTCTCGGTACACAGCGATAATGCTGTCATAGGAGGAAAACAGCCGGTCGAGCGGCCAGTTGCTGCCGATCATGCAGCGTTCCGGCCCGAAGACCTGCAGGCACGTTTCAGCCCATGGCCGGAGCGAATCCAGCGTGAACTGGGGATCGGTCATGGCGATCCCGGACATTTTGCAGGTGACGTTGTCGGCCTGCGCCAACTCACGGATGCCGGCGGACCAGTTGTCGAAGTACTCCTTGTCCCTGCGTCGCGGGAATCCGATGTGCTCGAGCACGACGGGTAGTTCCGGGTAGCGCCCCGCCATCCTGCGGGCTGCCGACATGTTCGGGTATGCGCAGTCCAGGTCCAGCAGCAGCCCTCGTTCCGTGAGCAGCGCGAGGCCCCGTTCCATCGCGGGGTCGTTCCGGCCGGAGGCGAGCCACGGTTCGACGGCGAAGTCCCGCACCCCCCGGAACCGCGTGCTTGCAGCAAGGTGGGCGTCCATCACGTCCCCGGCGTCACGGTCAGCGAGCGTGACGTGGCCGACGATGGCCGCCAACCGGGGGTGTTCCACGGCCATGGCCTCGAGCCAGCGAGTCTCCTCGACGGGATCCGGGGAACCGATCGCGGCTTGGACGTGGACGAACGACGTCACGCCGCTGAAGCGGGCCTCCGCCTCGAGCGCGCGCATCGTGAAGGCACGCATCTTGATTTGGTCGATGTTGCCGAGTTCGTAGTGGTCATCCGGCGTGTCGATCCAGTCCCAGCGGAGGCTGGGGTGCGAGAGGTCGAACAGGTGGATGTGAGTGTCGACGAAGGCGGGGAGCCTGTCGGTGATGATGCTCATGGCTCGTACTCCAGGACGGTCGCGCCCACTGCCACCTCGTCGTCCTCGCCGACGAGGACGGCTGTGACCTCGCCGGAGAACCCCGCAGCGACCTCCGCGTCCACCTTGTCGGTCTCGACCACCAGCACCACGTCCCCCGGAGCGACGCGGTCGCCCACCGCGACCTCGACCGAGACGACGACGTACGTGTCGCTTGAGTCGGCCACTTTCGGCAGCTTCATGTCAGCCATGGGACCCCCCTTCGGTCCAGACGTGCTCGAACATTGCGGCGGACGTCGGGCTCTCTGCCGCAGTGGCGGCCTGGACGGCCCGTTGCACGGCCTCCCGCGCCTCGACCTCGACACCATCGAGGTCGGCGGCACCGGTACCTCGGTCCAGCAGTGCCGCGCGACTGATGGTGAGCGGGTCCCGTTTCCGCCACTCCTCCAACTCGCCCTCGGGCCGATACGGCGCGGTATCGGAGCGTGAATGCCCGGAGAAGCGGTACGTCTTGGCCTCAACCAGGGTGGGACCCCCGCCCTCACGGGCCCTGTCAGCAGCCTCTCCGACCACCTTCCGCACCGCGTCAACATCCATTCCGTCCACCTGTTCGCCCGGCATGTCGTAGGAGGCGGCGCGGCGGACCAGATCCTCGAAGGGGGTGGTGACGTCCCATCGGCTGTACTCCCCGTAGACGTTGTGGTCCAGGAGGAAGACCACTGGGAGCTGCCAGATGGCAGCCAGGTTGAGCGACTCATGGAAGGCGCCGATGTTGCTGGCACCGTCGCCGAAGACCGCGGCAGCCACGCGGTCCTCCCCCTTGGTCTTGAAGGCCAGTGCCGCTCCTGCGGCCACTGGTAGGCCCGCGCCGACGATGGCGAAGGTGGGCAGCAGGCCCACCTCGTCGAGGCAGAGGTGCATGGAACCGCCCACGCCGCCGGTTGAGCCGGTGGTCTTTCCCATGATCTCGGCGAACATGGATTCGAGCGGCAGCCCCAACGCCAACGCGACGCCGTGGCCGCGATAGGTGGCAGTCACCGCGTCGTCGGCGCGTAACACCGAGGCCAGCCCCACGTCGAGGGCCTCCTGGCCCTGGCACAGATGTGTCGTCCCGTGGATCGCACCGGAGGCGAACAGCTCGTTCACGGTGTCCTCGGCCACCCGGATCTCCACCATGCGCCGGTAGCGCTGCAGCGGGTCATCGAGGGCTGCGCGCAGATCCAGGGCGGTGCTCATGCCGTCGCCCCCTTCACAGTCAGGCCTTCGCGGTCCCACCAGTCGGGCAGGGGTTGACCGTCACCCACCATCGCCTGGACCTGACGGACGACCTCGTCGGCCGAGGGTGCGTACATCTCTTCCAACTCCTTGCCGTAGGGAACAGGGACATCCGGAGCGCTGACCCGGCACGGTGGGGCCTTCAGGTCGCCGAAGGCCTCCGCCGCGCACAGACTGACGATCTCGCTGCCCCAGCCCCCCGAGTGGGGCGAGTCCTCCACGACGACGAGACGCCCCGTGCGGCGTACCGAAGACAGGACGGACTCCCGGTCGAGCGGCACGAGGGTGAGCAGATCGACGACCTCGGCCTCGATGCCTTCCTGCGCCAGCCTCTCGGCCGCCTCCAACGCAACCCTGGTGGTGCGGCCCAACGCGATCAGCGTCGCGTCGACACCGCCTCGTGCGACACGGGCATGACCGATCGCGATCCGGTGGCCGGTGTCGACCTCACTGCGCACGCCGTAGAGCACGCGTGGTTCCAGCACGACGACCGGATCCGGGTGCTCGATGGCCGCCCGCAACAGGCTGTACGCGGTCTGCGCGTCGCTCGGGCTGACGACGGACAGGCCAGGGGTCGCCGAAACCCAGTTCTCCAGGGTCTGTGAATGCTGACAGCCGAAACCCGTGCCCGATCCGACCGAGGCCCTCAGCACCATGGGCACCGTGTACTGGCTCCTGGACAGGTAACGGATCTTGGCCGCCTCGGTGGCCAACTGGTCCAGGGCGACGCCCAGGAACTCCATGAACATGATCTCGACCACGGGGCGCAGCCCGTGCATGGCGGCACCTACAGCGGCCCCGGTGAAGGCCATCTCGGAGATGGGTGTGTCGCGGACTCGCTCCGGTCCGTACCGCTCCAGGAGCCCGTCCGAGGTCTTGAACGGGCCACCTGCGGCCGCCACGTCCTCACCCAGGACCACTACCGAATCGTCGGCCGCCATCGCATCGGCCAGCGCCGCCGAGATGGCCTGGTTCATTCGCATTCTTGGCATGTTGCGTCCCCTTCCTTCAGTACATGAGTTGCCCACCGGAGACGTTGATGACGGCTCCGGTGATGTAGCTGGCAGCGTCGGAGAGCAGGAACACGGTGGCCCCGACCAGATCATCGGGGTCAGCGAGCCGCCCGAGGGGTACCTCGTCGACCAGCCGTTGGCGGTCCTCCGGTGAAACCCCCTCGCGCAACATCTCGGTGTCCACGTAGCCAGGGCTGACGGCGTTGACCCGCACGCCGTCAGGCGCAAAGCTGCGGGCGAAACCCCGCGTCATGCTCGTGACCGCACCTTTGGTGGCCGCGTAGACGATGCTCCCCTGGTAGCCCCCGGACATCCAGCCCTGCGAGACGTAGTTGACGATTGAGCCGCGCCCCACTGAGCGCATCGTGCGCCACGCCTGGCGGTTGAGGAAGTAGGTGGCCTTCAGGTTCACTGCCACCTGCGTGTCGAAATCTTCCTCGGTCACTTCGTCGACCGCGCTGCGGCGGATGATGGCCGCAGTGTGCACGAGGCCCACCACCTCACCCAGCGCCCGGGCGTGCTCGAACAGGTCCTCATGTCCACCCACGTCCACCAGGTCGTACGACGCGGGGGCCCCACTCCGCAGGTGGGGAGGAGTCCTCCCCGGGAGATCGACCGCCAACACACGCACACCGGCCTCGTCCAGGGCGAGGGCCACCTTGGACCCGATGGCACCGGCTGCACCGGTGACGACGACGACGCGTCCCTTCAGAGAGGCGCCCAGGTCGAGGCCCGTCACTTCCGCTCCTCGAAGTGCCCTGAACCGGCACTGGCGTAAGCGAGCTCCAGTGCTTCGACGGTGCGGGCGCCGAGCCATGCCGGCGCGCAGTTCTCCACATGCCCGCCCTGCGCCAACTCAATCACGGTGTCCACAGGGCCGATGCAGTCGTAGGCGCCATCCTTATCGGTGAGTGGGAGGTTCGCTTCGAATCCATCGGAGCGGAACAGCCAGACCTGTTCGCGCTCGACGTCGACCCGCAGTTGGCCCTCGCTCCCGATGGCAAAGAAGTTGAGCTGGTGTTTGTTGTTTCCGGCCCCGACGTGGTTGGACCCACCGAACATCGTCCCGATGGCGCCTCCCTCGTACCGCAGCGTCACGGCATCGTGCAGCTCGACTGGAGCACTCAGGGGCGCCGTCATCCGCGCAAACGCACCGTCCACGCGCATGTCGGTCAGCCACAGTTGGAGGCCCAGTGCGTGGCTGAGTTGAGCCTGCGCGTAGCCCCCGCCGGAGATACTCGGGTCGGTCCAAGTCTCGTTCTGCGGAAGCAGGTCCTTGCTCGCGTCCGGATAGGCGCCGGTGTTGGAGAGCAGTTCCCTCGTCTGCGACGACATGTGCAGGCTCACCGCCTCCACCTCGCCGATGCCGTGCTCGGTCATCAGCCGCTTCGCCTGCCGGATCATCGGCTTGAAGTTCCACCCGAACGCCACCACCACGTGACGGCCGGTCCGCTCGCTGGCTTCGGCCAGCCGCCAGGCGGACTGGGAGTCGATGGCCACCGGCTTTTCCATCAGCACATGGATACCGCGCTCCAGCGCCGCGACGCCCTGCTCGACGTGGAAAGACGTGGGGCTCGAGATGACCACGACGTCGATGTCGTGGTCGAGGACGTCCTGCCACTCGGTATGGGCATGGGCGAAGCCATATGCCCTCTGGACGCGTTTGAGCGCATCCTCCCCGCGCCGGTTGACGGCGACGAACTCCACGTCGTCGCGGCGGGCCAGGTTGGGCAGGTGGGAGGCGAGGGCCCAGGATCCGGCGCCGATGACGCCGACTCTGGTCTTGGCGGACATGTCAGTTCTCCTTGTCAGGCTGGTGAGAAGCGTTCTCGTAGCCGGTCGAACGAGACGGCTGCCACGAGCAGGACGCCGTTGGCGACCTGTTGCCAATAGGACGAGACGTTCATCAGGATGAGTCCGTTGTTCAACACTCCGATGATGACCAGGCCGAGCAGAGTTCCGAGCACCGATCCCCTTCCACCCGACAGGCTGGCTCCGCCCAGCACGATGGCGGTCACGACCATCAACTCCATCCCGAGGGCCGCATTGGGCACGGCGGCCCCCAGTTGTGAGGTGAGGATCATGCCGGCAGTCGCCATGGCGACGCCGGAGGCCACGAAGGCGAGGAAGATGGTTCGGCGGCTCGGGATGCCCACCAGTCGGGCGGCAACGGGATTGGCGCCGATGGCATAGATGTTGCGCCCGAACACGGTGTAGCGCAGCACGACGTAGACCACCGCCATGAAGGCCAGCAGGACGACGACGGGCATCGGGACCCCCAAAGGACGCGCCGTGCCGAGGTAGCCGAAGTTCGGCATTATCACCGTTTGCCCGTCTCCGAGAAGGAAGGCCACGCCGCGGAACGCCGCCAGCCCACCGAGGGTGACGATCAGGCTGTTCAGACCGACGACCGTTACGAGCACACCGTTGATGAGACCGATGATGCAGCCGGTCGCGATGGTGGTGAGCACCGCCACAGGCAACCCGAGGGTGGGGGTGAGCACGGCAAGGACAATCCCGCACAGGGCGGTCGCCGCACCCACCGACAGATCCACCTGCCCCGCGATGAGCAGCAGGGTGCCGGGCGCCGCGAGGATGCCCGTCACGGCGATCGCGGTGAGAATGTTCAGCAGGTTGTTGGCGCTCAGGAAGAAGGGGCTCGCCACGCTGAAGAAGACGATAAGGACGGCCAGGACTCCGATCAGCGCGGCCATCTCAGGGATCGTGATCCTCTTGCGGGCGGGCGCCGCGTCAGCAGTAGCCGGGTCTGGCGCTGCTGCGGGCTGACCCACCTCGGGGCCTGTCTCACTCATGGGTTCCTCCCTGTTCATCTTCAGCCTCCAGCCGCATCAGTCAGCGCGGCAAGGGTGACCTCGTCATGGCTCAGTTCACGAACGACCTCGCCGCGTGCCATCACAACGGCCCGGTCCGCGAGGTGGACCACCTCCTCCGAATCCGAGGTGGCGACCAGGATCCCGATTCCATCCGCGGCGAGATCCCGCAGTGCCTGGTAGATGTCCTGACGGGCACCCACGTCCACCCCTCGGGTCGGCTCGACCAGGAGCATCAGCGATGAGTCCGCGTGCAGCCAGCGCGCCAGGAGCACCTTCTGCTGGTTGCCACCGGAGAGCCTGAAGATGGGGCGGTTGGCCCCTTGCGGGCTCACCTTGATGTTCAGCTCATCCCGCCAGCGCTCGAAGGCCTCATTCTCAGCCCCGGCGTCGGCCCACAGCGAGGCCCGGGCGTCGCGCGACCAGCTGGCCGCACCGAGATTGCGGGCGCTGGTGAGTATTCCGAAGGCGCCCTCGGATTTCCGGTCGGCCGGTAGGTAACCGACGTTGGCCCTCACCGAGTGCCGCGGCGATTTCGGCCGGTAGCCGCCGTTGAGCACGATGCTGCCCGACGACACCGGAAGGGTTCCGAAGGCCGCCTCACACACCTCGGCGATGCCGGAGCCCACCTTTCCGTAGAGCGCGACCACCTCACCGGCCCGGACCTCGAGGTCCACATCCGTGAAGGCCCCCGGCGAGGTGGCCCCGTCGAAGGACGCCACCACCTCACCGAGTGCTCCGGCGGGCGCGGGCCTGCCCGCGTCGGCCAGCCGTGCCCCGACCATGGCCTCCACCAGGTCAGCGCGGGGGCTGTCCGCCACCGAGCCCCGGTACTTGACGTGTCCGTCGCGCAGGACGACGACATCGTCGGCGACCTCCTTGAGTTCGTCCAAGCGGTGGGTGATGTAGATCATCGCGGTGCCGCGTTCGCGGAGGCGACGGATGTACCGGAAGAGGGTCGCGGTCTCTTCGCCGGAGAGCGCCGCCGTCGGTTCGTCAAGCACGAGGATCTTGGCCTGATCGACGAGGGCACGGGCGATCTCGATCACCTGGCGTTGGCCCACCCGTAGCGTGGAGACGGGCCGGTCGATGTCGAGATCCACCTCAAGTTCCTCCAGCACAGCCCGGGCACGACTGCGGACCTGACGCCAATCGACGAAACCCATCCGATTGGGCAGTTTGCCCAGTGAGATGTTCTCAGCCACAGTCAGCGACGGGGCGTCGTTGAGTTCCTGGTAGATCATCCCGATGCCGAGTTCAGAAGCGGACTGCGGCGTCATCTGGCTGTGCACAACGCCGTCGACGATGATGGTGCCGTCGTCGGCCTGGTAGTCACCGCTCACGATCTTGACCAGCGTGGACTTGCCGGCCCCGTTCTCCCCCAACAGCGCCACCACTGTGCCCGGGTGGATGTCGAGGTCTATCCCGTGGAGCACCTCGACACCACCGAACGACTTCCTGACTCCACGCAGGGACAGCACCGGGACGCCTGTCGGGGGGAGAACGTCGACCATCAGATGCCTCTCAGCAGCCGCTCACGTCGTAGAACTCGGACACGTTGTCCTTGTTCACGAAGATGTGGTTGACGAGGAGGTTCTCCGGAACTTCCTCACCATTGATCAGGTCGATCAGGTAAGGCACGCCGATTTCTCCGTAGCGCTCGGGGAAGAACGCGGCGTCGCCGGCCCAGTTCGGGTTGTTCGCGATCTCACAGTGCGCCGTGGGGTCAGCCCCCATGCCTGCCATGTAGAGGTGCTCTCCGCGTCCCGCGGTGCGCGCCGCAGCATAGGCACCCAGGACGGAGTCGTCGTTGATGCCCACGACGATGATGCGCTCCATACCCGGCAGCGCAGTGAGCGTGTCGCCGAATTTTGTCAGGGCGATGTCCTGACGACCGGCGTCGAGCACGCGCTCGTTCTTCAACTCACCCTCGCAAACGGACTGGAAGCCTTCACGGATGCCATCCATGCGCAGAGTATTGACCTCACCCACGCCGAGATCCTCAAGAGACACGTACGCGTCGTACTCACAGTCGAACTGCTCTTTCATGAAGTTGCCGAGTCCCTCACCCGCGACGAATCCCGCGCGGCTGTTGTTGGCACCCATGAAGGCGTCCTGACAGTCGCCCTGGGCGATGTCGATGGCGATCACGGGTACATCAGGGCCTGCGTCGCAGATCGACTGCGCCGCATCGGAGACCGGCTGGAAGTTGAGGTAGCCCTCCACTCCCTGGGTCGCGAAGTTCTTCGCACAGTCGAGGGCGGTGGCGGCGTCGAGCTTCGAATCACAGAACACCAGTTCGGCGCCTGCCTTCTCGGCCTGCTCCTTGATCGAGTCCGAGACCAACTTGCTGAACGGGATCGTGTCGTTCAGGGCGATGAGGCCGATCTTCATGCCTTCTCCGCTGCCGGGCTCGGCTTCGCGGAACTCGACGAACTCGGCTTCCCCGGAGGGCGACTCGCTCTCGCTCGGCGAGGCTTCGTCGGTGGTCTCCCCCTCTGCGGGGGAGCTCTCTTCTCCCGGGGAGGCAGGGGTGGTCTCCTCCGCGGGCGCGACGGGAGAGGTCTCCTCAGCGGCGGTCTCCACCGGAGGTGTGGTGTTGTCGGTGGTCTCCCCGCCACAGGCGGCGAGGGTGGCGAGGGCGAGGGCAGCGGCGGCGCTGACCAGAGCCTTATTCAACGGTCGGATGAACACTTTGGTTTCCTCCTGTCGGGGTCACCGGCCCGGGCGGGACGGATCGTTGGAGTCGCTGGCTGCCGCAAGCGACTCATCCATGTGCCAGACTTCATCGGCCCTCGTCAGACCTGCGTCGTCTGGGAGCGCTTCGAGCACATCTGTGAACCACGCACCCCATTCGGCGTTCGTGGCAGAGCGGCCGATCGCCGCCAACGCATCCTCGGCGTCGGGGTGGCATTCGGCGTAGGCGTAAACCTCGAGATCGCGCCGGAACAACGAGTAGTTGCGGAAGCCGGCGTCGTGCAGATCGCGCAGTAGAGCGGGCCAGACCGCGTCATGTCTGCGCTCATACTCGCGCTCCATGCCGGGCTTGATCCTCATGATGAAAAGGAGTCGCTCCATGTCCCCTCCTTCAGTGTTTGTCCAGTCGGTACTTGTCGATGTAGTCCCAGTCGAGCTGCCAGCCCAGCCCAGGGTCATCACTCAGGATCAGATGGCCGTTCTCGAGAGGCGGCCGGTTGGTGATGAGGTGCCACCAGAAGGGGTCGCGGTCCGGGTGGAAACACTCCGCATACGTGCCGTGCGGCTGACTGGCAATGAGGTGGGTGGAGACCTGAGGTTCCTCGTGGTGGCCCATCTGGACGTCGTAGGACAGTGCGATTGCTGCGGTCCGACGCCACTGGGTCGGTCCCCCGGACCAACTGGCATCGAAGTTGCACACATCGATCGATCCCGTCTGCATCAGGTCGCGGCATCCCGACGGCGACATCTCGCTCTGGCCAGCACAGATCGGGATGGTCGTGCGGTAGCGAACATCCCGGAGGCTGCGCAGATCGTTGTGCCACTGCACCGGCTCCTCGAACCAGCGGATGCCGAGGTCAGCAACCCGGGTGGTGAACTCCACCGCCTGGGGAACCGTGTACCCGTTGTTGGCATCAACTGTGAGGACGAAGTCGTCGCCGGCCGCCGCCCTGGCCGCCTCGACCCGTCGCGCATCCTCCTCGGGGGACGCGCCGCCGACCTTGAACTTCATGCCTGCCAGACCGGCGTCCTTGTAGTACCGGATCTCCTCGGGGATCGTCCCGAGCGGCTCACCGTAGTAGCCACCAATGGCCACCAGCGGTACTTCGTTCCGGAATCCGCCCCAGAGCCGCCACAGGGGCTGACCCAGAGCCTTGCCCACCGCGTCCCAGATAGCGGCGTCGACTGCGCCGATGGCCACGAGCCCCAGACGACGATCACGGAGGATGTCGAAGGTCACCGGATACATGAGGTCCCAGCACTTCTCTGTCCGCAGCGCGTCCTGTCCGACGAGAGCAGGAGCGATCTCGTTGTGGACGATCGCCTCGATGTCGAGGAGCGTCTTGTCCTCGTCTCCGGCGTAGGCCTCCCCCACGATCCCGCCGTCGGTGATCACCTGCACGATCAGCGTCGCCCTGTGCGTCATGTGGTAGTGGCTGCCGCGGAACTCCCGGGCAAGCGGAGCGATGATCGGCACCGTCTTGATACGGGCGATCCTCAGATCCGGACCGGACCCTGCGTCATTGCGGGATGAGCTCACAACCACCTCCACTGGAATCGTTCCCAGAATCGTTACCTCCGAAGGTACAGGCCGGAATTCAGCAACGCAATAGGTTCGGCCCAGACGCATCCCACTAGTCGCCGCTCCCGCAACCCAAGGTGGATTTTGATTAGCTGAGGTAATGAGCTAGGGTAACTTCCGGTCCACGAAAGGAATCCGTGACGAATACCGCACCCACTTCGGCCGGCACCGCAACCGTGCCCCTCGATAAGCCCGCCCTCGCCAACGACCTCCGTCTCGCCTGCCAGCGCATCGCGCGCCGTGTCCGGTTCGAGTCCACCAGCGAGCTGCCTCCCCACCTCTTCTCGGTGTTGGCCCGCGTCAATCGCGTCGGCCCCCAGACCCCCACCCAGCTGGCAGAGGACGACCGCGTCAGCACGCCGTCGATGACCCGCACGCTGAACGCCCTCTGCGAGCGCGGCCTCGTGGAGAAGCAGCCGCACCCCCACGACGGGCGCCAGGTGCTCATTCATTCGACGAAGGCCGGTGACGAGGTGGTCCAGGAGACGATCGCGCACCGCGACCTCTGGATGCTCACCCACATCGATTCCCTCGACGACGACAAGCTGGCGCTCTTGAGGAAGGCCGCCGACCTCCTCCTGGAGGTGTCGCATGCCTGAGATCACCACCCGCTGGCGCACATTCGCCTCGTTCGCGGTGCGCAACTACCGCTTCTTCTTCGTCGGCGCCCTGGTCAGCAACCTGGGCACCTGGATCCAGCGCATCGGGCAGGACTGGCTGGTGCTGACCGAGCTGACGGACAACTCCAGCACCGCGCTGGGCATCGTCACGGCGCTGCAGTTCCTCGCCATCCCGCTGCTCGCCCCCTACGCGGGGGCGGTGGTGGACCGCTTCGACAAGCGCAAGGTGCTCGTCATCTCACAGCTCGCGCTCGCCGCCACCGCGCTGGCCCTGTGGGGCCTGGTGGCCACGGGCACGGTGCAGCTCTGGCACGTCTACGTCTTCGCGCTGATCACCGGCGCCATCACCGCGTTCGACAACCCCGCGCGGCAGTCGTTCGTGTCGGAGATGGTGCCGCTCAAACTGCTACCCAACGCAGTGGGGCTCAACTCGACCTCGTTCAACGGGGCGCGGCTCATCGGCCCCGGCCTGGCCGGCGTCCTGGTGGCCGCCGTCGGCGTGGGTCCCACGCTGCTGATCAACGGGCTCAGCTTCTTCGCCTTCATCGCTGCGCTGTTGTTGATGCGCGCAGACGAACTGCACCCCGCGCCCATGGTGAAGGCGCGTGGCGCTGCCATGGACGGCCTGCGGTACCTGGGCGGCCGGCCGGACATCATCGTGTTACTGGTGGTGGTCTTCATGCTGGGCACGTTCGGCATGAACTTCCAGATCTTCAACGCCACCATGGCCACAGAGGTGTTCCGCGCCGGAGCCCGCGAGTTCGGCCTGCTCGGCACGATCATGGCCATCGGCACGCTCGCCGGGGCACTCGGCGCCACGCGGCGGGCGAACCCGTCGCTGCGCACCGTGCTGATGGCCCTGACCGGCTTCGCGGTGAGCACCTTCGCCCTGACGTTCGCGCCCAACTACACCGTCTACGCGCTGCTCCTGATCCCCTCGGGCTTCTTCGCCCTCACTGTGATGACGACGGCGAACGCGGCGGTCCAGTTGTCCACCGCGCCTGAGTACCGCGGGCGCGTCATGGCGGTCTACGTCGCGATCTTCGCCGGCGGCACCCCGCTGGGTGCGCCGCTGATCGGCTGGCTCGGCGAGGTGCTCGGTCCCCGGGCGTCGGTGCTGGTGGCCTCCCTGGCCACGGGCATGGCCGTCATCGGGGTGCTGGCCTGGTTCATGGTGCACGACGGGCTGCGGCTGCACATCGAGCGGGGTCGTCCCCTCCGGATCCGCGCCACCCTGCCGTCCCGCCCCGCCTACGGAGGCGCGCGCTGAGGGTATCGTCGGTACATGGCGATCAGCGCGCTTGACCTGTTCAAAATCGGGGTGGGTCCCTCGTCGTCCCACACGATGGGCCCCATGCGCGCCGGCGCGCTCTTCCGCACCCAACTCCTGGCCAGCCCCGTGGTCGACGACGTGGCCAGGGTCCGCGTCGACCTCTACGGCTCGCTCGCGGCCACGGGGCTGGGGCACGGGACGGACCGCGCCGTCGTCGCCGGGCTGCTCGGATTCCAGCCCCAGCGGGTTGATCCGGACGAGATGAAGGCGGCCGTGGACGCCGTGGTGCACGGCGACGGACTGATGTTCAAGGAGCGCCGGCTGCCGTTCGACTGGTCCACCGATCTGCTGTTCCACCGCGAATCCAAACCCTGGCACCCGAACGCCCTGACGGTCACCACCCTCGGCGACGACGGTGCGGATCTGATGACCAACACGTTCTACTCCATCGGCGGCGGGTTCGTCGTCGACGAGGCGCAGGCCGAGGCCGGTGAGACCGGGGTGGCGGACGTCACCGTCGAGTTCCCGTTCAGCACCTCGGAGGAGCTGCTGGCGTTGTGCTCGCTGCACGACCTGAATGTCGCCGAGCTGGTGGCCCGCAACGAACTGGCCTGGCGTCCGGCGGAGGAGACCGGGGCGGCCCTGCTGGAGATCTGGTCCGCCATGCGCGGCTGCATCGAGCGGGGCGTGCTGCAGGAGGGCTTCCTCCCCGGCGGGTTGCGCGTCCCGCGGCGGGCGCCGGACCTGTACCGCCACCTCATCTCCCGAGACGACGCCCCCAACCTGATCACCCGCACCTTCTCGGCCATGGACTGGGTCAACCTCTACGCGCTGGCGGTCAACGAGGAGAATGCGGCGGGCGGCTGCGTCGTGACCGCGCCGACGAACGGTGCCGCCGGCATCATCCCCGCGGTGCTGCAGTACTACATGAAGTTCCAGGCCGGCGCCCGGGACGAGGACGTGGTGGATTTCCTGCTGGCGGCCACCGCCGTCGGGGTGCTGCTGAAGATGAACGCCTCCATCTCCGGCGCCGAAGTGGGGTGCCAGGGCGAGGTTGGATCCGCCTGCGCGATGGCGGCCGCCGGCCTGGCCCAGGTGATGGGCGGCTCCCCTGCCCAGGTGGAGAACGCGGCGGAAATCGGGCTCGAACACAACCTCGGGCTGACCTGTGACCCCATCGGCGGGCTCGTGCAGGTGCCCTGCATCGAGCGCAACGCCATGGCGTCGGTCAAGGCCATCAACGCGGCGCAGCTGGCACTCAACGGGGACGGGCGGCACCGCGTGACACTCGACCAGGCCATCCGCACCATGCGCGATACCGGGCGCGACATGCTCAGCAAGTACAAGGAGACCTCTGAGGGCGGCCTCGCGGTCGCCTTCATCGAGTGCTGACGAGCACTGAGCGATTCGCTTAAGCGGCGACCCGCACCGCTCAGCGTCAACTGCACAGGTCTAGAGTTGGGGCTGAACCCGAGGAGGAACCCCACCCATGCGCGTGCTCGTCACCGGTGGCGCCGGCTACATCGGCTCCCACACCACACTTGCCCTTCTTCAGGATGGTCACGACGTCCTGGTCGTCGACGACCTGTCCAACAGTTCCGAGGAGTCGCTGCGCCGCGTCGCAGACCTCGCCGGGCGCGAAGCCCAGTTCGTCGAGGCCAATGTTCGCGACGCGGCGGCTCTCGACAAGGCCTTCGCGGACTTCCGGCCGGATTCCGTGATCCACTTCGCCGGCTGGAAGGCCGTGGGCGAATCCACACAGATCCCGCTGACGTACTACCGCGAGAACATCGGCTCCACGATCACGCTGGTGGAGACCATGGCCAAGCACGGCTGCAACCGCATCGTCTTCTCCAGCTCCGCCACCGTCTACGGCGAGGAGTCGGAGCCCCCGTTCACCGAGGACGCGCCCACCGGCGCCACCAACCCGTACGGCCGCACCAAGCACATGCTCGAGCAGATCCTCGAGGACGCCTCGGCCGCCAACCCCGAGCTCTCGGTTGCCATCCTGCGGTACTTCAACCCCATCGGCGCACACGAATCCGGCCGCATCGGCGAAGACCCCAAGGGCATTCCGAACAACCTGCTGCCGTTCGTGGCGCAGGTGGCCGCCGGTCGCCGCGAGAAGCTGATGATCTTCGGCGACGACTACGCCACCCCGGATGGCACCGGTCGCCGGGACTACATCCACGTGGTCGACCTGGCCGCCGGTCACCTCGCCGCGCTGAACTACCTCGGCGACCACACCGGTTACCACGTCTGGAACCTCGGCACCGGCCAGCCGTCCTCGGTCCTGGAGATCGTGCACGCGTTCGAGGCCGCAGCCGGCCAGGAGATCCCGTACGAGATCGTGGCCCGCCGCCCGGGCGATGTCGCCGAGAGCTACGCCAACGTCGACAAGGCGCACAACGAACTGGGCTGGCACGCGGAGAAGACCGTGGCCGACGCCTGCGCCGACACCTACCGCTGGCAGCACGACAACCCCAACGGGTTCACTGGCCTCTGACGCAATGCAACTGAACGGGGGCCGGTGTGGATGATCCACACCGGCCCCCGAATCTGTCGACGGTGGCCGTCAGGCGGCGGAAGCTGCGGACTTGGCTCCGCGCCGGGTGTCGATGAGACGCACGAGGACGCCCACGATCAAGGCGATCCCCGCGGAAATGAGCGAGCCCTGCAGCACGATCCAGAACGTCGCCCACGTCTGCTCGAAGCCCCCCATGGTGAGCGCCGCGTCGAGGGCGACGTGACCGGCCACGCCCACGGTGACGATGAGTAGCACCGCGAGCCAGGCGAGGATCCGGCGTGGCGTGTCCCATCCGAGGCGGCCGAGCGCGAGGCCGAGGCCGGCGGCCACCACATAGGGCACGTAGACGATGGCCGCTGAGCCAGTCTGGCCCACCACCGCGGACATCAGCCCCGTGAGCCAGTAGACCGTCGGGAGGTAGAGCAGACCCAATCCGACGGTGAAGGCGATGGGGCCTCGCATGAGCAGCCAGTAGGCCAGCACCGCGTAGCCGGAGTAGGCGGCGACGACGGCCATGGTCATCACCAGCATGGCTGGCGGGCTGGGGCTGAGGGCGTTCCCGGAGAGGTCGACGAAGCTGACCACCACGAGCAGGGCCATGCCCACCGTCGCGACGAACGCCGCCGGGCCGGCCGCAACCGGCCCTCGCTTGGCGCGCCAGATCCTCAGGCCGAGCGCGGTGAAGGCAGCGGCCATGACGACGGCCGAGACCGAGTTGTAGTAGCTGAACAGATTCAGGGCCAGCCGGAACTGCCCGCCCGCAGAGGCGCCACGGAAGGCCTCCCTCACCGCCATGGCAAGGTGCGGCAGGAGCGCCAGCAGCAACGCTGCGGCACCGATGACCAGCGAGCGCCACGGCGCGGTGGCATCGGCGCCGTCCTGCTGGACCGGGTCCTGGTTTCCAGTGGTTGCGCTCACAGGCGAGCCCCCTTCGTCACCCTCACCGTACCGGGGGGGTGGATAATGCGCGTTCCGGCTGCGTGTCTCTTCGTTCCCACCGGCCCGTGCGCATTCCGGGGGGTGAACGATGGAAGGATGAAGGCATGCCCCGCCCGACCATCAAGGACATCTCCCGCATCGCGGGCGTCTCGCCCACCGCGGTCTCGTTTGCGCTGAACAACCGCCCGGGCGTCTCCGAGTCGACGCGGGCCCGCGTGCTGCAGGTCGCCCAGGAGATCGGCTGGCACCGGAGCGTCGCCGCCGCGGCGCTGTCCGCGGGGCGAGCGCAGGCAGTTGGCATGGTGCTGCCACGACCCACTGGTGAGTCCACGGGCGAGCGGTTCCTGATGCACCTCATCGCCGGGATCGAGGAAGTCCTGACCGCGCACGCGTTGGCGTTGGTGCTCCAGTTCATCGTTTCCCCGGGAGAGGAACTCGAAACCTACCGCCGTTGGCACTTCGAGCGCCGTGTCGACGGGGTGATCCTCACAGACCCCGTGGTGGACGACCCCCGGCCCGCCATCCTGGAAGAACTGACGATGCCGGCAGTGTTGATCGGCTCGCTGCCTGGCAACGAACTGCCCAACGTCCGTGTCGACGACGCTGCGGCCATGCGCTTCATCGTGGACCACCTCGCAGTTCAGGGGCACCGGCGCATCACGCACGTCCCGGCTCCCCCGAACCTGATCCACACCCTCAGACGGTCCGCTGCCTTTGCCGAGTCGTGCCGGGAACTGGGCATCGAGACCCCGCGGATCGAGACCAATCCGGGCAGCATCAACGCCGGCCAGGCCATCACACAGCAGTTACTCATGGCCGACAATCCGCCCACGGCCATCATCTATGACAACGAGGGTCTGATGCTGGGCGGCCTTGGCGCGATCACTGCCATGGGTGTGCGGATCCCGGACGACGTGGCCATCGTGTCCTTCGAGGACTCCACGTTGTGCCGGGTGGCCTCCCCACCGATCACTTCGCTGGCCTACGATCCTGCCGGTCTGGGCGCGGAAGCCACCACTCTGCTGCTCGACCTCCTCGGCGGTGAAGAGCCACGGGAGGTAGTAGTTGCCGCGCCGATGATCCAGGTCAGGGGTTCGACCCAGACCCGGTCATAAGCTGCCCGTCCCGGGGGCGGTCAGTGGCGTGTCTATTGGTCTGCTGGCCGGCGACCTCGGTCCGCTCGTTGAGTTCGATCCACGTGGTGTCGCACCCCGGGCAGCGGTAGACCGGCGCGCCTTCAACCAGCTCGTCGGTCTTGATCGTGCCGCAGGCGTCCTGGCACGGCCATGTGGTGAGGAATCGGGCGCTCATGAGCGTCAAGGCTACAGGCGGAGATGCGTCTTTGCCCCACGAGATTGATTCACTACCATCGGCACATGTTGCAGGAGCCGAAACCGACGCGGGATCTGGCCGCGCTGCCCAAGGCACATCTGCATCTCCACTTCACCGGGTCCCTGAGTGTGCCCGCCCTCCGGCAGTTGGCGGAGGCCCGCGACATGGACCTGCCTCCCACCCTCATCGACGGCGTAGCCCTGGACGTGCCCTACGACAGGCGGGGCTGGAACCGCTTCCAACACCTCTACGACGTGGCCCGCGCCGCCGTCCGGGGCGAGGAGGCGCTCCGCGCGGTGGTCCGCAACGCCGCAGCTGAGGACGCCGCCGAGGGCTCGCGCCGGCTGGAGTTGCAGGTGGACCCCACGTCGTACGCCTCCTCCGTCGGAGGGCTGCAGGAGGCGCTGGAGATCGTGTGCGACGAGGCTCGGCTCGCCTCCGCCAGCTCCGGCGTGCAGATCGGGGTGGTGGTGGCCGCCTCCCGCATCCGGCACCCGCTGGACGCCCGCACCCTCGCGCGGATCGCCGCGCGGCACGCCGGCCAGGGCGCCGGGGAGGTGTGCGCGTTCGGGCTCAACAACAACGAGCGCGAGGGCCGTACCCACGAGTGGGAGGGCGCGTTCCGGATCGCCCGGCGCGCCGGCCTACCGGGGGTGCCGCACGGCGGCGAGCTGCGCGGAGCAGACCACCTTGAGGAGGTCGTCGAGCACCTGCAGCCCGCCCGCATCGGGCACGGTGTCCGCGCCGTCGAGAACCCCGATCTGCTGAGCCGGATGGTCGACCGGGGCATCACCTTCGAAGTGTGTCCGGCGTCGAACGTGCAGCTGGGCGTCTACCGCGAGCCGGACGAGGTGCCCCTCCGCACACTCCTCGACGCCGGGGCCGATATCGCTCTCGGTGCCGACGACCCGCTGCTGTTCCTGTCCAGGCTCACGGACCAGTACGTCACAGCGCGCGAGGTCCACGGACTCGACGACGCGGCCCTGGCCAGGCTGGCGCGCTCGTCGGTCAACGCCAGCTTCGCCCCGGCCGACGACAAGCGCCGCTGGCTGGCGGAGATCGACGACTGGCTCCAGTCACCCGTCGATTGACTCCCCCGAGAAATGACAAGAGCCCCGGCCGAAGCCGGGGCTCTTGCAGGTTGCGATCAGACGATCACTGGGCGACGACCTCGAACGGGACGTACGCGGTGACGGCCTGGTGCAGCTTGATGGCTGCGGTGTGGCTGCCGACAGACTTCACCGGCTTCGGGAACGAAGCGGTGCGCTTGTCGACCGTGGGGCCACCGGCCTTCTTGACTGCCTGAACCAGGTCAGCAGCGGTGACGGAGCCGAACAGGTGGCCCGCCTCCGAAGCGCGGGCAGCGACGGTGACCTTGAGGCCCTCGAGCTGCGTGCGCAGTTGCTGAGCGTGCTCGACGCCGCGCACCTCACGGGCGTCGCGCGCCCGCTTGATGCCGTCGATCTGCTTCTCGGTTCCGCGGGTCCAGCGGATGGCCCTGCCCTGGGGCAGGAGGAAGTTACGGCCGTAGCCGTCCTTGACCTCGACGACGTCGCCGGCGATGCCGAGCTTGTCAACGGTGCTGGTCAGAATGAGCTTCATCATGGTGTCTTCATCCCTTCCGATCAGCGGGCGGTCGACGCGTACGGCAGCAGAGCGACTTCGCGCGCGTTCTTCACGGCGATGGCGATCTTGCGCTGGTCCTGGACCGAAAGGCCAGTGACGCGACGGGCACGGATCTTGCCACGCTCAGAGATGAACTTCTTGAGCGTGTTGATGTCCTTGTAGTCGATGTTGGCGACGCGGGTCGTCTTCACCGGCATGATCTTCTTCTTGTTCACAGACTTGCGCTGTGGACCGGCCATTGTGGTGCTCTCCTTCTATTACTGAAAGCCCGTCTTGCGACGGAATGTGCCAGCTAGCCCATGGGAGCTAGATAAGCGATGGATCAGAACGGGGGCTCTTCCGGCTGCGACTGCGCCCACGGGTCATTCCCGCCGCGGTTGCCGCCTCCGGCGTTGCCGGAGCTGGCCCACGGATCGCCCTGCGGGCTACCCTGACCACCACCGGTGTTGCCACCACCCTGGTTACCCTGCCACTGGCCACCACCGCCGCCGCCACCACTGCCGGAGCGGGTGACGGTTGCGGTTGAGAAGCGGAGGGTGGGTCCGACCTCGTCGACATCGATCTCGAAGACGGTGCGCTTGACTCCCTCACGGTCGTCATACGTACGCGACTTCAGACGGCCCTGAATGATGACCTGCATACCCTTGCGAAGGGTTTCGGCCACATTCTCGGCGTACTGGCGCCACACGGAGCAGCTGAGGAACAACGCCTCGCCGTCCCGCCACTCGTTGGACTGACGGTCGAGCACACGGGGTGTCGACGCAATCCTGAAGTTGGCCACCGCTGCGCCGTTGGGCGTGAAGCGGAGCTCGGGATCTGCGGTGAGGTTTCCGATCACCGTGATCTGGGTTTCGCCTGCCATGTTTCTGATGCCTCCGATAAGTTCGGACTTGGTGACGACACAGCCTGGGCCTTGTCGTCGAGGTCTGAGTGAAAATCTATCTGTCTACCACTTTGGCCGGTGGCGCCGACAATTTTCCACTCAGTTTTTTTGCTGTGGAAAACTCAGTCCTCGCGGCGCAGCACCTTGGTGCGCACAACCCGCTCGTCGATGGTCATCAGGCGATCCATCTCAGCAACGGTCGCCGGATCCGCAGTCACCTGCAGGACGGCGTAAATAGCCTCGGACTTCTTGTTGATGTCGTATGCGAGCCGACGACGTCCCCAGATGTCCTGGTTGTCGACGGTGCCACCACCCTTGGTGATGACTTCGAGATGCTTCTCGACCAGCGCGGGGACCTGACGCTCGTCGACATCTGAGTCGATGAGCACCATAACCTCGTACTTGCGCATGCTTCAGCCCCACCTCCTTCGGACTAACGGCCGCGAGTCTGTCCCGCGGCAGGAGGGCAAAACTGACCTGGGGTCAGCCAAGGAGCCAGACTACCGGCTGCGGGCTACCGATCCCAAACCGCCCGACGCGGCGGGAACGGCCGCTCAATCCGTCGGCAGCAGCCTCTCGACGACCCCGCTGGCCTCGATGGCGGCCCAGTAGGCGTCGGCCCACCCCTCGTAGCCGAGGTCGTTGGGGTGGAACCAGTCCCCCGCGGTGTAGCGGTGGTAGCGCCAGGTGCCCGCCTCGCGGGTGGCGCGGTGCAGCGGCACCAGGTGGTGCTGGTGGCGCTCGATGAGGATCGACGCGACGGCGGCCATCTTCTGCGACTGGCGGCCCAGCACCGGCACCATGAACCACGGCACGTCAGCGACGAAGGAACCTTCCGGCAGTGCCGCGAGGACCACGTCCATGTTCGCCTCGAAGGACGCGGGCGAATGGCCGGGGAACACGACGTCGTTGCCGCCGATGTCGAGAGTCACCAGATCCGGCGTGAAGGGGAGGTCGCGGAACTGCGGCAGCTGGTCGCGCACGACGTCGGCGCTGGTCGCGCCGCTCACCGACAGGTTGGTGATCAACACCTCGCGGCCGGTCACCTCGGCGAGCTTGCGCCCGATCCGCGGCACATAGCCGTGGTCCACATGGGATGCCCCCACGCCCTGGGCCGCGGAGTCGCCGAGCGCCACGTAGTGCAGGGCGTCCTCGCCGCCGTCGCGGGACTCCCCCCAGTGGATGCGGTAGTCGTTGACGTGGCGGACGATCTCGCGCCGGCCCATCAGGTACGACGCCGCGCCGGCGGACACGAGGGTGCCCGCGGCCGCGCCGGCCAGGAGCCCCAGCAGCCGCTTCATCGCCGGCCCCGGTACGGACCGGGCAGCACGGGGTTGCCGTCCTTCGCCCAGGCGCGCAACCCACCGCTCACGGATTCGGCCAGGAGACCCTTTTCGCGGAGCAGTGCGGCCATGAAGGAGGAACGCAGGCCCGTGTCGCACATGACGATGATGGCCGCGTCGCGCTCCGCGAGCGGGTCGTCGCCGTGGATGGCGTCCACCGGGTTGTCGTGGAGGGCCCCGGTGTCCACCGGGCGGGCGCCGGGCGCGTGACCCGCCTCGTATTCGACCTTGGTGCGCACGTCGATGAGTACGGCGCCCCTGCTCAGCGCCAGCAGCGTCTCATCGATGCTCAGCCCGTCGTCGGAGCGCTTCCCCAGGAAATCCAGCAAACCCATGCGTCCATTGTCCCTCACGCCGGGCTGCGTCAGACCACGCCGAAAAGGCCCAGCCCGATGGCGCCGAAGACGAAGCTCAGGCCCAGCGCGAGCAGGACGTAGCCGAGCCAGGTGCGGCGGGCCCAACGCACCGTCAGGAACGGCAGCACCACGGCTGCGGCGAGGGAGATGATCCCGAAGACGCGGTGCCAGAGCGGCGCCTCTTCCACGGCGAAGTCCACGCCGGCGCCGCCCGTGTCAGGGATCAGCAGCGTCAGCAGCCCGGCGAGCGCCCCCGGCAGCACCAGCAGCAGGGACAGGAGCCCGAGCGCCAGCGCGCCGGGCCAGGTGCCCCACCAGATCCGCTTCGTCACGCCGTCGAGCTTACGGGCTGGCCGGACCCTCGCCCACCCAAGCGTTGTTGAGTTGTGCAGCGGACAAGCTGCACAACTTCACTCTGCCCAGCGAGTGAGACGACGCCCACCCAAGCGTTGTTGAGTTGTGCAGCGGACTTGGTGCACAACTTCACTCTGCCCAGCGAGTGAGACGACGCCCACCCAAGCGTTGTTGAGTTGTGCAGCGGACAAGCTGCACAACTTCACTCTGCCCAGCGAGGTGGCGGGGCGACGACGACGGGGCGGTCAGTCTTGCGGGATGTGGCCGTTCAGGACCCAGGCGAGGAACTCCTTGAGGTCACCCGTCTCACCGTCGCGGCCGCCGCGGCCGATCACCAGCGGAGCCAGTTGCGGCTGCAGCTTCACGCCCGTGAACCGCGACATCAACCCGCCGGGAACCGTGAGCGAGTAGTAGTTGCCCTCGGTGTCGATGGCGACGGAGTGGTTGGTGCGCAGGTACCAGCCTGTCTTGTCCGTCTTGACGGTGTGCCCGTCCAGCGTGACGGCCTTCAGCGGGCGGGGCGCCAGACCCTGCTCGCGGGCAGCGACGAGGAACTCGTCGATGAGCACCTTTGCGCGCGCGGCCTCATTGCGGGCGTGGCTCGCGTTCAGTTCCGCGCGGATGCGCGCTGCCTTCTGGCGCTCTGTCAGGTGCTCGTCCATCCCCTCAGCCTAGACTCGCCGATCCGCCCCCCGTCAGATGGAGTAGCCACCGTCGACCAGGATCTCCTGGCCGGTGATGTAGGCCGCCTCCTCGGAGGCGAGGAACGCCACCGCCGCCGCGACCTCCTCGGGCTCGCCGAAGCGACGCGCCGGGATCTTGTGCCGGATCTCGTCCGCCGCCTCGGGATCAGTGTGCAGCCGCTTGAGCCGGTCCGTGGCCGTGTACCCGGGCGCCACCGTGTTGCAGGTCACCCCGTCGGCGCCCACCTCGAGCGCCAGGGTGCGCAGATGGTTGGTCACCGCCGCCCGCATGGCGTTGCTGACCGGCAGCGTCAGCGACGGGCGACCCACCGTCAGCGACGTGATCGCGATGACCCTGCCCCAGCCGTGGGCGCGCATGCCCGGCAGCACCGCGTCGACGAGCCGCGCCGTCGACATGAAGGTGGTCTCGAAACCCGCGTGCCACCCCTCGTCGGTGACCTCCGACGGCAGGCCGGGCGGGGGCCCGCCGGCGTTCGCCACCAGGATGTCGACCTCCCCGGCGGCCTCGACCGCGGCGCGCACCCCGTCGATCGTGGAGACGTCCGCCACCACCCAGCGGGCGCCGATCTGGTCAGCAGCCACCCGCAGGTCCTCTTCGGTGCGCGCGGCGATGGTCACCTCGGCACCCATGTGGCGCAACAACTTCGCCGTCGCGAACCCGATGCCCTTGCTGGCGCCGGTGACGAGGGCACGCTTCCCGCTCAGTGACAACATGCCCCCACGCTAACCCACGAAATCGTGCGTGGGAGACTGAATCGATTGCTTTACAAGGAGGTCCGATGCCGGAGTTTCGCTACGCAGACATGCTGCCCACCGGGGGCGACGACACCCCCTACCGTCTCCTCACCCATGAGGGTGTCGAGGTGGTCGAGGGGCCGGAGGGACGCCAGTTCCTGAAGGTCGCTCCGGAAGCACTGACGCTGCTCGCAGAGACGGCGATGCACGACATCGCGCACTACCTGCGGCCGGCCCACCTGCAGCAGCTGCGCACCATCATGGACGACCCGGAGGCCTCCGCCAACGACAAGTTCGTGGCGCTCGACCTGCTCAAGAACGCCAACATCGCCGCCGGCGGCATCCTGCCGATGTGCCAGGACACCGGCACCGCGATCATCATGGGCAAGCGTGGCCAGCAGGTGCTGACCGAGGGCACCGACGAGCGGCCGCTGTCGCTGGGCGTCTACAACGCCTACACCAAGCTGAACCTGCGCTATTCCCAGAACGCGCCCATCACCATGTGGGAGGAGCGCAACACCGGAAGCAACCTGCCGGCGCAGATCGAGCTCTACGCAGACACCGCGCCCGGGCACGAGAACGGCTACAAGTTCCTCTTCATGGCCAAAGGCGGCGGCTCCGCGAACAAGAGCTACCTCTACCAGGAGACCAAGGCCATCCTGAACCCCGACTCGATGATGACGTTCCTCGAGGAGAAGCTGCGCTCGCTCGGCACCGCGGCCTGCCCGCCGTACCATTTGGCGATCGTCGTCGGCGGCACGTCGGCCGAGTTCGCGATGAAGACCGCCAAGTACGCCTCCGCCAAGTACCTCGACACCCTCCCGACGACGGGCTCCATCGAGGCGCACGGCTTCCGCGACGTGGAACTCGAGCAGGAGGTGCTGGAACTCACCCGCAAGATGGGCATCGGCGCCCAGTTCGGCGGCAAGTACTTCTGCCACGATGTGCGGGTCATCCGCCTGCCGCGCCACGGCGCGTCGCTCCCGGTGGCGATCGCGGTGTCGTGCTCCGCGGACCGGCAGTGCCTCGGCAAGATCACGCCTGAGGGCGTGTTCATCGAGCAGCTCGAGACCGAGCCCGCCCGCTTCATGCCGGACCACGTGGACGAGGACCTCGACGCGGAGACCGACGGCGTGACCGGCACGGGGAAGGGCGCCGTCGTGCGCATCGACCTGAACCGGCCCATGACAGACGTGCTGGCCGAGCTGTCCAAGCACCCCGTGAAGACGCGCCTGTCGCTGACCGGCCCGCTGATCGTCGCGCGCGACATCGCCCACGCCAAGATCAAGGAACGCCTCGACGCGGGCGAGGAGATGCCGCAGTACCTGAAGGACCACCCCGTCTACTACGCCGGTCCGGCGAAGACCCCCACCGGCATGGCGTCGGGCTCGTTCGGGCCCACCACCGCCGGCCGGATGGACTCCTACGTCGACCAGTTCCAGGCAGCCGGCGGCTCGATGGTGATGCTCGCCAAGGGCAACCGCTCGCAGGCCGTCACCGATGCATGCGACACGCACGGCGGCTTCTACCTGGGCTCGATCGGCGGCCCCGCCGCCAGGCTGGCACAGGACTGCATCAAGCACGTCGAGGTCGTCGAATACGAGGAGCTCGGCATGGAGGCGATCTGGAAGATCGACGTGCAGGACTTCCCGGCGTTCATCGTGGTGGACGACAAGGGCAACGACTTCTTCGCCGAGGTCAACAAGCCCCTGGTGCTCACCATCCCGAAGCGCGAAGGGCTCTGAGCCGCAGCCGCTGAGGGCCGCAGCCACAACGGCAGATGAGAGTCTTCTCATCTGCCGTTCCGCTCCCCTTCATCCTGGCACCCTTCACTAGAGGCAGGAGGCAAGCGCATGGACAGGAAACGCGGGGTGACGGCCGGGCTGGTGGCCGCTGCCGTCGTGGCCGGGCTGCTCGTGGGCTGGCTGCTGGTCGCGCTCGCCGCGCCCCTCGCGCAACCGCCGGCGGAGCCGGCCATCGTGGTCACCGCCGTACCGTCCCCGGCCAGCACGACGACGACTCCCAGCCCTTCGCCGACGCCCAGCCCCACCGTCGACGCGGCCACCGCGACACCGGAGCTCAGCCCGACGCCCACCACCGCGTCGACGCCCGCGACGACGACTCCCGCGCCCACCCGGACGACCGTGGCTCCGCAGCCCGTCAAGCCCGCGCCCCCGGTCAGGCCGGCACCGGCCCCGTCCACCGATGACGACGACGACGATGACGTGGATGACGATGACGACGACTAGCCGTCACGCCAGCCGGTAGCCCATCCCGCGGACCGTCTCGAAGCGGTCCTTGCCCAGCTTGCCCCGCAGGTATCGGACGTAAACGTCGACGACGTTGCTGCCCGGGTCGAAGTCGAAGCCCCACACATTGCTCAGCAGCTGCTCGCGGCTCAGCACCTGCCCAGGGTTGCGCAGGAACGTCTCCGCCAACGTGAATTCGCGGGCGGACAGGTCCACCCACTCGCCGTCCACCTGGGCCTTGCGCGTCCGGAAATCCAGCACCAGGCCGTTGTGCGACAACTGCGTCACGCTCTGCCCGGCCGGCTGGGGCGACTCGGTGCGCAACCGCAGCCGGATCCGCGCCAACAGTTCCTCGAACGAGAAGGGCTTGGGCATGTAGTCGTCCGCGCCGCCCTCGAGCCCGGCCACGCGATCCGCGACGGAGGACCGGGCCGTCAGCATGATCACCGGCACGGCGACCCCCTGCCCGCGGATCTGCTCGAGCACCTCGAAGCCGTCGATGTCCGGCAGGCCGACGTCGAGGATCACCAGGTCGAAATTGCCGTGCACCGCCAGCGTGGCGCCCTCGGACCCCGACGCGGTGGTGTGGGAGGTGAAGCCCGCCGCCTTCAGCCCCTTGGCGATGAATCCGGCGATGCGGGTCTCGTCCTCGATGATCAGGATCGTGCTCATAAGCTCTCCATCTTGATGGTCGGTTCGAGTTCGGCGGGTTCCACCGGACCGAGCGGCAGCACGAGGGTGAACCGGGAGCCGACGCCCACCGTCGATTCAATGTCCAGGCGGCCACCGTGCGCGGCCATGATCGACTCGACGATACTGAGCCCCAGCCCCGCGCCCTGCGCGTGGGCAGCCCCCACGCGGCTGCGACCGAAGCGCTGCCGGACCACGTCCAGCTGATCGGGCTCGATGCCGATGCCCTCGTCGCGGACCCACAGCAGCACCTCACCGCGCTCGAGCGCCGAACCCAGCGTGATGGCCGAGCCCGCGTCGGAGTATTTGACGGCGTTGGCGGCCAGTTGCAGCCAGGCCTGCGTCATGCGGCCCGGGTCGAGGAACGCCTCGGCCGAGGCGATGCGCTCGAGCCGCCACGCGCGGTCCCCCAGCGCCCGTGCCTTCTCCAGCACCTGGTCCGTCAGTGTCGCCACGTCGAACCAGCGGGGCTGCACGAAGTCTGACTCCGTGGCCTTCGCCAGCATCAGCATGTCGTTGACGAGCACGCCCATCCGGTCGGCCTCGTCGATGACGAGGTCCCGCGTCTCCCGCACGTCGACGGGGTCGTCGGGGTCGACGAGTTCCATGTGGCCGCGCACCACGGTGATGGGCGTGCGGAGTTCGTGGCCCACGTCGTCGAGCAGCTGGCGCTGGCCCTCGACGGAGCGCTGGACGCGGTCGAGCATCCGGTTGATGGTGCTGGACAGGGCGGTGAGGTCGTCGCGGCCGCGCACCGGCACGCGTGACGTGAGGTCGCGCTCGTCGATCGACTCGGCGGCCTTGCGTAGTTCCTCGATGGGCCGCAGCAGCCTGCCCACGGAGATCCAGGCGACGAGCACCAACAGCAGCACGGTGCCGACGGCGACCACGGCGTACAGCGTCATCGTGCGGCGCAGTTCCGCCTCGACGAGGTCCAGGTCGTAGACGTGCACCAGCGCACCCGTCGACCCGGGGTACTGCACGGGCGCCACGAGCACCCGGTAGTTCCCATCCGGGGTGCGGACGGTGTCGATGCGGATCTGGTTGCCGGCGGCCATGGGCATCAGGTGGCCGACGAGTTCCTCGTCGTTCTCGGGGCGCAGCGGAACGTCCGTCGAAGCGACCCAGCGCACCTGGCCGTCCACGACGGCCAACTCCCCCTCGGCCTCGCCGATCACGGTTCGGGCCAGGAAGGTGTGCAGCAGCTCCGACGGCCCGGCGAAGGACTGGCCGGTGGCGGGGTCGATGCCCTCCGTTGCGAGCACGCGGAGTTCGTCGCGCGTGCGCGTCAGTTGGTCGTCGACACCGCTGTGGATGGCGCGGTGCTGCAGCACCGCGACGATGGCGCCGGACGTCAGCAGCGCCAGCCCCGCGAGCAGCACCATCGTGGTGATCAAGCGCGCCCGCAGCGTCACCTTGGCGACGAGGTCGGGTTGCTGGGAGATCATGTCCCTATCCTGCCCTGAGCGCGGACCGGGCGCTCACACGGTGGCGACCGGCGTGCCCTCGTGACGAAGCCCCTCACCCATGAGAAACCTCTCACGATTCCCGCGTGGTTCCCCTCATCTGCGACCGGTGTGATGGTCTCAACAACCACTTCGAAGGAGTATTCAGATGGCTCTCAAAACCTCCACCACCTGGCTCGCGGCGGCCGCGTTCGGTGTCGCCGCAGTCGGCGGTGGGCTGCTGGCCTCCGCCGCATCCCCCACACCCGCGCCGGCCGTCAGCTCGCCGGCAGTCTCGCCCACTCCCCACATGGAGCCCATCATCGTGGCGGCCCCGACGGTGAGCGCCAGCCCAGACGCGGACCCCACCACGCCACAGCCCACGCCGGCCCCAACCGCCACCGAGACCATCGTGATCACCGGCACAGACCAGTGCGACGACCTCGACAACAATTTCACCTGCGACGACGAGCAGGGCCTGTCGTCCACCGTCGACAGTTCGCTCACCCCGGCTCCGGGCATGGCCCCCGCCCCGGCCAAGACGTCCGTCGCCGCCCCCGCAAAGACGAAGGCCGCCACCGTCAAGAAGACCACCTCCACCCCGGTCTACAACGACGACGATGACTGGGACGACGATGACCGGGACGACGATGACCGGGACGACGACCACGACGATGACTGGGACGACGACCGGGACGACGACCACGACGACGACCGGGACGACGACGACCACGACTGGGACGACGACGACCACGACGACGACCACGACGACGACTGAGCCCGCATCGCTTCCTGATCAGGCCTGTCCCGGCGCGTCCCCCAGCGCGCTGCGGACCGGCCCTGTGTCTGCCCCCGCGCTGCGCGGCCCTAGGATGCAGGGAGTCACAACCCCGGAGGACCTCATGGACGAGACCCGCACCGTCATCGAAGTCGATGCGCCGAAGGAGCCGCTCTTCCCCGGTTCCGCGTTGGTGGGCACCGTCCTGTTCCCGATCTTCGCGGTCGTGGCGCTGGTGCTGGCCATCGTCTACGAGATGCCCTGGCTGGTCACCTCGTCGCTGGCCATCACCCTGGCGCTCTCGGCGATCCTCATCTCCCAGTACCTCAACCGGCGCGGTCGCTCGGGCACCCTGCGCCTCTCGCTGGGCGACGGCGTGACGCGGATCGGCCCGGCGCCGTCGTCGCGGCTCATTCCGCTGCTGCTGACCGGCCTCGCCGGCATCGTGGTGCTCGTCGACATCACCCTGCGCCTGACCGGCTACCTCACGGACGACGGCGGTATGAGCTTCGCCGTCATGCTGGCGCTGATCGTCGGGTGGGGCATCGCCGACGGCTGGTTCGCGTACCGGAACCCGCCCGGTCTGGTGCTCTCACCCAGCCATGTGACCACCGTCGCGAGCATGGGGAAGGAGACCCGCGTGCCGTGGGCCCAGCTCACCGGCGCGCCGGAGATCAAGGGCGCCCGTTTGCTCATCCCCACCGACAAGACCCAACTCCAGGTGGGCGTGAGCCAGATCGACTCCGACCCCCGGGTGGTGGCGGCCCTCATCGAGGCCTACCGCGGCAGACCGGCCAGGCAGGGCGAACTCGGCGACGGGCGGGTCGCGCAGCGCGCGCGGTCGCTCACCGTGCGCTGACCTTTCCCTCCACGCCCAGAGCCTGCAGCAACGTGAGCTGCCGTAGCCGTTGCGCAGTTGACGAACAGGCCTCGGGCTGGCCGGTGTCGGTCGCATGGGTCAACTGGGCCGGTGTCTCGCCGGGATGGAAAGTGGGGTCGAGGCTCACCGTCAGCTCCGCACTGGACAGGGCCTCTTCCACGGCGGGCTCACGGTGCCACTGGGCCACCCGCTGGGCGAGCCCCCCGTACCGAGCGGCCGCTCCAGAGGCCAATGCCACGTACTGTTCCGGGCTGATCTGGGCGGGTGCTGGGAACCGGAACACCAGGTGTCCAGCGAAGGGCATCTGCCCGGCCAGAGAACCGCGTTCGAGCAGGTCGATCATCCTGAACTGATGGAGCGGATCCCCGTTCATGCGGCCCAGGTCGACACCCGTGAGCGCCGTACTCCCCCAGGCCCAAGCCGTCCCCGTCAGGTCCGCACCCGAGGACACGATGCCCACCGCCTCGGGCTGGTTGAGTTCTGCTCGGAACCCGAGCCCTTCCACCGCAGTCAGCAGGAGCGACCCCGGTCCGGTCACCACCGCCACCCGCAACTCGAAGCCCTGTTCGTAGATGTACTGGGTGACCGCGTCCACGGCCTCCCGTAGTCGCTGGGCGTCCGCGAACGGGTCACGCCCCCAACCGGAGCCGCGGCTCTCGTGGAGGACGAAGGTCTCCGCGCCGAGCGCAGCGGCGAGGTCGACAAAGCGCAACACCTTGGCCAGAGCGAACCGTCGCACGCCCTTCCCGGCGGCGCACAGAGCCCCGTCCGCGAAGACCGGGTGGGTGGTCACATCAGGCCACGCCAATGCCACGCGCACGCCAGCAGCCCGTAGCGCCGGCACCACGGTGATGAGGGCGTCGTCCGCCGGTTCGCCGTCCGGCCCAACCAGGTCGTCGTCGCTGAGGACCACGGACGTGGCGCCGCGCTCGGCGAGCGCATGGACCACGTCAGCGATCTCGGCGGGCGACCAGTCCGACAACGAGCCGCCCGACGGACGCAGAGGGAACGTCCAGCGGGGGTCGCTGTTGAGTGGTGTGTCCACAGCTGTCAGTTCCCAGATGAGAACGCTGCATCAAAGGCGGCCTCCGGCGCGCTGAAGTTGAGCTTGCGGACGAACTCAAGGGCATCGGGCGCGCCGATGAGTCGGTCCATGCCCGCGTCCTCCCATTCGACCGACAGCGGACCGTCGTACCCGATGGAGTTGAGCGCGCGGATGGCGTCCTCCCACGGCACGTCGCCGTGACCCACGGAGATGAAGTCCCAGCCGCGGCGGGGGTCTGCCCACGGCAGCAGCGACGACAGGCGGCCGTTGCGCCCGCCGGTCAGGCGCACCTTGGTGTCCTTGCAGTGCACGTGGTAGATCCGCTCGTGGAAGTCGAGGATGAAGCCGACGGGGTCGATCTGCTGCCACACCATGTGACTCGGATCCCAGTTGATCCCGAACGCCTCGCGATGCCCGATCGCCTCCAGGGTGGCCTTGGTGCTCCAGTAGTCGAACGCAATTTCGCTGGGATGCGTCTCGTGCGCGAACCGCACGCCCACCTCGTCGAAGACATCGAGGATGGGGTGCCAGCGATCGGCGAACTCCTGGTAGCCGGCCCGGATGACATCATCCCCGACGGGCGGGAACATGGCGATGTACTTCCAGATGGGCGAGCCGGCGAAGCCGGTGACGATCTTGACGCCAAGCTTGGCGGCGGCCCGGGCGGTGTCCTTCATCCGTTCGGCCGCGCGCCGGCGGACTCCCTCGGGGTCACCGTCGCCCCAGATGTCGGTGGGGATGATGTCGCGATGGCGGTGGTCGATGGGGTCGTCACAGACAGCCTGCCCGACGAGATGGTTGGAGATCGCGAAAACCTTGAGGCCGTTCTTCTCCAAGATCTCGCGGCGCGACTGGATGTAACCATCATCATTCAACGCCTTGTCAACCTCGAAATGGTCGCCCCAAGTAGCGATCTCGAGGCCGTCGTAGCCCCAGTCGCCAGCCAGCTTGCACACCTCCTCGAACGGCAGATCGGCCCACTGGCCCGTGAAAAGGGTGATCGGACGAGACATCTGGAAGACCTCCTGAAGATATGGTTCTGGGACACGTCCTTGTGTCATTAGGGAGCGTGGCCGTCCCCCCGGAGAGGCAGAGCCCGCGGAATCGGGCTCTACCTCTCGTTCCGGGGGGCCGGTTTTTCACGTGTCCAGGGTGGCTAGCCGCGCAGGTTAGCCATGTTCTGGTAGCTCAGAGCAGCGAACTCCAGCGACTGGCCGGGATTGGCCGCACCGCCGGGTGCGTTGTCCTGCTCATACATGGGGTGGTGGTTGCCGCGGGCGCCCATGTTCTTGAAGAACGTGGCGAAATCGATGTCACCGGTTCCGAAGGGGACCATTTCATAGCCGTTGGACACGCTGGTGTTGATCCGGCCGTCCTTGGCGTGGAATAGCGGGAACCGCGATGTCTGTGCCTGTACGACCGCCAACGGATCGAAGATCGATTCGACCTGCTCCCCGTCGGGTGCCGTGAACATCTGGTGCTTGTACTGGGCGACCATGCCCCAGTAGATGTCCAGTTCGAAGTGGACGTACTTCGGCTCGGTCCGGGCGATGAAGTACTCGAGCTTTCGGATGCCCGACGAACGGGTTGGCCTTCCGAGCGCATCTTCCGGTCCGCTGTCCAGCAGGAAGTTGTAGGCGGCGTCGTGGTTGTGCGTGTACAGCTTCAGGCCGTGTTTGTTCCAGGCCCGCTCCCCGAGGAAGTTCCACCGGTCGACGGCCAGGTCCCAGTCCGCCTTGTAGTTACTGCCCGTCGGATCCGAACCGGTGCCGACGTGCTTCATCCCGAGGATGTTGGCCACCTCACAGGCGGCATCGAACGACGCCAGGCTGGAGTCCGAGATGGCGCCCGGGACGCTGCCATGGCTGCCCTGGCCGACCAGCCCGTTGTCGTCGAGCCAACTGCGGAGCAGCCGGGCGCCTTCTGGGGTTCCCAGAGAGCGACCACCTTCGGCGTTGGCATGCTGGTTGTAGCCGGCGAACTCCACTTGCCGGTAACCCATCTCGGCCAGCGCTTCGAATACCGAGCGGAAACCGGAGGCGAAGGGTGTGGAGGCGGGGTCACGGGAGATGGCGTCGCGGACCGTGTAGAGGATGATGCCGCGGCGCGGACCGGGGACCAACTGGGCGTTGGAAGTGCCGGGATTGGCGGCAGCCTGGAGCGGGAAGGCCGCGGCTGCCGCGATCCCGGTGGAGGCCGCGAAGAGCTGGCGGCGGGACAGGCCGAGTCTGCGGCCGAGTTCGAGTCGATCTGGTGCTACATCGTCGTAGGTGGACACGAAGGTCTCCTTTCCAAGAGACGTTGATGGGTCTTTGTGACGAGTGGTGAGTGGATCGCGAGCGGCTCGCGCTGATGGTCAGGTCCTCCTTTCCAGATTGATCGGCGTCCAAACGGCACTCTGCGTGGCGCTCTGGGCGACGGCGTCCAGCACGCGCTGGATGCCGAGACCGTCGCGGAAATTCGGATGCGGTTGGTGGTCTTCGGCGATAGCGCTGAGGAAATCCACGGCCTGGTGCGTGAAGCCGTGTTCGTAGCCGAGCATGTGGCCCGGCGGCCACCAGCCCGAGAGGTAGGGGTGCTCCGGTTCGGTCACCACCACGCGGGTGAAGCCGGAGTCCGCACCCCGGCCGTCGAGCACGTGAAGCACGTTGAGGTCTTCGAAGTCGAAGGCCAGTGACCCGTCGGAGCCGTTCAGCTCGATCCGGATGGAGTTCTTCCGGCCTGTCGCGAAACGTGTTGCCTCGAAGGTGGCCAGCGCGCCGCCCTCCAGGCGGGAGAGGAAGACCGCGGCGTCGTCGACCGTGACCTCTCCCATCTCAGTGCCTGAGCCGGTCGCGCTGAGCCCATGCGAGTCCAGGCTCACGGGGCGCTGATGGACGAAGGTCTCGAGCAGAGCGCTGACGCCGGTGAGCCGGTCCCCGGTGATGAACTGCACGAGGTCGACGATGTGCGCGCCGATGTCGCCCAGCGCGCCCGAGCCGGCGCGTTCCTTCTGCAGGCGCCAGCTGAGCGGAGCCGACGGGTCGGCCAGCCAGTCCTGCAGGTACTGGGCACGTACGTGGTGCAGCGTGCCGAGCCGTCCCGAAGCGACGATCTCGCGGGCGTGGGCGATGGCCGGAACCCGGCGGTAGGTGAACCCGACCATCGCCTTCACCCCCGATGCCGCCGCTCTATCCGCAGCGGCGACCATCGCCTCCGCCTCGGCGACAGTGTTGGCGAGTGGCTTCTCGCAGAGCACGTGTTTGCCCGCCTCCAGGGCGGCGATCGCGATCTCTGCGTGCGTGTCTCCGGGCGTGCAGATGTCGACGATGTCGACGTCGTCCCGCTCGATGACGGCGCGCCAGTCAGTTTCGGTGGACTCCCAACCGAAGCGTCGGGCGACGTCGCTCAACGCGTCGGGATGGCGCCCGGCGATGACCGCCAACCGTGGCAGCGCCGGCGGAGAGAAGAACGAGCGGGCGTTGCGCCAGCCCTGGGAGTGGGCCTTGCCCATGAAGGCGTAGCCGATCATGCCGACACCCAGCTCGGGGACGGCGGTGGGGTGGGTGGTCATGGTGTCCTCCTGCGATGGGAAATGGCCGGGGTGCGCCGCGACCCGGGGGCCGCGGCGCGCTACCGGTCAGGACTCAAAGCCGAGTTCCATGTATTCCTCAACGTTGTCGGCGTTGACCACCGGGGCGTTGAGGACGATGCGGGTGGGTACCTCGACCTGGACGAGGTCGCTCATGCCCTTACCCTGCGCCAGGAGACGGGCCAGCTTGATGCCATCAGCAGCCTGCGTCGGCGGGTAGAGGACGGTGGCCTCCATCTTGCCTTCCTGGATCCAGCGCATCGCATTGGCGGAACCCGCGCCACCGATGAGCGCCATCTCGTTGCGGCCGGCGTTGTCGAGGGCGGCCATGACGCCGACGCCCTGGTCGTCGTCGTGGTTCCAGATGATGTCGATCTGCGGCGCAGCCTGCAGCAGGTTGGAGGTCACGCGCTCACCGGATTCGACGGTGAACTCGGCGGCTACGCGATTGTCGACCGTCTGCCCGCAGTCCTTGAGCGCGTCCGCGAAACCGCTGGAGCGATCCTGGGTGAGTGGCAGGGAGTCGATGCCGGCGATCTCGGCGATGACCGGATCGGAGAGGCCCTTCTCCTCGACCAGATCACAGGCGTAGGTGCCTGCGGAGACGCCCATGCCGTAGTTGTCGCCCAGGATCGTGGTGCGTGCCGCAAACGGGCTGGAGAACTCACGGTCCACGTTGACCACCGGAATCCCGGCCTGCATCGCCTTGATTGCCGCCTCGGTGAGGGCCGCGCCGTCGGTCGGGAGCAACACGATGACGTCGACGTCGTCGTTGATGAACGTCTCAATGTGGGAGATCTGGAGGCTGGGGTCGTTGGTGCCCTCAGCGACGCGGAGGTCGATGTCGGAGTACTTCGCCGCGGCCTCCTGGGCCGACGAGTTGATGGCTGCGAGCCACCCGTGATCAGCGGCAGGTCCGCTGAAGCCGATGACGACGGTTTCGCCGATCTCCTCGTTGCCACCGGCCGCGGGGGTGCCCTCGCTGCCCGTGCCCTCGTCCGTGGTGGTCTCCGTGGCGGTGTCGGTACCGGTGGTGTCCGTGCCCGCCTCGGTGGCAGCGGGTTCCTGGGTGACCTCGGGGCTGTTGCTCGTGCAACCGGCCAGGATCAGGGCGAGGCCGCCGACGGCGGCCATCAGGGACGTGCGCTTGCGGATGGTCATGGTTACTCCTTGTTCGTCGTTGAAGAGGTGCATGTTCGTCGGTGAGGCGGCGGATCGGACTGGGTCGAGAGCGCAGGAGCATCACCCGCTTGAGCTGTGCCGTTCGGCGACCCTCTGCTGCAGCAGGACGGCGACGATGATGATGGCGCCCTTCGCAACCGCCTGCGTTGAGGTGTCGAGGTTGTTGAGGGTGAACACGTTGGTGAGGGTGGTGAAGATCAGGACGCCCAGGACGGTGCCGACGATCGTGCCGCGTCCACCGGTGAGCAGCGTGCCGCCGATGACGACGGCGGCGATGGCGTCGAGTTCGTAGAGCTGCCCGTGCGTCGAGGTACCGGTGGTGGTGCGGGCCATCAACATGACGGCCGCGATCCCGCAGGCCACGCCGAGCAGGACGTAGAGCAGGGCGGTGTGCCAGTTGATCCGGATACCGGCCAGACGCGCGGCCTCCGCGTTGCCGCCGACGGCCAGCGTGCGCCGGCCGAAGGTCGTGCGGTTGAGCAGGATCCAGCCGATGACCGCCACCAGCGCGAAGATGATCACCAGCACCGGGATGCCGACCACGTTGCCGCCGAAGAAATCGATGAAGTCGCGGTCCTGCACGATCTGCGTCTTGCGCTGGGCGATGATCTCGGCCATGCCCCGCGCCGCGGCGAGCATGGCGAGCGTGGCGATGAACGGTGCCACTCGGCCGAACGCGATGAGCACCCCGTTGATGGCACCGCAGCCGGCACCGACGGCGACGGCGGTGAAGACCATCACGATCCAATGGATGTCAGCAGCCATCGTCTGCGTCGCCAGCGTGGTCGCCCACACCGTGCTGAGCGCCACGATCGCGCCCACCGACAGGTCGATGCCCCCGCCGGAGATCACAAACGTCATGCCGACGCTCACCACACCGATGACCGACCCCAGACGCAGGATCGTCAGGATGTTGTCGATACTCAGGAAGCGTTCGCCGCCCGTGGCGAAGCCCACGATTGCCAGGAGCAGCAGGGCAATGATCAGCCCGAGATTGAGCCCGAACGCAGTACCTAGAAATCCGCGGAGGCCGGATTTCGTCTTGGCAGTCGCGCCAGCCGTGGCAATGGGTTCGTTCGCAGCTGTGCTCACGCTGCTTCTCCCTTCAGGATGATGTCGAGGACCTTGTGCTCATCGAGTTCCGCTGCGGGTCCGTCATGGACGACCACGCCATCGGCCACCACGAGAACCCGGTCCGAGAGCCCGAGCACTTCGGGGATCTCACTGGAGACCACGACGACTGCGCGCTTCTCGTCGCTGATCTGCTGGATGAGTCCGTAGATCTCGGAGCGGGCGCCGACGTCGACGCCCCGCGTCGGTTCATCGAGCAGGAGCACACGGCTACCGCGCTGCAACCAGCGCGCCAGCACGACCTTCTGCTGGTTGCCGCCGCTGAGGGTGCGCATCTCGCGGGCGATGGTGCGCGGGCGCAGATCGAGCGAGTCGACGTGAGCCTGGGAATCCGCCAGCTCAGCACCACGGTTGATGAAGCCGACGGTGGCGAAGTCGGCGAAACTGGCCAGCGACACGTTGTTGGCGACGGAGTGGCTCAGAATCAGAGCCTGGCTCTTGCGTTCCTCAGGGCAGAGCCCGATGCCGGCGGTCACGGCGGCCGGGACGGAACCATTGGCCAGCTTGCGTCCCTCGACACGCACCGTGCCGGAGTCGGCGCGGCGGGCGCCGAAGATCGTCTCCAGAATCTCTGAGCGACCGGCACCGACCAGCCCGGCGATGCCCACGATCTCCCCGGGATGCACCTCGAAGCTGACATTGCTGAACTCTCCGTCGCGACTCAGTGACTCGACGGTGAGCAACGGGTCGGCGGCACGGTCCGGGGCCTCACGGGTTGGGAAGACGTACTCCATCGAGCGCCCGGTCATCAGCCTGATGAGCTCGGTCTTGGGGGTGGACTTGGCGTCCAGCCCCGTGGCGACGGTCTTGCCGTCCTTGAGGATGGTGACCCGGTCCCCGATCTGGCGGATCTCCTCGAGCCGGTGGGAGATGTAGATGACGGCGACCCCAGCCGTCGTGAGTTCCCGCACCACTTGGAAGAGTTGCTCCACCTCCTCGGAGTCGAGGACCGCGGACGGCTCGTCCATGACCATGACTTTCACATCCCGGGAGAGCGCCCGGGCCATGCTGACGATCTGCTGACCCGCAGCGGACAGGCGCCCCACCTCGATGGTGGGAGAGATGTCGCTGTGGCCCAGCTGGCCCAGCAGCTTGGCCGCCCGCTCACGGGTGGCGCGTCGTTTGGAGAGACCGAAAGAGCTCAACTCGTGACCGAGCATGATGTTCTCGGCGACGCTCAATCCCGGGACCAGATCCAGTTCCTGATACATGGTGGCCACGCCGACGTCCATCGCCGCCTGGGGGTGGGCGAAACGGACCGCCTCACCGTTCCAGATGATCTCGCCCTCCTCAGGCTGATGGACTCCCGCGAGGACCTTGATCAGCGTGGACTTTCCGGCTCCGTTCTGGCCCAAGAGGCAGTGCACCTCGCCGGCACGCACATCGAGGTCAACGCCCCCAAGGGCGAGCACACCGGGGAACCGCTTGACCACGCCCCTCATCTCCAGGATGGGGGAATCGGCGGCTCGGCTCTGAGCTGTCATAACGCAACTCTGCAACCCCTTTTGTTTTGTGTCAAGCATAAGTTTTGTCTTTAGCGTGCAAAGCGTCATTCGTTTGACGGAACTTACTACCCGGGCTTGATTTAAAGTCCGCGTGTGGTTGACTTTGGATATGACCGTCAAGGCATCACAGAACCGGTTTGTCGGGAGCACCAGGAATGGTCTCCCGGCGCTGTCGGATGCCCTTGACCTGCTCTCCGCCAACGCGCAGGAGGCGGCCGAGGTCCTCATGTTGATGCTCGACGGCGGAGTCCGCACCCGTGGCCAACTCATCTCCGAGACAGGGTTGGCCCGCTCCGCTGTGGGCGCACAGATCGACTCGCTCCTCCACGCAGGTCTGCTCTCGCCGGAGGGTGAGGCGGCATCCACCGGGGGCCGGCCGCCGGTGCAGTTCCGCTTCAACCCAGCGGCCCGCGTCGTGCTCGCGGCAGACCTCGGCGCCAGCCACGCGACCCTTGCCCTGACAGATCTTGCGGGCCGGCCCATCGAGAAGGTGCACGAGCAGATCAACATCGCTCAAGGGCCGGAAGAGGTCCTGTCCTGGGTTCTCGAGCAGGGCACGGCGCTGATCGAACGCAGTGGCCGAGGTGACGATCTGATCGGTGTGGGGATCGGCGTCCCCGGACCGGTCGAACACTCGACGGGCCGCCCTGTGCGGCCACCCATCATGCTGGGGTGGGACGGCTTCGACATCCCGGCCCGCATCAGGCGCGGACTACCCGTGCCGGTGCTGGTCGACAACGACGTCAATCTCATGGCCTTGGGCGAGCACATTCTGGTGCATCGCAATGTGGAGCATCTGCTGTTCGTCAAGGTGGCCACCGGCATCGGTGGCGGCATCATCATGGGCGGCCGTCTCCATCGCGGGGCCAAGGGCGCCGCCGGAGACCTCGGCCACGTGTTCACGCCCTCGGGCGACGGGGTGCTGTGCCGATGCGGCAACACCGGGTGCCTGGAGGCCGTCGCCAGCGGACCGGCGATCGCGGCGCGCCTACGCGCACAGGGACTCAACGCCGAGACCCCGCTGGATGTCTTCAAACTCGCTGAGGGTGGCAACATGCTGGCTGCGGCGGAACTGCGGGAGGCCGGCCGCATGATCGGCGACACCCTCGCCGCCTGCGTGAGCCTGCTCAACCCGTCGGTCATCGTGCTCGGCGGCGTACTCAGCCGCGCCGGGGACCACCTGCTGGCCGGGGTACGGGAAAGGGTCTACACCCGCTCCCTACCGCTGGCGACCGGTGACCTGCAGATCCTGCCCGCCGGCACCGGACGCGACGCCGCCGTGGCGGGGGCCGCCGTGATGGTGACGCAGCACGTGTTGGCCATCAGCCGCTGAGACTGCGGTCAGCTGAACCAGCCGAACATCGTGCAGCCCACGGCGAAGACCACCATGGAGACGAACAGCAGGACGGTCAGGATGGCGCTCTCCGCCTCGCTGGGCTGCTTGTGTTCGGCCTGGTACTTCTCGACGTCGAACTGTTCCCGGTTCTCGGTGCTCACGACATGCCTCCCAATCGGCTGAGATCAGATACAAGTGCCACGCCCAGCACCACGAACACCACCGCCATGAAGCCGGTGTACATCCAGCGCTGGCGATGGTCGGAGCGCCAGAACCTCTTCATGCTCACGATTCCGTTGACCACCGCGTAGACGCACAGGGCGATGCCGATGGGGGCCGCCACCCAGCCCGCCAGGCTGAGCACCGGCACGAGCACCGGGATCAGCAGGTAGGTGATCAGGCAGCGCACCCCGGAGAACATCACGGACACGCGGAACGCCGCGTGCGCTCCGGCGCCCGAGGCGGTGTCGGCTTCGGTCACGCCGAGGAGACGGCGCATGAACCGGTCCGGCGCGGCGTTCGAACGGAACCGGGTTGCGGGGGGCGACGATGTCGCCTGAGCCGCGTCGTCGAGGATGCTCACGGCGCTCACGCTACCGCTTCTGCGGCTTCGTCCTCGAGGTTCCGAGTGTGACGCAGGTGGCGCCACAGGCGGATGCCGCCCAGGACGGCCAGGACCACCCCTGCTCCGCCCACGAGTACGCCGGCGAACAGGCCGATGTAGAGCGGGCTGAAAAGCACTTCCTCCTGCGGGCGCTGGCGCATGACGCCGAGCAGGAAGCCGAGCAGCGGGGCCAGGGCGGCGATGCACACGCCGAGCGTGAGCATCCAGAAGCCGGGCGCGGTGGGCACCAGGCGGACGGGCCGCCCGGTCACGACGGGATCGAGATCTGTCATCGGGATCATCCTTCCAAGGGGCGGTCGACGACGGCCAGGCCCGGCTTGTGGGGCGGCGGGGCGGCCTCGTCGTCGCCGTTGAATTTCTTCACGGCCTGCACGAGCGGGCCGACGATGTCCATCGGGAGCGGGAAGACGACGGTGGAGTTCTGGTCCGCGCCGAGTTCCAGCAGGGTCTGCAGGTAACGAAGTTGGAGGGAAGCGGGTGCCTCGCTGAGCGTGAGGGCGGCGTCGCGCAGTTCCACCGACGCCTGGAGTTCGCCCCGGGCGCTGATCACCTTGGCGCGACGTTCGCGCTCGGCCTCGGCCTCCCGGGCCATCGCCCGCTGCATCATCTCCGGGATCTCCACGTCCTTGATCTCCACAACCGACGCCTCGACGCCCCACTCCTTCGTCTGCGTGGCGATCGAGTGGGCCAGGTCCTCGTTGAGGTCTGCCCGGTGGGCGAGCAGTGTGTCGAGTTCCGCCCGGCCGACGACTGAGCGCAGCGTCGTCTGCGCGAACTGCGAGGTGGCGACGGCGTGGTTCTCCACGGACATCACCGACAGCACCGGATCTGTCACCCGGAACATCACCACGGCGTTGACGCGGGCGGTGACGTTGTCCCTGGTGATGACCTCCTGCGGAGGAATGGTCAGGGTGACCGTCCGAAGGTCCACGCGGACCAGCTTGTCGAGGAACGGCAGGCGGAACACCAGGCCGGGGCCGAGGGCGCCGCGCAGCCGGCCGATGCGGAACGCCACCACCCGTTCGTACTCCCGGACGATCCGGAAGGAGGAGACGAGGAACGCGACCACAAGGAGGAACGCGAGAATTGCCAGAACGACCTCAGTTGGCATGGTCAGCTCTCCTGTCTGATGCATAGCTGCTGCGTTGGCGGGCCAGGGCTGCGGCCGCAGCCTCGCGGTCCTGCCTGGTCTGATCCGCAGTCCTGACGACCGCGCCCAGGGGATCTGCCGGGGTGTGGCGCAGGAAGAGCCAGAGCGGCACCGATCCCGCGGCGATCAACACTGCGGCGACGAGGGCCAGCACCTGGCTGGTCCAGTTCTCCACCACCAACGCCGTCACGGCCGGCCACACGACAGCCAGCACCGTCACCGAGCAGGCGATGCCGCGGTGGAAGCGCGCGGATTCCGACGAGGGCCACGGGTCCACCGACCGGCGCATCTCGCGTCCGTCGTCGGATTCGGTGCAGCTGTCCTTGACGGGGCACGAGTTACAGACGAGCGGGCTGCCCCGGTACCGCATCACCCGGTTGTCCGGGTCGAAGGACCGCGGGTACAGCCACTGGTCCTCCGGGCAGAGCCACGCGTCGTGACTCTTGTGGTAGACGAAACCGCCGTTGCGGTCGTCCTGCGTGCGGCTCTGTGCCCGCCTGGCGAACGAGTCGATGCCGTAGGCGACCAGCAGGAGCACCAGCCCGTAGCCCGCGCCCAGCCAGGCGGCGATCTCGATGTCGATCATGAAAGGTCCTCATTCTCGGGAGGAACCCGCCTGTCCGAGGCGTAGCGACTGCGGCTGGGCGGCAGCTCGTCGGCGGCGATGCCCGCCTGAACCGGCAGGCCGGTGCGGTCCTCCTTGGCCTCATCGTGCTCGATGACGAAGAGCGTCTCGGGCTCCATGACGGTAACCGTGGCGGGGATCGCGTGGCGGATCCCGCACCAGGCGAGCCACACGAACGGCAGGATGCCGCCGACGAGGAACACCACGTCACCGGGCATGCGCAGCCATTCGAGGATGACGTTGCCGGGCTCGGCGATGTAGCCCAGCGTGCGGGCCTCGTAGTAGCCCTCGTTGACCGAGTGCCACAGCTGCAGCACGCCCAGCGGCAGCAGCGTCGCGAACACCATCCAGGCCAGGCCGATGTTGAGGCACCAGAACGAGATCTTCGCCATCAGGTCCGACCACTTCTCCGGCTTGACGATGTAGCGCAGCGCGAAGAGCGCCATGCCGACGGCGAGCATGCCGTAGACGCCCATCATCGAGCCGTGCGCATGGTTGGCCGTGAGCGCGGTACCGATCTGGTAGTACGACACAATCGGCAGGTTGATCAGGAAGCCGAACACGCCGGCGCCCACGAAGTTCCAGAAGCCCACGGCCACCAGGAACATGACGGCCCACCGGTGCGGGAAGGGCGCGCTGCTGCGCGACTCCTGCTTCGAACCCAACTGCAGGAAGGCCCATGCCTCCACCGTCAGGAACGTCAGGGGAATGACCTCGAGGGCGGAGAAGAACGCGCCCAGCGCCATGTGCTCGACGGGGGTGCCCGAGAAGTACAGGTGGTGCATGGTGCCGATCACGCCACCCACCGAGTACAGGATGACGTCGAGGAAGATGATCTGGATGGCGATCTTGCGCCGCACCACGCCCAGCATCACGAAGATGTAGGCGACCATCACGGTGGTGAACAGCTCCAGGAAGTCCTCCACCCACAGGTGCACCACCCAGAAGCGCCAGAACTCGGCGACGGTGAGGTGCGTGCCGTTCGTGGCGAGGAGCCCGACGGCGTAGAAGGCCGGGATGGCCAGGCCCGAGTAGAAGAACAGCCACGGCATGTTGAACTTCGACTCGGAGCGCAGCCGCGAGCGGATGGCGCGGTAGATGATGATGATCCAGATGAAGAGGCCGATCACCAGGAGGATCTGCCAGAACCTCGGCAGGTCCAGGTACTCCCACTGCTGGTCGAAGAAGATCGAGCCCTGTGCCCATTCAGGGCCGAACGTGCTGATCGCCGTGCCGCCCAGCATGCCGAGCACCACCACGGTGAGCGCGCCGAGGAGGCCGTAGGCCAGCCAGTGCTGGCGCTTCGGTTCGCGGCCGGAGATGATCGGTGCCAGGAAGATGGCGGCGGCCAGGAAGGCTGCGGCCGTCCACAGCAGCGACAACTGCAGGTGCCAGGTGCGGGCGAGGTTGAACGGGAGGATGCGGGCCAGGTCGATGCCGAAGAAGCTGTCGATCTCCGCGCGGTAGTGCTCGACGGCGGCGCCGAGTGTCGCCTGCGCCAGGAAGAGCAGTGAGACGACGAAGAAGAACCAACCGGTGGCCTTCTGGGCCTTCGTGATGCCCACCTTGCCGGGCTGCAGGAACGACAGGGTGGGGGTCTCGCTCGACTGCCAGCCGATCTTCTTGCTCCACCTGCCGTACAGGGCGAACAACGCGCCGAGGCCTGCGAGCAGGGCGATCAGCGACATGGCCGACCAGACGAGGATGTCCGCCGTCGGACGGTTGTCGACGCGGGGCTCGGGCGGCCAGTTGTTCGAGTAGGAGTAGTCGTGCCCGGGGCGCTCAGCCGAGCTGGCCCAGGCAGTCCAGCCGAAGAAGGCGGTGAGATCGTGGATCTGGTCCGGATCCGTGATCGCCGAGGGGATCAAGCCGTACTTGGTGGAATCGGTGCCGAAGAAGTCTGCGTAGTGCTGCTTGAGCATCTCGAACGCGCTGATCTGCTCGGGAGTGAAGACCAGCACGCCGGTGCTCTCGTCGTAGCGGTTCTCCCGCATATGCTCGACGGTGGCCGCCGCAGGATCCTGCACGCCGCCGTCACGCAGTTGTTCGGTGACGTGCTCCGTGGCCAGGCGCAGGTACTCGGCCGTGTAGTCAGGGCCGAGGTACGCGCCGTGGCCCATGATGGAGCCGTACTGCTGGAGCCCACGGCGGAGAAAGATCTGTTGCCCGGAGGTGATCTCCTCTTCGGTGAACACCACCTCCCCTGACTCGCTCACCACCTGTTGCGGGAGGGGCATGCCGTCGGTGTAGGTGCGGTAGGCGAGGAAGCCCATCACGAAGAAGCCGAAGACGAAGACCAAGGCTATGCCCTGGACCCATCCTTTGGAGATGACCAGCTCAGCTTTCGACGGCTGTAGATCGGGGTTGTTGTTGACGAGGCTCACTGTGCCCACCACCTGGGTTTCATCTGGGGATGCGGATGACCGCGCGGCCATGATGTGGGAACCCTAGGGCACGAGTGGGTCTTTATTGGCGAAACTTTGGACAAAGTCCCCCGGTCGTTCAGGGTGTGAGCCTGCTCAGCAGTCGCACGGCGTCGTGGGGAGCGTGTCCGCGGGCGTCGTTGTCGAAGTAGACGTACGCGTCCAGCCCCGCGCCCATCCATTCGCGGCACTGCCGCGCCCAGCGGTCCAGCGACCCATCAGGGTACGCGCTGGCGTACAGCTCCTGCTCGCCGTGAAGCCGGACGTAGCGGAAGTCGCCGGTGGCATCGCGCATGGTGGGCCAGGTACCGGCGCTGTCGGCGATCACCATGGCCACCCGGTGCTCCGCCATCAGGGCGTGCGCCTCCGGGGAGTTGAAGCTGTCGTGTCGCGGCTCCACTGCGTGGCGGACGGGTGATGACGGGTCGACGTCCTCCGACACCTCCAGAAGGACCCGATCGGGCGCGACCTTGTCGTCGTGCCCGGCGGACAGCTCGGCGATCTCCCCGTGGGTGCGCGGCAGCAGGGACAGGAACTGCCCGATCTTCTCGCGGTCGAACGACATCCGGGGCGGCAACTGCCACAGCACGGGGCCGAGCCGCCGGCCCAGCGCCAACACGCCCGAGGCGAAGAAGTTGGCCAGCGCGGTCTCGACGCCACGCAGTTGCAGCATGTGGGTGAGGTAGCGGCCGCCCTTGACTGCGAACGTGAACCCCGGCGGCGTCTCCGCCGCCCAGGCGGCGTACGAACTGGGCCGCTGCAGCGAGTAGAACGAACCGTTGATCTCAGCCGAGTTCATCCGCTCGGCGACATAGCGGAGTTCGTCCCGCTGCTTGAGACCCACGGGGTAGAAGTCGCCGCGCCACCCCTTGTAGCGCCAACCGGAGACCCCGACGAAGCACGTAGCCATATCGGGAGCCTACGTCCACGGCCGGCTCCGCACCGTGACATCTGGCGGGTGCGCGATCCGCAGGACTCCGGCACCGCTGCGGCCGAACAGCGGGCAACGACGAGTCCATCAACCCCGAGGGCTGACGAGGCCCCTCCATACCCCATGCCCATCCGGAGCCGCTGTCGGGTTCGAACAAAGTTGGGCGCCCAGGTTTGGTTTACGCGTGGAGCGCCCGAAAATCCCCTGACAACACGGTCGTGTCGTTTTCCAAACGAGCCCCTGACCTGACAGATTGTCGCCAACCCCCAACCGGGGGCTGTTGTCGTGCCAGGAGGTTCGAATGTTTCGACGCATCGCCATCGTCAACCGTGGAGAGGCCGCCATGCGGCTCATCCACGCAGTGCGCGATCTCAATGCGGAACATCCGGACCGGGAGCCCATCGTCACCGTCGCGCTCTACACCGACGCGGAGCGCTCAGCGATGTTCGCCCGCGAGGCCGACGAGGCCTACCCGCTCGGGCCCGCGTCGGAGCGCCCCTATCTGAACCACGACCTGCTCGGCCGCGTGTTGACCGAGGCCCGCGCCGACGCGGTGTGGGTGGGCTGGGGCTTCGTCGCCGAGGACCCCGCCTTCGCGGACCTCGTGGAGTCGCTGGGCATCACGTTCATCGGACCCTCGGGCGACGCCATGCGCAAGCTCGGCGACAAGATCGGCTCGAAGTTGATCGCCGAAGAGGTCGGCGTCCCCGTGGCGCCCTGGTCGCGCGGCGGGGTCGACACCCTCGATGACGCCCTGGCCGCCGCCGACGCCGTCGGCTACCCCCTCATGCTCAAGGCGACCGCAGGCGGTGGCGGTCGCGGCATCCGTCGCGTCGACTCCGCCGCGGACCTCGCCGACGCCTACCAGCGCACCCGCGACGAGGCGCAGCGCGCCTTCGGCTCCGGCGTCGTCTTCCTCGAGAAGCTCGTCACCGGCGCCCGCCACGTCGAGGTGCAGCTCATCTCCGACGGCGACACCGCCTGGGCAGTGGGCGTGCGCGACTGCACGGTGCAGCGCCGCAACCAGAAGGTCATCGAGGAGTCCGCCTCGCCGTTGCTGACGCCCGAACAGAACGACGAGATCAAGGCCTCCGCCGAACGCCTCGCGCTCGCGGTGGGGTACAAGGGCGCCGGCACCGTCGAGTTCCTGTACCACCCGGGCGAGCAGCAGTTCGCGTTCCTCGAGGTCAACACCCGCCTCCAGGTGGAGCACCCCATCACCGAGGTGACCAACGACTTCGATCTGGTCAAGGCCCAGATCCGCATCGCCGCCGGCGACAAGCTCGAGGGTAAACCCGTCGAGTTCGGCCACGCCGTCGAGGCCCGCCTCAACGCCGAGGACCCGGACCGCGATTTCGCGCCGTCGCCGGGCCTCATCACCCGCCTGGACCTCCCCGCCGGGCCCGGTATCCGCGTCGACACCGGCGTCGCCGAGGGCGACTCCATCCCCGCCGACTTCGACTCTATGATCGCCAAGATCATCGCCTTCGGCCGCACCCGCACCGAGGCGCTGGGCCGCCTGCGCCGCGCCATGGCGGAGACCACCGTCGTCATCGAGGGTGGCGCCACCAACAAGAGCTTCATCCTGGAACTCCTGGCCCAGCCCGAGGTCACGGGCGCCGAGGCCTCCGGCCGGCGCGCCGCCGCCGTCGAGTGGGCCGACACCGGGTGGATCGACCGGGTGCGCGCCGAGGGTGGGCTCGTCGCCGACGAGCACGCCGGTATCGCGCTGGTGGCCGCGGCCATTGAGGGCTACGACGACAACGTCCACGTCGAGACCGAACGACTGCTGAGCACCGCCCACGGCGGCCGCCCCCAGACTCAGCACAAGTCCGGCCTCACCGTCGACCTGAAGCTGCGCGGCGTGGTCCATTCCGTGACCGCCTACGCCACCGGCCCCGGCCGCTACCGCGTGACCGTGGACGGCACCACCGCGGATGTCGCCGTCGAGAAGCTCGACGAGGTGCACGGCCGCATCACCGTCAACGGCGAGCGCTTCCGCCTGGTGACGGCCACGCACGGCCCCGTCCACCTGATCGAGGTCGACGGCGTCACCCATCGCGTCTCCCGCGACGAGGGGGGCGTGCTCCGCTCCCCCGCTCCGGCCCTGGTGGTCGCCACCCCCGTGTCCGTCGGCAGCGAGGTCGAGGCCGGCGCTCCCGTCGTCGTGCTCGAATCCATGAAGATGGAGACCGTCATCCCCGCCCCGTTCGCGGCCCGGGTGAAGGAACTGCACGTGATGACCGGCTCGCAGGTGGAGTCGATGGCGCCGCTGGTTCGCCTGGAGCCCCTCGGCAACGGCAACGGCGGCGTGGCCGTCGACGAGACCAACGGCGTCGACCTCCCTGAGCCTCAGGAGGTCGACGCGGCCACCCGCCTGGCGCAGCTGCGCGCCGAACTCTCGGCGGTCCTCATGGGCTACGACGTCGACCCGGCCGCCAAGACGCTCAAGGCCTACCTGGCCGCCCGCGACGAGGCCCGAGCGCAGGGCATCGACACCCTCCCCGGCGAGATCGAGCTCATCGCGCTGTTCGCCGACCTAGCCGAGCTGTCACGCAACCGCTCCGTCGGCGAACAGGACAACACGGAACTGCGCGTCCACTCGGACCGCGAGCACTTCCACCGCTACCTCACCACCCTGGACGCGGAGCGCGCCGGCCTCCCCGGCCAGTTCATCAACCGCCTCGGCCGCGTGCTCAGCCACTACGGCGTCGACTCCCTGGACCGCCTCCCCGCGCTGGAGCAGGCCGTGTTCCGCGTCTTCCTGGCGCAGAAGCGTCAGGCAGCCGACGTCTCCATCGTGTTGGGCATCCTCGACCGCTGGATCGACGAGCCCGCGCCCGACGCCGACAGGGCGGCCTCCGCCCGCGCCGACCTCGAGCGCCTCCTGCGCGCCACCCAGCTGCGCTTCCCCGTCATCGGCGACATGGCCCGCTCGGTCAGGTTCCGCTGGTTCGACCAACCGCAGGTCGACGCTGAGCGGGCCTCCGTCCTGGCCGGCTTCGGCGCCGAGCTGGAGGCGCTCGTCGCCAACCCTGAGGCCGTCGACTACGAGGAGCGCGTCGCCAAGCTCGCCGGCGTGCACGAGTGGACGGCGAACTACCTCGCCACCAGGCTCGCGCAGGGCGTGCCCGCCCACGAACCCATGCTGGAGGTGCTGCTGCAGAAGTACTACGCGGACTACGACCTCAGCAACATCCGCCGCTTCGCCGTCGACGGGCGCTCCGTCGTCATCGCCGACTACCTGCTCGAAGGGCGCCCCCGCCGCTTCGTCACCACCGTCGGCACCCGTGACGAACTGACCGACGGCGCCCTGGAGCGCCTGGTCAACGAGCAGTTCGCGGCCCGCCCCGAAGGCTACGACGCTGTGGCCGAGCTCTACGTCGCCTGGCCGGAGACCCCCGACGAAGAGGGCATCGGCGTCGAGCTGGCCGAGCTCCTCAACACCTGGGCCTGGGATCCGGCCACCCAGCGTGTGGCGGTGGGCGTCTGCCTGGCCGACGGCACCGTCGAGTACCGCGCATTCACCTTCGACGACATCGACGGCGTGCGCACCCTCCGCGAGAACACCAACGTCCGCGCCCTCCACCCCATGACCGGCCGCCGCCTCGACCTGCGGCGCCTCCGCGAGTTCGACACGACGCGGCTCCCCGCCCCTGCGGATGTGCTGCTCTACGAAGCGGTGGCCAAGTCCAACCCGGACGACCGCCGCCTGGTGGCCATCGCCCAGGTGCGCCAGCTCGGCGTGGTTCGCGACGACGCCGGCCGGCTCATCGGCCTGCCGCACGCCGAGCGGGCGGTCTCCAACTGCCTCGAGGCGATCCGCCGCACCCGCTCCGCACGGGGCTCGGCCGGGTCGAAGCTCGACATGAACCACGTGTGGGTCTACGTGTGGCCGCCCGTCGACCTCACCGTCAACGACATCAAGCCCCTGCAGGACCGCATCACCCCGCTGTCCGACGGCGCCGGCATCGAAGAGGTGCTCTGCCACGCCCGCTTCCTGACCCGCGACGGTGAGGGCGCCGAGGAGCTGCAGCCCCTGGCCGTCCGCTTTCACGCCAAGCCCGGCTCCGGGGTCACGACCTCGGTGACGGCACCGCCGTCCGAGCCGCTCAAGCCCCTCGACGACTACGCGGGCAAGGTGCTCCGCGCACGCCGTCGCGGGCTGGTGTACCCGTACGAACTGTCGGCCAGCCTGGCCGGCGAGGGCGGCTCCCTCGTCGAGCTGGACCTGGATGCCGACGGTCGGCTGGTAGAGGTGGACCGCGAGCCCGGCCGCAACAAGGCCGGCATCATCTGCGCCCGCGTCACCACCCTCACCGCGCTGCACCCGGAGGGCATGACCCGCATCGTGCTGTCCGGCGACCCGACGAAGGGTCTGGGCGCAGTCGCCGAGCCCGAGTGCGCACGCATCATCGCCGCCATCAACCTGGCCGAGGAGATGGGCGTCCCCGTCGAGTGGTTCACGCTGTCTTCCGGCGCCCGCATCTCCATGGAGTCCGGCACCGAGAACATGGACTGGGTGGCCGCCGCGCTGCGCCGGATCGTGGAGTTCACGCAGGCGGGCGGCGAGATCAACGTCGTGGTCGCCGGGATCAACGTGGGCGCCCAACCGTACTGGAACGCTGAGGCCACCATGCTGATGCACACCAAGGGCATCCTCGTCATGACGCCGGATTCGGCGATGGTGCTCACCGGCAAGCAGTCGCTGGACTTCTCCGGCGGCGTCTCCGCGGAGGATAACTTCGGCATCGGCGGCTACGACCGCGTGATGGGCCCCAACGGCCAGGCCCAGTACTGGGCGCCGAACCTGGGCGCCGCCATGGGCATCCTGATGTCGCACTACGACCACACCTACGTCGCCCCCGGCGAGACGGGGCCGCGTCGGGCCGAAACCTCAGACCCGGGCAGCCGCGACATCTCGGACTTCCCCCACCAGTGCGACGGCTCCGATTTCGCGACGGTGGGCCAGATCTTCTCCCGCGAGCACAACCCGGACAGGAAGAAGCCGTTCGACATCCGCTCGGTCATCGCCGCCGTGTGCGACCAGGACCACCCGCGGGTCGAGCGCTGGGCCGGGATGGCCGACGCCGAGACCGCCGTCGTGATGGACGCCCGCATCGGCGGCCACTCGGTGAGCGTGCTGGGCATCGAGTCCAAGCCGGTGCCGCGCGCGGGCTTCCCGCCCACCGACGGCCCGGACACCTTCACCGCCGGCACGCTGTTCCCGCGCTCGTCGAAGAAGGCGGCCCGCGCCATCAACGCCGCGTCGGGCAACCGTCCGCTCGTGGTGCTGGCGAACCTGTCCGGCTTCGACGGCTCGCCGGAGTCGATGCGCAACCTGCAGCTCGAGTACGGCGCGGAGATCGGCCGGGCCATCGTCAACTTCGACGGCCCCATCGTGTTCGTGGTGATCTCGCGCTACCACGGCGGCGCGTTCGTCGTGTTCTCCAAGCAGCTCAACGAGAACATGACCGTGCTGGCGATCGAGGGCTCCTACGCCTCGGTGCTGGGCGGCGCACCCGCCGCGGCGGTCGTCTTCGCGGGCGACGTCGCGAAGCGCACGGCGGCCGACGCCCGGGTCCGGGAGCTCGAGAACCGCCTGCAGGAGGCGGCGCCGCAGGACCGGGCCCCGCTGCAGCTGGAACTCGCAGACGCCCGGGCCGCGGTGCGGGCCGAGAAGATCTCCGAGATCGCGGCCGAGTTCGACGGTGTGCACTCCATCCACCGGGCCGTCGAGGTGGGCTCCGTGGACCGCGTGATCACGCCCGCAGAGCTGCGCCCGGCGATCCTCGAGGTGATCGAGGCGCACGGCCGCTGATCTTGCGCGCGCCGAATCTAGATTCGGGGTCCCTGATGACGTTGGATCTAGATTCGGCCCACGCCCAGGCTCAGGCAGAGTGAAGTTGTGCAGCGGACTTCCTGCACAACTTCACTCTGCCTTGACTTCACTCTGCCTTGACCCGCACCCCGACGCGGAATATTGAATGTTCAAGTATTGTTGTACCTGACATGAACGTCGACACCGTCGTGATCGGAGCCGGACAGGCAGGGCTGTCAGCGGCCCACCACCTGCAACGCCTGGGCATCGACTTCGTCGTGCTCGACGCCAACCCGGCACCCGGAGGCGCCTGGCAGCACCGTTGGGACTCGCTCACCATGCACGACGTGCACGGCGTTGCGGACCTCCCGGGCACCGACGTGCCGGCCTGGGACAGCGCAGCTCAGGCCAACGTCGAGGTGCCCGAATACTTCGCTGACTACGAGCGGCGCTTCAACCTTCTGGTCGAGCGCCCGGTGCGCGTCAGCCGCGTGGAGTCGGACCCCGGCACCCGCGACCTGTTGGTCCACACCACCCGCGGCACCTGGCGTGCCGGGTCCCTGATCAACGCCACCGGCACCTGGGACACGCCGTTCATCCCGTACTACCCCGGTGCCGACACCTTCCGCGGCGAGCAGTTCCACACCGCCCATTACCCCGGGCCGGCCGCGCTGGCGGGCAAGAAGGTGGTCGTCGTCGGCGGCGGCGCCTCCGCCGTGCAGTTCCTCGGCGAGCTCGCGGGCCGGGCGGACCTCACCTGGGTCACCCGTCGGCCGCCGGTCTGGCGCAGCACCGAGTTCGATCCCGACGCCGGGCGCGAGGCCGTCGCGCTCGTCGAGGAGCGCGTCAAGCGGGGTCTGCCGCCCAGATCGGTGGTCAGCGTGACGGGCCTGATGTTGCGTCCGCAGGAGCAGAAGGCGGCCGCCATGGGCGTCTACGCCGCCCGTCGGCCGATGTTCACCCGCATCGAGCCCGACGGCGTGCGCTTCGCCGACGGATCGTTCCAGCCGGCCGACGTCCTGCTGTGGGCCACGGGCTTCCGTCCCAGCATCGCCCACCTGGCGCCGCTGCGGCTGCGCTCCCCGGAGGGCGGCATCGAACTGCTCGCGCCACGGGATCCGCACACCTTCACCACGTCAGCCGTCGACGGCCGGATCCACTTCGTGGGTTACGGCCCTTCGGCCTCGACGATCGGCGCCACCCGGGCGGGGCGGGTCGCCGCGCTGACCATCCGTGAGCAATTGGATGGGGTCGCCGCCTGATCAGGCCGCATTTCCCGGCGTGTCGCGCCGTGACCCCATCCAATTGCTCACGGTCGTTCCCAGCGGCGGGTCGCAATGTCGGCCACCAGCGCACTGTCGAGCATCATCACGGCCCGACGCAACCCGGTCCCGTCGATACCCTCGGCCGTGTCGATCCGCGGCCGGGTCACGTGCCCGGTGGGACGGTGGGCCACCAGCTCGGCCACGGCGTCGAGGCGCGCCGTCATCTGCTCGCTCAGCATCCGCTCCCTGCGGCCACGCTTCGACATCTCGACGGCGAACGCCTCGTGCTCGTCGATCAGGTCCGGGTCCTCGGTCAGCAGCATCGTGCCGGTGGAGCGCAGCATCTGCAGGCCCCTGCCCAGGTCGCCGCCGCCGAACTCGGCCACGGCGTCGCGGAGGATGGGGTTGTCGTCGCGCACCTGTTCCGCGAGCAGCACGAGGTGGGCGCCCAGGATGCGCTCCTTGCTCCGGGCGTGGGAGTCCTCAGGCGTGAGCCGCACGCGCTCCTGGTCCGGTGCCGACATGGCGGTGGCGTCGAGCAGTTCGCGTCCGCGCTCCTCCGGCTGGGCGAGCGTGTCGCGCAAGGGGACGGCCTTGATGAACATCGTTCCCACCAGCGACAGCAGCGTGAGCACGGGCAGGATGAGGAACACCGCCTGCATGGCGTCGCCCAGCGATGAGCGGAGGAGGTCGGCCAGCGGTTCAGGCAGGTAGAGCAGGTCAACGGGATGCAGCACCGCGTTGGGGTTGAGGCCGCCAGTGGGCACCCGCGCCTCCAACTCGGGGGTCAGGCGCTCCTCGATGCCGCTCATGAGGTGCGTGGTCATGATGGTGCCGGCGATGGCAGTGCCCAGCGTGTTGCCGATGTTGCGGAAGAACTGGAGGGCGGAGGTGGCCACCCCCAGGTCGCGCCGCTGCACCGCGTTCTGCACCGCGAGCACGTAGATCTGGAACGCCATGCCGTAGCCGAAGCCCAGCACCGCGGTGGAGGCCACCAGTTCCAGACGGCTGGAATCCTCGCCAAGCCGCAACATCAACAGCGCGCCGATCACCTGCACCACGGCGCCGGCGACGGCGAACTCCTTGTAGCGACCGGTGCGGCTGGTGAGCTGACCCACGACGATGCCCATGGCGAACAGCACCACGTTCATCGGGATCAGGATCAGGCCCGATTCCGTGGCGGAGACCTCCAGCACGCCCTGGGCGTAGACCGGGACGTAGATCAGCACCGCCATCATGGCCATGTTCATGAAGAACGCGCCCACCGTGGAGAACGTGAAGATCTTGTTGCGGAACAGGTGCATCGGCACGATGGGCTCTTCGGCCCGGTGCTCCACCCAGACGAACGCGACGCTGAAGACGACACCCACCAACAGCAGCACGATGACCTGCGGCTCCCCCCAGCCGTTCTGCCCGCCCAGGCTGATGCCCAGCAGCGCCGCCGACACACCGATGGTCATGGTGGAGATGCCCGCGTGGTCGATCTTCCCGCGCACCGATTCCTCGGGGATGTGCAGGTGCCGCAGGATGATCAGCAGCGCGAGCAGGCCCACGGGCATCGAGATGTAGAACAGCCACCGCCAGCTCGACACGTCGGTGATCCAGCCGCCCAGCAGCGGGCCGGCCACCTGCGACGCGCCCATGACCGCACCCATGTAGCCCTGGTACTTGCCGCGTTGCCGCGGCGGGATCAGCACGCCGAGGATGGTCTGCGACAGCGGCATGAGGATGCCCATGCCGATGCCCTGGACGGTGCGGGCGACGATGAGGAACCAGAAGCTGAACGCCATGCCGGAGAGCACGGAGCCGAGCATGAACAGCAGCAGACCGATGATGTAGAAGCGACGGCGGCCGAAGATGTCGGACAGCTTGCCCGAGATGGGGGTGACCACGGCGCTGACCAGCATCACGATCGTGGAGAGCCACGAATACCAGGCGAGGCCGCCGAGGTCTGCGACGATGCGCGGGATGGCGGGGCCGACGATCGTCTGCGAGATCGAGGCGCTGAACATGCCGACCACGAGACCGAAATATGCCCACCGGATGGTCGCGAATTCAAAGGGGGTTGGCTGTTTGGTCACAACCGCCCAATGTACGCCCGGCCCACTCCAGTCCGAAATCGTTGCGTGGCGCAACGGTGTCACACGGCGCGCACCCAGCGGTCGCCCTCGGGAGCGAAGCCCACCCGGCTGAGGTACTCCGTCAGGTGCTTCTCCGGTCGCTCCACCACCACCCGTTCCAGGCCGAGTTCCTCGAAAATGCCGGAGCGACGGTGCACGAACTCGCCGGGGGTGAAGTCGCGGAAGCGGGGGCTGACCCAGTCCAGTTCGACGATGCCCTCACCGTTGCCGGCGTCACGCACCACGGTGACCCCGACCGTCTCGTCGCCGCGCACCACCAACCAGGCGTGGCGGTCCCCCCGGTTGAGGAGTTCGGGCCGGAAGCCCGTGTGGGTGGCCGCGATGTCGTCGGCGTGCACGCTGAGCACCCGCGCCAGGTACGCGTCGTCCGGGCTGACCGGGACCACCTCGTAGACGGCGGCGTCGTGCCGCTCGCGGTAGAGGCGGCTGAGCCAGTAGATGTTGATCAGCACTATGACGGCGTTCATCGCCATGAACGGCCACACCTCGATGATCCCGTTGTAGACGGCGGCGATGACGGACCCGGTGAGGTTCATCCAGCGGAACCGGAGCACGCTGCCCAGCGTCAGCGACCACACCACCAGGATGGAGCCCAGCCACCCGACGATCTCCAACCACGGCATGCGGATCCCCTTCAGCTCTGTTGCCGATCGATGCTATCGACGCGTGGGCCGCTCGGGGAGAAGCAGATCGAACCTGTGCGGCAGGACGCCGCACAGGTTCGACAGGAAGCCTCAGCGAACCAGCTCAGGCTTCCGCTCCGTGGCGAGCTGCCGGTCGCCCACCCGGGGGCGCAGCCGGGGCTGCGAGGCGCTGGTCCTGCGGCGCAGGAGGCGCATCGCGTTGACGATGACCACCAGCACGGAGGCCTCGTGGACGAGCATGCCGATCGCCATGGTGACGCCACCGAACAGGACGCCTGCCAGCAGGGTGCCCACCGTGATCAGGGCGATCACGATGTTGGCCCGCATGACCCCGGCCGTGCGCTTGGCCAGCGAGATCGCGTCCGGGATGCGGCTGAGGCGGCTGGTCATCAGCGCGATGTCGGCGGTCTCCACGGCCACCGGCGAGCCGGCTGCACCCATCGCGATGCCGACGTCCGCGAGCGCGAGCGCGGGGGCGTCGTTGACGCCGTCGCCCACCATGGCCACGGTGTGGCCCTCGGCCTGGAGCTGGCGGATGACCTCCAGCTTGTCCTCGGGCAGCAGCGACGCGCGGGCGTCGTCGATCCCCACCTGGGCGGCGACGGAATCGGCGACCCGCTGGTTGTCGCCGGTGAGCATCAGGACTCGCTTGACGCCGGCGGCGTGCAGGGAGGCGACGAGTTCGGCAGCTTCGTCGCGGACGGTGTCGGCGACACCGAGTGCCCCGATGATGTCACCGTCGAGAGCCACCAGCAGCGGCGTGCGGCCGGCCGCGGACAACTCCTCGACTGCGGCCTCCGCCCACTGGCGCCCTGCGGGTGCCTGCGAGGAGCGGAGGGCCTTCTCGATGAGGGCGACGTTACCGACGGCGACCTCGCGGCCCTGCACCATCGCGACCACGCCGTGGCCGGGCACGGAGCGGACGTGCTCCGGGACGGCAGGGACGGTGATCCCGCGCTCGCGGGCCTCGTCGAGGACGGGCACGGCGAGGGGATGCTCGGAGCCTGCCTCGGCCTGAGCGGCCCACCGGAGGACCTCGTCGTCGCCGAGAGTCCGGCTCATGATGTCGGTGAGCCGCGGCTCGCCGCGGGTGATGGTGCCGGTCTTGTCCAGCGCCACCACGTCGATCTTGGCCGCGGTCTCGAGGAACTCGCCACCCTTGATGAGGATGCCGTCGCGGGCCGCGCGGCCGATGCCAGCCACGAGGGCGACGGGCACGGAGATCACCAGCGCGCCGGGGCAGCCGATGACGAGCAGGGTGAGCGCCAGTTCGAGGTCCATCGTGAGGAGCCCCACGACGACGGCCAGCGCGATGATGCCGGGGGTGTACCACTTGGAGAACCGCTCCATGAACTGCTGGGTGCGGGCCTTGGCGTCCTGAGCCTCCTCGACGCGGTGGACGATGCGGGCCAGGGTGGTGTCGGCGCCCACGCCGGTGGCGCTGAGGGTGAGGAAGCCGTCGGCGACGATGGTGCCGGCGTACACCTCTGAGCCGGCCGACTTCTCGACCGGGATGGACTCGCCGGTGATGGCGGCCTCGTCGACGGCGGCCTGGCCGCTGACCACGTCGGCGTCGACGGGTACCCGCCCACCGTTCTTGACGATGACCGTTTCACCGACTTCGACGGTATGGGCGGGCACCTCGACCTGCTCGCCGTCGCGGATCACCGTGGCGGTGGTGGGTGCCAGCGCGACGAGTTCGGCCAGCGCGGAGCGGGTCTTGGCGAGGGTGGCGTTCTCGAGGGCGTGACCCAACGCGAAGAGGAACGTGACGGCTGCGGCCTCCCAGTAGTTGGCGATGGCGATCGCGCCGATGGCCGCGACGGCCACCAGCAGGTCGATGCCGATGACCTTGACCCGCAGGGCGAGCCAGGCCTTCTTGACGACGGGGGCGCCGGCCACCACCGCCGCGGCGAGCATGAAGTACTCGCCGGCGGACGGAGCGACCTGGCCGAGGACCAGTGCGACGACGATCAGGGCGCCGGAAACGGCGGGGATCGCCCAGCGATGAAGACGGGCATGCATGGCTACCTAACCCCTCAGAAAGCCGACGGACGGGCGGTGTAGCCAACCTTGGCGACGGCGGCGACCAGGTCGTCGACGCTGGTGGCCTCGACGTCGTGGTCGACCTCGATCCGCGAGGAGGCGAAGTGGACCTTCACTCGGGCGACGCCGGGGAGCTGGCCGACGGCCTTCTCGATCTTGGCGACGCAGGAGGGGCAGCTGAAGCCCTCGGCGCGGAGGATGGTGCGGGTGGTGGTCTGCGTGGTCATGTCGGTTCCTTCTATTCATTCCGGCGTTGTTGCCGATGAGTCGAAGCTACGCCGGAACCGCCACCGAGTCCTTGACCTACGTCAAGCAGGAACGGACCGAGCAGGTGCATACTTGAGCCATGTCAACCGGCGATACCTGCGTTTCCCTCGTGCCGATCTTCAAGGGCCTCGACCACACCCAGCAGCTGGAGGTGGCGGGGTTCGCCCGACCGCTCCACTTCGACGCCGGCGACCAGGTGGTGGCCGCCGGGGACCGCAGCCGGCGACTCTTCGTGGTGCATTCCGGCCGGGTCCGGGTGGTGCACCTGTCGGAGGGCGGCCGCGAACACGTCGTGCGGGTGCTCAGCGTGGGGGACGTGCTCGGGGAGGACGCCTTCGTTCTGGGCCGTCGCCCCACCCACTACGCCTACGCCGACACCGAGGCGTCGATGTGCACCTTCGACCACGACGACCTCGCCGCCCTGGTGGCCCGCTATCCCGGCATCGCCGTGCGGATGTTGCAGGTCCAGTCGGAGCGGCTGGCCAACGCCGAGCGCATGCTGGCCGCCATGAGCGGCACCGACGTCGGCGCGCGCCTGGCCAGCTACCTGCTGGATCTGCCCTCCACCTCCACTCCGGAGGGGGCAGAGGTGGAACTGCCGATGGCCAAGAAGGACGTGGCCTCGCACCTGGGTACCACTCCGGAGACGCTCAGCCGTCAGTTGCGCAAGCTCGTCGACGACGGCGTGCTCGGCCTCCACGGCCGCCGGGGCATCGTGATCCGCGACATCGACGCGCTGCTGGACAGGTCCGGCGCCACGGGCTGAGTCAGAAGTCGCCGGTGCGTTTTACTGCGTGATCTCGTACGCGAGCAGGCGTGCCTTGTCCGCCTTGTTCTCCGAGCCCTGCAGCGCCAGGAGCTCTGCGTAGATGCCGCCGGAGCGCGCCAGCTCGGCGGGAGAGCCCACCTCGTCGATGCGACCCTCGCGGAGCGTCACGATGCGGTCCACCGACGCGATGGTGGAGAGGCGGTGCGCGATGATCAGCGTGGTCCTGCCCACCATGAGTTGCTCGAGCCCGGCCTGGACGGCCCGCTCGGCCTTGGTGTCGAGCGAGCTGGTGGCCTCGTCGAGGATCAGGATGGGGGCGTCCTTCAGCAGCGCCCGCGCCACGGACAGCCGCTGCTTCTGGCCGCCGGACAGCTTGATGCCCCGCTCGCCGATCTCGGTGTCGAAACCGTTGGGCAGGCGGGAGATGAAATCCAGCGCGTTGGCCCGCTGCGCCGCGACGGTGAGTTCCTGGTCGGTGGCTCCGGGGCGGCCGTACTCCATGTTCTCGCGGATGGTGCCGCTGAACAGGTTCGCGTCCTGGAAGACCACGCCGATCGCCTTGCGCAGCGCCACCGTCGGCACGTCGCGGACGGACTGGCCATGCACCCGGATCTCGCCCCGGGTGGCCGGGTACAGCTTCATGATGAGGTTGACCAGCGTGGTCTTGCCGCCGCCGGATTCGCCGACGAAGGCCACGCGTTCCCCGCGGTTGACGGCCAGGTCGATGCCGCGCAGCACCAGGTTGTCGCTGCCGCCGTCACCGTCGTCGTAGCCGAAGTCGACGTCGTCGAACGCGATGACCGGGTCCTCGTCGGTCCACTTCACCTCCGCGGTGGGTTCCGCCTCCAGCGCGTTGTTGGGCTCATCGATCTCCGCCATCACGTTGAAGTACTCCTCGCTCCCGACCACGGCGCGCTGGGTGAGGTCCACCCAGTAGCTCATGGAGGTGACGGGCTGGCGGGCCATGGCGGTGAGCTGGATGAGCAGCACCATCGCGCCCACGGTGTAGTCGCCGCGCGCCGCCTGCACGAAGATGATGGCGTAGACGCCGAAGAACACCAGGTCGAGCGCCGCCCGGCGCCAGAAGTCCATCCGGTGCCAGAACGCCGACTGGGACCTCGTGAGGGTGAGCGTGTTGTCGTAGTGCTCGTTGAACCCCTTGAGCTCGCGCTTCTCCGCGACGAAGGACTTGACCACGCGCATCTGGCCGATGACCTCGGCGAAGCGGCCGCCGGCGATGTCGTAGTGGTCGTTCTTCTGCTTCTCCCACACCATCCACCGGCGCGAGGTGATGGCGGTCAGCCACACGAACGTCGGGTAGATGATGATCAGCAGCAGCGACAGCCACGGCGAGTAGAACGCCGTGATGACCAGCACCGCGAGCAAGGTGACGACGGTGGGGAAGAAGCTGTTGGCGAAGGTCTGCAGGAAGTCGGTGATCGAGGTGATGGACCGGTTCAGCCGGCTGACGATCTTGCCGGTCAGTTCGTTGTCGTAGTAGCGCTGCGGCAGGCGCAGGAGCTTGTGGAAGTAGCGACCCGACAGGATGGCGCGCAGCTTCACCGACATCTGGTCGCCGAAGTAGCCGGCGATGTTGGTCAGCAGCGAGTTGGCCAGGGCGATCACCAGCAGCACGACGGCGTACCAGATGAGGTCCGTCCAGTTACCGCCGTCGCCCGAGGCGATGCTGACGACGGTGTCGGTGGCCCGGCCGATCACGAACGGCGTGAGCAGCGCGGTGGCCGACACCAGGATGGCCCCCAGGACGATGCTGACGTAGAGGGGCCACAATTCCCTGGCCGTAGCCATGATCCGAATGATGCTGCGCACAGCTGAACTCTACGACGACCGACAATTGCCCTGCCCCCACCGCCGGCCTGACAGGCGACGCAGGCAATCCTGCGACGCCGACATGGTGGCGTGAGTAGGTTGAGGGCATGCGGACTCTGCGCACTGTCACCCTCAACACGGGCTACGACGACTACTTCACCGTCGGCGACACCGTCTGGGGCGGCGTCTCCCCGATGGACGCCTTCAGCAGCGTCTGCTCCGGGAAGGGCATCAGCTGCGCCCGGGCCGCCGTCGCGTTGGGCGTACCCACGGTCGCCTACGCCCTCGTCGGGACCGATGACGAGAAGGACTACTCGGGCCGGCTCACGGCGGAGGGGATCGCGCACCGGCTCGTCACCGTGCCGGGCGCGACCAGGCACAACCTCACCCTCATCGACGCCGCGGGCGAGAAGGTGGCGGCACACTTCGTCGCGCAGGGCTTCACCCTCTCCGGGCCGGCCGACGTCCGCCCCCTCGTCGACGCCCTGCTGGCGGATGTGCAGCCGGGCGACATCGTCACCCTCAACGGATCCACCCCCACCGGCCTGCCCGCCACGACGTGGGCAGACCTGGCCCGCTCGGTGCTGGAACGCGGCGCGGAGGTGGTGGTCGATGCGCAGAAGGACGCCCTCGTCGCCGCTCTCGACGTGCCAGGCTTGCTGGCCTTCAAGCCCAACGACGACGAGATCCTGGCCATCCCGGAGGTCGCGGCCGCACCGCAGGAGGACCGGGTCGCCGTCGCGTTGGAGGTCCTCCGCCGCGCGGGGGTTCGGTTACCGATGGTGTCGCTGGGGGCGCGCGGGGTGGCCTATGTCCCGGATCCTCACGGAGTCGCGGAGTACGGCTCACTGCCCGTCGAGCGAGCCATCCAGTCCGTGATGGCAGGCGACTCCTTCGTGGCCGGCCTCGCCTGGGGCCGGCTCGCCTCGGATGAGCCGAGGCAGTGGCTGCGGCACGCCCTGGCGTCCGCCGCCGCGCACGTCGAGGGCCGCGCCGGATCCGCCCTCCGGGAGCGCGCGCAACTCAATCTTCCCGCGGCCCGTCTACCATGAGACGGTGATGGTCGGTCGGTTGCTGCGTGCCCTGCTGGCAGCGATGCTGTTGGCGATGGGCCTCGTCGGCACCCCGTCGACGGCGAACGCAGCCTCCGAATACCTCGATGTGGAGATCACCTCCATCTCCACCCCCACGCTCAATCTGGACAACCCCGAGCAGGTCGTCGAGATCCAGGGGCGGCTGACGAACGTCTCCACCACCCCCATCCGCTACGTCAACGTGCACTTCTGGCGCGCCCCGGTGCCCATCCTCACCACCGACGAGCTGACCTCCATCACCGCGAACCTGCCCGTCGGCAACCGGTTGTTCGAAGAGGCCGCCGGAAACCTCGACATCCTGACCCGCGACGAGCCGTTCGGCCCCGGCGAGCGCGCCAACTTCACCGTCCGCGCCACCGTCGCCGAGCTCGTCGCCGAGGGCCCCTCGCAGGTCCCCCTCGGCCGCGACGAGGCGGTCTACCTCCTGGGCGTCCAGGTGCGCGGCATCCCCGACGACGCCGAGAACATGGTGGTCGGCCGCGCCCAGGTCGTCACCCCGGCCACGCAGCAGCCGGTGGGCTCCAGCGCCCTCGTGGTGTTGGCGGGCACCCCCTCGTGGCTGCCGGACGGCACGTTCCTCGACGACTCGCTCACGGAGCAGCTCAGCGGCCGCCTCGAGACCCTCCTCAGCTCCGCCGAACGACCCGGCGTCATCAGCGCCGTGGACCCGGCGCTCTACCAGGCCGTGCAGTGGCTCAGCGCCGAGCACACCGTCGCCGGTGAGGCACGACCCGCCAACGGGGTGGCCCTGCGCTGGGTCGAGCGGGTCGACGCCCTGGCCGACGACGGTCGTCTGTGGCGCCTCCCGTTCGCCAACCCGGATCTGGTCCGCGTCGACGCCACCGGCCAGCTGCCGCGTGTGCTGGCCTGGGCGCGCGAGGCCACGCCCCAGGACCTCCTCGATCTGCCGTCGGTGGCCGTCCTCGACGAGGGCGCCAACACGGATCTGGTCAGCAAACTGGGCGAATTCAGCACCGTGGTGATCCGCAACGCCACCGGCGCCAGCGTCGGCCCGCCCCGCGTGCTCACCGCAGCCCCGCAGGGCGCGGTCACCGCCCTGCCAGCCGGCGTGCAGCTGGCCCGCAAGATCGCCGACGAACTGCTCGCGCCCCGCCCGCCGTTGTACGTGATCGACACCCCGGAGGCCGCCGCCATCGACAACGAGCTCGCGCCCTACCGCGAGCACGTCCCCGCCACCACCACCCCCGCGGAGCCGCTGCGCTGGGCCGACGCCCAGACGCCGGCGGCCTACCAGGAACTGGTGGCGGCGCTGGACGAGCAGACGGGCAACGCCTCGCTGATGGCGGACCTCACCCCCAGCGCGGAGGCCTACGACCTGGCCGCCGTGGGGGCCACCGTCTACTCGAAGGGGTTCCCGACGGAGGCCGCCGCCGTCGACTACCTCAACGCCGCGTCGCCGGCGGAGGTGGACCTCTCCCGCGTCACCCTGCGGGCCGCGGCCAACTACGTGATGGGGGCGCGGGTCAACGAGTTCCCCGCCACGCTCAGCAACGATCTGGACATCCCCATCGTCGTCGGGGTCGAGTTCAGTTCCGACGCCCCGCAGCGCATCAGCGTGCCGGGCGTCAAGGCTGTCGAGGTGCCCGCACGGGGCACCGCCACCATCACGATCACGCCGGAGGCCGCCGCCAACGGAGTCGCCCTGGTGCGGCCCCGGTTGGTGACCGCAGAGGGCCAGCTCCTCTCCGAGGGCCCGCCCATCGAAATCACGGCCACCGATCTTGGGCGCGTCGGCTGGATCATCATCGTCGTATCGGGTGCAGTGGTGCTGGGAGGCACCGCGTGGCGCATCGCCGCCGTCCGCCGCGAACGGGCGCGGGCGGATCAAGGCCTTCCGCCGAAGGGGAGCGAGTGAGTCAGGTCAGCAGCACGAAGAGGTTGGTCTCCGCGAGTGCGGTGATGGCGTCGGGGACTCTGATCTCGCGCGTCCTGGGCGTCGTCCGCGTCGCTCTGCTCGCGTTCATCCTCGGTACCGCCACCCGTCAGGCCGACATCTACGGCCTCGCGGACATGGTGCCCAACTCCCTCTACATCCTCTTCGCCGGCGGCGCCCTCAACACGGTGCTCGTGCCGCAGATCGTGCGCGCCATCAAGAAGGACGAGGACGGCGGGGAGGCCTACACCAACCGCATCATGACGGCGTTCATGCTGATCATCACCGCCGTCGCGGTGCTGGTCACCATCGGTGCGCCGATCGTCGCCCGGATCTACACCTCCGGCTCCTGGCGCGACCCCGGACTCGCGGCGCAGTACGGCTCCCTCATCGCGCTGATGTTCCTGACGCTGCCCCAGATCTTCTTCTACGGCGCGTTCTTCCTGCTGGGCCAGATCCTCAACGCCCGCGACAAGTTCGGTCCCATGATGTGGGCCCCCATCGCCAACAACGTGGTGGCGATCGTCGTGCTCAGCACCTACCTGGTGGTCTGGGGCAACCAGCAGGACCACAGCCAGGCGTTCACCACACCGCAGATCCTTCTGCTGGGCATCGGGTCGACGGCTGGGATCGCCGTGCAGACCCTCGTGCTGCTGCCGTACGTCAGGAAGGTGGGCTTCAAGCTGAGGCCCCGCTTCGACCTCAAGGGCACCGGCCTCGGCCACACCTTCTCGCTCACGAAGTGGACGATCGGCTTCGTGGCCGTGAACCAGCTCGCGCTGGTCGTCGTGCAACGCCTCGCCACCTCGGCCACGGCCACCGGCGAGGGCGCCGGCGTCGTCGCCTACGCCAACGCCCACCTGCTGTGGATCCTCCCCCACTCGCTGATCACGGTGTCGCTGGCCACCGCCATGCTGCCCAGCGCCTCCCGCCTGGCGGCCTCAGGCGACACGGACGGCGTCAGCCAGGAGTTCATGAAGACGGTGCGGCTCGCGCTGATCGTGATCGTCCCGGCCGCCGTCGTGTTCCTCGCGCTGGCGCAGCCCACCGCCGGGATCCTGTTCGGGCAGGGCGCCGGCCGCTCCAGCTCAGACCTGGTGGCCTGGGCCCTGATGGCTTTCGCTCTCGGGCTCATCCCGTTCACCGTCCAGTTCGTGACGCTGCGCACCTTCTACGCGCTGGAGGACACCCGCACCCCGTTCCTCGTGCAGGTCCTCATCGCGGGGCTGAACATGGCGGGCGCCATCGGCCTGGTCTCAGCCGCGCAGGCCTGGATGGACGAGCCGTCCTCGTGGGTGGCCACCGCGCTCGCGCTGGCCTACTCGGTCGCCTACCTGGCCGGCGTGCTGGTGTCCTGGCGGCTGCTGAAGCGGCGGGTGCCGGGCATCGACGGCGGGGCCATCGGGATGCACATCCTCCGGCTGCTGCTGGCCTCGGCCGTCGGCGGCGTGCCGGCCTACTTCCTGGCCGGCTGGCTGACCAACGCCATCGATTCCCAGTTTGTCGGCAACGTCGTGGCGCTGGCGCTGGGCGGGCTGCTGATCCTCGGCAGCTTCGTCGGCATCGGCAAGCTGCTGAAGGTGCGCGAGCTGACCAGCCTCTCCACGCTGCTGAGCAGCCGCTTCGGCCGCCGCGGCCCAGCCACCCCCGCGGCCCAGCCCGCCACGGACGCGCCGCGCGGCGACCGTGATGACAGGGACGACCGCGACGACGAGGCGCTCGTCATGACCGCCATCACCGGCCCGCTCGACTTCGACTCGGGGCCGCCCACCATCATCCGTAACCGTCCACCGATCGTGCAGCGCACGTTCGATGCCCACCCCGCCTGGCCCGTCGACAACGAGGTCGCCGCCGGAGCTGAAGATGAGGACATCGCCATGGACCGTCGGCCCGAACCCGACATCGACGACGACCCCACCGGTCCGCTGGACCTGGAGGGCCTCTTCCGCGAGGAGCAGCGGGGGCAGATCGCCAGCGTCGGCACGCTGCTCAACACGCGCTACGAGCTCGTCCAGCAACTCGCCGAGCGGCATGGCGCCGAGACGTGGCGGGCGCACGACCAGGTGCTGTCGCGCGATGTCGTCGTGCACGTGCTCGCCCCCGGCGACCCCCGCAGCCCCGAGTTGCTCCGGGCCGCGCGCAAGGGCGCCGCCGCCACCGATTCGCGCTTCCTGCGCGTGCTCGACGCCGACGAGACGGTGGACCGCGACCAGGGCATCGGCGCATACGTGGTGGCCGAGTACGCCTTGGGGCGCTCGCTGACGGACCTGCTATCGAAGGGCCCGCTGAGCGCCATCGAGGCCGCCTACATCGTTCGCGAACTGGCAGATGCGCTGGTCGGCGTGCATGCGCAGGGCCTGTTCCACGAGCAGATCACCCCGGACAACGTCATCATCACCACCTCCGGCGCGGTGCGGCTGGTGGGCTTCGGGATCGAGGCCACGCTGGCCCGCGGCGACGCGGAGGACACGGCCTGGTCCACCCGGGAGCGGGCCGACGTCGTCGCGCTCGGCAGCCTGCTGTACGCCACCCTGGTGCGCCACTGGCCTGGCGGCGCTGCCTGGGACCTGCCGGCGGCCCCCATCATCGCCGGCGAGACCGCACCCGCCCACACGGTGCAGGTGGGCATTTCGCCCGCCCTCGACCGGATCTGCTCCGCCACGCTCACGGAGCGCGGCGACCTGAGCGTCCCGCGCATCCTCAGCGCCTCCCAGCTCGTCGCCGCCCTCGACGAGGTGCTCGGCAACGCGGACGCGTCCCTGGACCTGGAGCAGCGGGTGCGCTCGTGGCACGGCCTCGACGACGCCCCGCCCCGCCCCGCCCTGTTCCGCGAGACGGAGGTCATCCGCCGCTCCGACGACGCCGTGGCCGCGCCCCCCACCGTGACGCTCCCGGCCGCCTCGGACGACGACCCGCTCTTCGGCTTCGGCCGGGAGTCGCGCCAGGACGAGGCGCCCGTCAGGGAGGGCGCACGCCCCGGCCGCAACGGTCGCCTCTGGTGGATCCTGCTGGCGCTGGCCGTCATCGGGCTCGCCATCGCACTGGTCTTCAGCCTCTTCGGCGGCAACGATCCGCAGCCGGCGAACCCCACCACCCCCGGCGGGACCAGCGCCATTCCCGTCTCGCCCGGCGAGACGACACCCGGCAACGGGGAGAGCACGGTCGCGTCCGGGCCCATCACCGTGGCAGAGGTGACCGACTTCGACCCGGAGACCGACGGCGGCAACAACGAGGAAGTGCCGGACCGGGCCGCCAATGTCGTCGACGGGGACCCGGCCACCACCTGGCAGACCATGCGCTACCTCCGCAACCCCAAGCTCGGGGGGCTGAAGCCCGGCGTGGGCCTGCTGCTGGACCTGGGCGAGCCGCGCACGGTGAGCAGCGTCACCCTCACGCTGGTGGGCGCCACCTCGGTGGAGATCCGGGTGCCGAAGGGCGAGACCCCATCGATGCGCACCGAGGCCGACTGGGAGATCGTCGGGGCAGACCCAGCCGCCAACGGCACGGCCACCGTCACCCTCACGGAGCCTGTGGAGAGCCAGTGGGTGCTGGTGTACTTCACTGAATTGCCGGCCGTCGAGGGCGGGTTCCGCGCTGAGGTAGCCGAGGTCACGCTGCAGTAACCGGGCAGGTCAGCCGGCCCCGAGCACCTTGTCCAGGTCGTAGCTGAGCGGTTCCTCGAGCTGGTCGTAGGTGCACGACTCCGGCTCCCGGTCGTCGCGCCACCGCACGAACTGCGCCGTGTGCCTGAACCGGTTCCCCTCCATGTGGTCGTACTTCACCTCCACCACCCGCTCCGGCCGCAGGGGCACGAACGACAGGTCCTTCTTCGCGTTCCACCGCGAATGCTGCGCAGAGGTCGGCGTGCGCTGCGCCGCGGCGATCTCCGCCCATGGGTGCGCATCGGATTCGTCGACGAGGGTCTGGATTTCCGCGAACAGCTCGCGCCGCCGTTCCATCGGGAACGACCCGATCACGCCCACCGAGTTGAGCGTCCCGTCGTCGGTGTACAGGCCCAGCAGCAACGAACCGATCGCCTCGGTCTCGCCCTTGTAGAGGCGGTAGCCGGCCACGACACAGTCGGCCGTGCGCTCATGCTTGAGCTTGTACAGGACGCGCTTGTCCTCCTGGTACACCTCGTCCAACGGCTTGGCGATCACGCCGTCGAGCCCTGCGCCCTCGAACTGTTCGAACCACTCCATCGCGGTCGGCTCGTCGCTGGTGGCCTGGGTCAGGTAGATCGGCGGCTTCGCCTTCTTCAGCGCCTTCTCCAGCGCCTTGCGGCGCTCCTTGAACGGCTTCTCGGTGTAGTTGTCCATGCCGAGGGCCAGCACGTCGAACGCGACGAAGCTGGCGGGCATGAGCTTCGACAGCTTCTCGATGCGCGAGGCGGCTGGGTGGATGCGCTGCTGCAGGGCGTCAAAGTTGAGGCGGTCCCCGGTCTCGGGGTCGATCATGATGATTTCACCGTCGATCACCGAGTGGTCCGGGAAGTTGTCGATGATGGCCCCGACCAGCTCAGGGAAGTATCGGGTCATCGGGCGCTCGTTGCGGCTGCCGATCTCCACGTTGTCGCCGGAGCGCCAGATGATCGAGCGGAAGCCGTCCCACTTGGGCTCGAACAGGTACTCGCCCTTCGGCAGCTTCTTCACCGGCTTGGCCAGCATCGGCCCGAACGGCGGCACGACGGCGGTGCCCCACTCGGCGTCGCGCTCGGCCTTGGGCGCGAGGTAGTCGTCGTCGGTCTTGTCCTCGCGGCGCTTCGACGGCGGCACCCGAGGCGGCTCCCCGGGCATCTTGGGGTAGTCGGGCGGGAAGTTGAGCTCGCCCAGGCCGCGCTCGAGGTCCTTCTCCCACAGGGCCAGGGCGCCGTCGATGGTGCCCGCCTCGTCGTCGATGTCGGCCCAGGCGCAGCCGCGCTCCGCCACGATGCCCGGCGCCGTGTGGACGGTGAACTGGTGCGGCTCCACGTCGTCGAGGTCCTCCCAGCGCACGGGCATCGACACAGGGGCACCGGGGAGGGGGCGCGGAGAGTAGGCGGCGGCGATGGTGCGGTCGCGGTTGGCCTGGTTGAAGTCGACGAAGACGCGCTGGCCGCGCTCCTCCTTCCACCAGCTGGTGGTGACCAGGTCCGGCATCCGACGCTCCAACTCGCGGGCAATGCCGATCACGCCGTGCCGCACGTGCTGGAACTCGTGGGTGGGCCTGATGCGGGCGAAGACGTGCACGCCGCGGTTGCCGGAGGTCTTGGCGTAGGCCTTGAGGCCCACCTCGGCCATCACTTCGCGCAGCGCGTGGGCGGCCTTGACGGCGTCCTTGAAGTCGGTGCCGGGCTGGGGGTCGAGGTCGATGCGCAGCTCGTCGGGCTTGTCCACGTCGTCCTCACGCACCGGCCAGGGGTGGAACGTGATGGTGCCCATCTGCGCGGCCCAGGCGAGGTCCGCCGGCTCGTCGAAGACCAGCTGCTCGTGCCGTCGGCCCGACGGGTAGGTGCACATGACGGTGCGGAGGAAGTAGGGCGCACCGCGCGGCGGCCGCTTGGAGAAGAACTCCTCGCCCTCGATGCCCTCTGGGAACCGCTGCAGCGTCATCGGCCGGCGCCCGTTCAGGTGCAGGAAGGCGTCGGAGACGGCCAGCAGGTAGTCGGCGAGGCCGCGCTTGGTCACGGCGCCTGCCCCGTCGTCGGGCCACAGCACCTTGTCTGGCGAAGAGAGTTTCAGCTCCCGCTCGCCGTAGGGTCCATCGATCTTGAGGATCACCGGCTCAGCCATGCGCCAAGGCTACTTCCCGAGGGGGCAGAGTGAAGTTGTGCAGCGGACTTGGTGCACAACTTAAGTGTGCCTCGCGCCGGGAGCTGGCGAAACGCAGAACCGCAGGGCCTCCTTGACGGAGGCCCTGCGGCGCAGCGGGAACCAGCTATGAAAGCACAGCCGGAAGGATCACTCCTTCACGTCTTCGTCGACCCACTCGAACGTGCGGGTCACGGCCTTCTTCCACAGGCGGAACTTGCGATCACGCTCGGCTTCGTCCATCGACGGGGTCCAGCGCTTGTCCTCGGCCCAGTTGTCGATGACGTCCTGCTCGCCCTCCCAGTAACCGACGGCGATCCCGGCCGCGTAGGCCGCGCCGAGGGCCGTGGTCTCTGCGACGACGGGGCGCACCACGTCGACACCGAGCATGTCGGCCTGGAACTGCATGAGGGTCTCGTTGGCGGTCATGCCGCCGTCGACCTTGAGCTCAGCGAGCTTCACGCCCGAGTCTGCTTCCATGGCGTCGAGCACCTCGCGTGTCTGGTAGGCGGTGGCCTCCAGGACGGCGCGGGCGATGTGGCCCTTGTTCACGTAGCGGGTGAGGCCGACGAGCGCGCCGCGGGCGTCGGACTTCCAGTACGGGGCGAACAGGCCGGAGAACGCCGGCACGAAGTACGCGCCACCGTTGTCTTCAACCGTGGCGGCCAGCTTCTCGATCTCAGGAGCCGAGGAGATCATGCCCAGGTTGTCGCGCAGCCACTGCACCAGCGAGCCGGTCACGGCGATAGAGCCCTCGAGCGCGTAGATGGCGTCGTTGTCGCCGATCTTGTAGCAGACGGTGGTCAACAGGCCGTTCTCCGACGGGACGACCTCGGTGCCTGTGTTGATCAGCATGAAGTTGCCGGTGCCGTAGGTGTTCTTGGCCATGCCGACCTCGAAGCAGGCCTGGCCGAACGTGGCGGCCTGCTGGTCGCCCAGGATGCCGGCGATCGGCACGCCGGCCAGCATGCCCTTGCCGCGACCCTCGCCGTAGACCTCTGCGGAGCTGCGGATCTCGGGCAGCATCGACATGGGAATGGTCATGTCGGCCGCGATGTCCTCGTCCCAGCTGAGGGTCTTGAGGTCCATCAGCATGGTGCGGGAGGCGTTGGTGACGTCCGTGACGTGTACGCCGCCGTCGGTGCCGCCGGTCATGTTCCACAGCACCCAGGAGTCCATGGTGCCCATGATCAGGTCACCGGCTTCGGCCCGTTCGCGGGCGCCGTCGACATTGTCGAGGATCCACTTGACCTTGGGGCCACAGAAGTAGGTGGCAAGCGGCAGGCCGACGCGGGCCTTGTACTTGTTCTGACCTTCGGCGCCGCCCAGTTCGTCGACGATCTTCGCGGTGCGCGTGTCCTGCCACACGATGGCGTTGTAGGCCGGTTCGCCGGTGTTCTTGTCCCACACGACGGTGGTCTCGCGCTGGTTGGTGATACCGACTGCTGCGATGTCGCCCTGGTTCAGCTCAGCCTGGCTGAGTGCATCCGCCACGACGGAGCGCACGTTGCGCCAGATCTCCTGCGGGTCGTGCTCGACCCAGCCGGCGCGGGGGAAGATCTGCTCGTGTTCCTTCTGGCCGACCGACACGATGGTGCCCTTGTGGTCGAAAACGATGGCGCGGGAACTCGTCGTGCCCTGGTCGATGGCAAGTACGTACTTGTCAGTCATGTGTCTTCAGTCCTTCTCGTCAGTGAGGTTGGATGGATGCGATCAGGCGACCGGCGGGAGCAGGACCATCGCGAGCAGACCCGCGAGAGCGCCACCGATCAGGGGGCCGACCACCGGAACCCAGGCGTAGCTCCAGTCGGAGTCGCGCTTGCCGGGGATGGGCAGGATGGCGTGCATGAGGCGGGGGCCGAGGTCACGGGTGGGGTTGATGGCGTAACCGGTGGGACCACCGAGGCTGATGCCGATACCGACGACGAGCAGTGCCACGCCGAGGGCGCCGAGCCAGCCGAGGTTGGCCGGACCTTCGCCGCCCGCCTCGGTGAACTTGCCGGCCGCGATGACGACGAACACGAGCACGAAGGTGCCGATGGCCTCAGTCATGAGGTTCCAGAGCGGGTTGCGGATCTCAGGTGCGGTCGAGAAGACGGCCAGCTTGAGGTTGGGGTCCGTCTCGGTGTCGAAGTGCTGCTTGTACGACAGCCACACGAGGCCGGCGCCGGCCATGGCACCGACGAGCTGGGCGGCGAAGTACACGAGCACGAGGCCGACGGAGACGGGCTCTCCACCCATTTCCTCAGCGCCGTTGACGAGCAGGCCGACGGTGACGGCGGGGTTGATGTGACCGCCCGATGCGTAGGAGGCGAGGACACCGGCGAACACCGCGAGGCCCCACCCCCAGTTGATGAAGAGGAAGCCCTGGCCGTTGCCCTTGGTCTTGGCGAGCAATGCGTTGGCCACCACGCCACCACCGAGTAGCAGCAGCAGCATCGAGCCAACGGCCTCAGAGAGGAAGATGGTTCCCATGATTTCTCCATTCCTGACTGCAGTGTCAGATAGACGTCTTCCATAGACGCGTTTGACCCCAGCAAAGAGCAAGTTGCACGTCATTGCAACAGCCGTGCACACCTGTGCACAGGTCTTAGACACCGGTGCACATAACTGCGTGCTGAATCGCCGTGCGCCGCGCCCGATTGGGAGAAAGGACGCTGTCAGGGCCGCCTGTCGCGCGGCTGCAGCATGGTGAGCAGCGCCGCCCTCATGAGGTCTCTCTCCTGGGCCAGTTCATCCAGCGCAGCAGGTGGCAGCTCGACGGCATTGTGGCGCGCATAGGCCCGTTCGGCCGCCAGCATGATGTGGGTACAGATCGACCCCACCTGGGCATCGTCGAGCCACTTCGGATCGAACATGATGCGTTCCGCCCCACCGTCGACGTTGAGGATGACGGTGACGCCCTTCGAGCGGCCCCGGGCCGGCACGGCTGGTTCCGTCTGCCGGGTCGCAGCCAGGGCTGCGGCATGCCGCGCGTCGAGGTCCCGGCCGAGGGTGTCGAACAACACCAGCGACCGACGGCTGAGCGCGGGCAGGTCGCGCAGACGCTCGCGCACTTCACGGGGCAGTTCGGGCTCCTCGGGAGCCGCACCGGGTTCTGGCGGTGCCGCCAGCTGGAGGGTCGACAGCATCAGCGCCTCGCGGAACCGGGCCTCCAACGCCGCGGCGTCGGGCACCTTGTGGAACCAGACGGGGCTCAGCCGCACCTTGGTGAGGCGGCCGTGCTCAGACCAGAGGCGCACAATGCCTTCGCGGTCTGAGAACCCGCCGTCGGATTCGTCGATCGCCTCTTCCTCGGGCTCATCGCCGCCGTAGGGTGGCGGCGCGAGCGGGTCCAGGTCGTCGTCGAGTTCGGTCACGTCAGGGAACCTCCGCCACAAAGCTTTCGGTCCAGGCGGCGAGTTCGTCCAGCGTCAAGGTGTCAAACATGTCCCGGTTGAGGAAGAGGCGACCGCTCGCCGAGTTCCCGACGCACCATTGCGCGTCATTCGCCTCGTAGCACCAGACACCGGGGCGCAGTTCTGTCTGCCCATTCTCGAGGCCCTCGCTCCACTCGGCCGCCCGCTCACTCCATGCCCAGGGCGCAACAACGATCCGATCCGCTTTTCCGGCGTCGTACACCGGCTGTCCGAGCAGCCAGTTCAGGGTGAAATCCCCGACGGTCGTGGGGTAATCGTCCTCGCCCAACTCCTCCAGCTGCACCGACCCAGTGGCCGCCGGGTCACTGGACGACCGGGTCGCCGAGGGAGCATCCGTCGACGCCTCAACAGTCCCTGTAGGGCTGGGGGGTGCCGGGCCGTCCGGGGTGCAGCCGGTGCTCACGATCAATAGCGTGACACTGCAGGCGGCCAGGGACCGCAATCCCATCGAAACGGCTCCACGCATTCCTTACCTCTTCACCCCGTCGTTGGTTCCGCCGGGCCGCTGGGCGCCAGCCGGATCGTCCACCCGTGATTCTGCCTCATCCGGATCCGGCACCGAGTCCGTGGGGGCCGGCGGGACAGAGGCCTGCCCACCGCCTGTGGGCCACGTGCCAGGCTGAAGCAACTGAGGAGCCGAGAGGCATTCCGTCACCTTGCCGGCAAGCGCATCGGCGCTGTCTCGGACAGGGCGTCCGAACTGGGCGTCCTGCAGGTTCGTCCGCAACGCCCTCAGAAGATCGAGCGCGTTGGCAACCCGTCGGTAGTGATAGCCCTTGGCGCCAGGCTGCAGACTCTGGACAGCCTGGGTGGTGGCCTTGATCTCGCGCTCCATCACGAGGAAGAGCGCTCGATTGAACAGCGCGAGCTGGCTGATCGCATTGGCCATGCTGGTGGCCAACCCCCGCAGTTCCTCCGTCGCGCCGTCCTGCACGATGCTGCGCGCCGTGTAACTGCTACTTGCTCCGCTGACCCAGCCGGGGATCTGTCGCAGCGCAGTGATCCTGCTGCGCATCTGTGACACCTGGTCGGCCTTGGTGCGCCACCGTCTCGCATCAGCCTCAAGGTCCCCGGGGACATGCCCCACCTCCGTTCGGACGACCGTCATCTGCTCGCGAACGGCCTCAACCTCGCGCTGAAGATCCCGGATGATCTTCTCGCCCTTCGCCTCAAACTCGCGGCGGTCCTGCTGGTAGCCGAAGAGTCCGTGCTCCACGAACGACAGGAACTCGTCCCACCAGTTCACGGAGTCCTTCCGATCCGCCTCCACCGCGGCGTCGACGGCAGCCTTGAGCGCATCGGCGGCTGGCCCGAGCCGGTGGGCCCCCACGCCCTCCGCTTCGGTCAGGGAGAATCCGCTCGGCTGGCCGCCGAATTTGATGAACAACCCGTCAACGAGATTGATCGGCAGAATCATCAGATCATCCCTTTCGCCTGCTGGGCATTGGCCTGCTCCGTGCCCCGGTAGTCGCTGGCCGACGCCCGCAGCATCGACGAGATCGTGTTGTACTCGCCGCCCGCCCCGGAGGACCAGTCAGTGGTGGACGACGTCAGGGAGTTCACACCGAGGTCCGGCACCAGACCGAATTCGGTGGGGACCGGGGTCGACGTCACAGATTCCATCTCACCGGACAGATCCTCCCATTCCTGGGCTGCAGCCTCCAGCTGGGCCGGATCCACCTGATAGTCACCGGTGCTCCCGCCGCCGCCCGAGCCGCCGCCGGACGGTGAGTACGACCCTGGGCCTGTCGGGTAACTGGGTGACGTGTATTGCCCAGAACCCTCGGCGCCGGGCTGCTGGTACGCGGGCGGGGACGAGGGCGCCGGATAGGAGGGTGGCTGATAGCTCGGCGGCTGGTACGGCGAGGGACCCTCTGAGCCGGGCGACGGCGGGACGTAGCCCGGATCGCCCGGGCCGGGGACGTAGCCGGGATCGCCCGGGCCGTGGACGTAGCCCGAATCGCCCGGGCCGGGGACGTAGCCGGAGTCCCCCGGGCCCGGCACGTAGCCAGGATCACCCGGACGCGGCACGTAGCCGGGATCACCCGGACGCAGTGAATAGCCGGGCTCCCCGGGGCGGGGTGAATAGCCGGGCTCCCCGGGGCGGGGTGAATAGCCGGGCTCCCCGGGGCGGGGTGAATAGCCCGGCTCGCCGGGCCCCGGCACGTAGCCAGGCTCCCCAGGGCCGGGGACATAGCCCGGATCACCCGGACGGGGTACATAGCCCGGGTCTCCGGGGCCGCTCCCGTCCGGGCCGAGGCCCGCTGCCATGGGGCCACCCGGACCACCGGGCACACCGCCCATTGCGGGGGCGCCCGCGCCGCCTCCGGCGAGGCCGCCGCCCATCGACGTGGCACCACCGGGCATGCCGGCTCCGGCCGCGCCGGGGGCGCCTCGCATCATCCCGCCACCCATGGCGCCCGCCATGTCTCCGGGGGCCACGCCACCGGGTGCGCCGGGGCGGCCCGCGCCGCCGGGGCCACCCATCATGGGCGGCATCATCGCCGGGCCGCCGGCGCCCTTCTTGCCCTTGGCTCCGGTGGAGTTGGGGTTGATGGGTGCTTCGCCCAGGTCTGTGTCGTCGATCTCGTCATCTGAATCTGCACGCAGCCCGGCGAAACCGCCCTCGGCGGCCCGCTTCATCAGCTGCTCCCACGCCTCGTCAGCGTCACCCATAGCCATCTCCTCCGGGCATAAACCGCTGCCAAGTTAACCAGCCGTTCGGGTCACGTCACACACCGTTGGCCCGCCGGTGGCGGGGGCCCGTACGCCCACCTGGTTGGAGTATCAGCCGGCGTGGGCCGCCCGGAACTGCGCGGGGGTCAGACGACGCTTGGCGGCGATCGCCGTCACCGAGAAGGTGAGGGCGACGACGCCGAGCAGGAGCGCCACGGAGGCCAGGCCGACCTCACCGGTGCCGTCCGCCATGTGGGTGCGGACCAGCTCGAAACCGTTCTGCAGCGGCGACACCGCGCCGATCGGCGAGAGCCAGCCGACGGCCGAGGAGAGGCCGAGGCCCACCGTCACGACGAGCAGCAGCCCTGAGATCAACCGCCCGATGTTGCCCAGCCAACCGGCCAGGGCGTGGTTGGCCAACGCGAACGAACCGCCCAACAGCATCATCAGCAACACGAGCACCGCGGCGGTGCCCACGCCCAGGCCCAGCACGACCGAACCGACGAGCCCCAGCACGAGGCCCTGGCCCACGACCAGTACCAGCGGAAGCCACACCGTCCGGCCCCAGAGCACGATGCTCGCTGCACGAGAGCTGACGACGTTGCGCGGCACGGGACGCCAGAAGGCGAACGCCGCCAGGGCGCCGAGCCACAGCCCCGCGACGATCAGCAGCGCCGTGGAACCCACCTCCGTGGGCGTGATCAAGTCCTTCTCCTCGGCCACCGGCGACGCAGCGACGCTGGACAGTTGCTTGCGGTCCTCGGCCGAGTAGGCGGGCAGTTCCTCGGCGCCCTTCGTCAGCTCGGTGTTGAACAGCTCGAGACCGTCCGAGAGCTGCCCGGCGCCGGACGACAGTTGGCTGAGCCCCCCGCTGAGTGCGTCGGTGCCCTCCGCTGCCGAGCGCACGCCGGCGGTGTACTGGCCGACGCCCGAGACGTATTCTTCAGCGCCGGTCTGCAGCTGCTGGGCGCCCGAGTCGAGCTGCCCGACCCCGCCGGCGAGGCCCGAGGCCCCGTCGGCCAGGCCGCGGGCGCCGGTCTGCAGCTGCTGGACACCGGCCGGGAGTTGGGCGATGCCGTCTGCCAGGCTGCGGGCGCCGTCGGCCAACTGGGTGACGCCGGCCGGCAGGGCGCCGACCTGACTCTTGAGTTGCTGGAGACCGCCGGCGAGCCGGGTGGCGCCGTCCGAGACGAGGGGGGCGTTGTCGACGATGGGCTGGGCCTCGATGACGATCTGCTCAGCGCCGTCACGCACCTGCGTGAGGGCGCCGCTGAGGACGGCCATCTGCTCGGCGGTCTGCGTCGGCAGTTCGGCGACAAGGGTGTCGACCCCGTCAGCCAGCGCGTCGGCGCCGCCGGCGAGTTGACCCGCGCCGCCCAGCAGCGACAGCCCACTCTGCGGGTCTGGCGTGTTGAGCGCGGCCGAACCCGCGCCGGTGCCGGCCTGGAACCCGCCCTGCACGCCCGCGGCGGCGCCGGCCGCGAACGTCTGGCGGCGCATCTCGCAGGTGGCCGGATCCTCCACCGGGCACGTGAAGGCCTGCGCGATCTGGTCTGCGACCGCGGCGACCTCGGCGGGCATGGGCACGGCGCCGGAGGCGTAGCCCTGCAGGGCCTGGTCCGCCTGGGTGAGGCCGCCGCTGAGCCCGGCAGCGCCGTCGGCGGTGGCGCGGGCGCCCTGGGCCAACAGATCGAGCTCCGAGGTGTCGACCGGCTGATTCTCGATGCCGGTGATGATCTGGTTGAGGCCGTCGCTGAGCTGGTCAACCCCACCGACCACCGCGGCGGAACCCTCGGCGAACTCGGGGAGCCCGGCGAGCAACTGGCCGCCCTGGTCCGCCAGTTGCGTCACGCCGTCGACGAGGGCCGGAGTCTGTCCGGAGAACTGCTCGACACCGTCGGCCAACTGCTCGGCGCCGTCGACGAGGCGGGGCGCCTGGCCCGCGAACTGGTCCACGCCGTCGGCCAACTGGTCGGCGCCCGAGGCGAGCTGGCCGGCGCCTGTGTTCAGGGCGCCGACGCCCACGGCGAGGTCGCCCACGCCCTCCGCGAGCTGCGCGCCACCGTCGGCCAGCTTGCCGCCGTTGTCCTTGAGTAGCGTCATGCCGTCGTTGAGCTGCGCGGCGCCGTCGGCCGACTGCTGCGCGCCGTCGGACAGCTGCGAGGCGCCGTCCTCCAACTCGGAGACACCGTCGACGATGGTGCCGAATTGCTCGCCCACGGTGTTGAAGCCCACGTAGATGCCGTCGAGGTACCCCTCGGTGAGCTGCGCGTTGATGGTGTCGGTGGCCATGCGGGCGATCTGCTCGGCCACCTGGGCGTCCGTGACCGGCGCGTTGTCGCTGACCGCCACCTGGATGCCGGCCTGCTCGGCCTTGGCCGCGTCGTTCTCGGACCAGGACGTGGCGTTGGCGGAGAAGTTCTCCGGGATGGTCACGACGGCGGAGAACCGGCCGGACCTGAGGCCCTCGGTGGCGCTGGGCGCATCCGCGAGGGTCCAACTGATGTTGTCGCCTTCGCGCTCCACCATGGCGGCCGTGAGCTGGCGGCCCATGGGGATGTACTGGTCGCCGACGGTGACCGCCTGGTCGAGATTCACGACGGCGGCCTCGATGCGGCTCTCGCCGCCACGGCCGATCAGGCCCAGCATCAGGCCTGCGGCCAGCAGCGGCACAAGGGCCATCGCAACGATCTGTGCAGGGGTGGGGCGGGTGTTTCTCATGCCCTTGTCTCCTCGTGCAGGGGTGTGGCGACGTTCAGCACGCCGTCGGGGGTCAGGTCGATGAGGTGCTCCGCGCTGGCGGCGCCCAGGAGGACGGCGCCCCGCGAACGGGTGTTCTGGATGAGCTGGTCGAGGGCGTCCCGCGCGGCGCCCGGCGTCACCACGTCGACGGAGTCGACGATCACGACGGTGGCCGGACGGGTGCTCTCCAGCGCGGAGGCCACGTCGTCGACACGGGCCAGGTCGAGGTAGGTCACCCGACGGCGGGCCCGGCCGGCTCCTTCGGGCAGCAGCGCGCCGGCCACCCGGGCTCGGCCGCCGGTGGTCTGGAGCCTGCCGCCCAGCGCCAGGAGGGCGCCGGTGCGGGCACCGACGGGGCCGACGACACCGGCCACCTGGCCGGGCATCAGCCACAGGGTGAGGGGCTCGACGATGCCCTCCACCTCAAGGTCTTCGGCGTGCAGCGCCGACCCGTCGCCGGGCCATTCCTTGAGCGCCATCTCCTTGGAGAGCACCTCGCCCTCCACGTCGAAGGTGGGCAGCAGGCGGTCCAGCCACGCGGGCAGCCACCAGGCGCGGTCGCCGAGCAGCGTCATCACGGCCGGCACCAGCGTCATACGGACCAGGAACGCGTCCACAGCGACGCCCACGGCCAGCGCGAACGCGATCGATTTGATCGGCCCCATGCCTTCGGGGACGAAGAACGCGAACACGGCGAACATGATCACGGCCGCAGCGGCCACGACCGGCCCTGAGGCGACGAAGCCGCTGCGGATGGCGTCGAGCGCGCTCTTGCCGTGCACGTACTCCTCACGGATCCGGCTGACGAGGAACACCTCGTAGTCCATGGCGAGGCCGAACAGGATGCCCATCAGCAGGATGGGCAGGAACGAGATGACCGGCATGCCGCGCTCGAGGTTGACCAGCTCCTTCAGCCAGCCGTGGTTGAACACCAGAGTGGTGGCACCGAACGCCGCGCCGACGCTGAGGAGGTAGCCCACCGTCGCCTTCACCGGCACCCACACCGAGCGGAACACGGCGGCCAGGAGGACCAGCGACAGGCCGACCACCAGCAGCCCGAACGGCAGCAGCGCCTGGGTGAGCTTGTCGCTGATGTCGATCTGGACGGCGGTCATGCCGGTGAGGTTGGTGTTGACGTCGTACTCGGCCAGCCACTCGTCGTGTCGGTCCATCAGCGCGCGGGCGAGGACGGCGGTCGCGGGGTCGTCCGGGCCGGTGGTGGGGACCACCTGGATGAGGCCCGTGTCGGCGTTGGGGTTGGGGGTGGACAGCGGCACGGAGGCGACGCCGTCCATCCGCTCGATGTCGGCCTTGAGGTCGGCCATGACGCCGAGGGGGTCCGTCGAGCCGATGATGTCGGCGGTCACGACGAGCGGGCCGTTGACGCCCTCGCCGAAGTGCTCCGCCATGAGGTCGTAGGCGATCCGCGCGGGCTGTTCCGCGCGCTGCTGGCCGGCGTTGGGCAGCGACACCTGCAGCCCTACCGTCGGGATCGTCAACGCACCGAGCAGCACGACGACGCTGATGATGGTGGCCACCGGGTGCTTGGTGGTGACGCCCACCCACCAGGCGAAGGCACCCGTCCCGGAACGGGACTTCTTCCTGGCCTTCGGCGCGCGTTCCCGGGGGCGCATCTTCTCGCCCATGAACCCCATCAGCGCGGGCAGCAGGGTCAGCGCGACGGCGACGGCCAGGGCCACGCCGAGCGCAGCGAAGATGCCCATCACGGTCAGGAACGGGATGTTGGCCACGGACAGGCCGAGCAGCGCGATGAAGACGGTGAGGCCGGCGAACACGACGGCCGACCCGGAGGTGCCGACGGCGCGGCCGGCCGACTCCTGCGGCTCGAGGCCCTGGCGCAACTGGTCGCGGTGCCGCGACAGGATGAAAAGGGCGTAGTCGATGCCGACGGCGAGGCCGAGCATCACGGAGAGGATGGGCGTGGTGGAGTTGATGGCGAAGACCGACGTCAGCAGGAACATGAGCGCCGTGGTGATGCCGACGCCCATGATGGCGGTCAGCAGCGGCAGTCCCGCAGCAACGAGGGACCCCAGCACCACGGTGAGGACGATGAGGGCCACCACCAGGCCGATGATCTCGATGAGGCTCAGCGCGGGCAGTTCGATGTTGTACGCCTCGCCGCCCATCGCGACCTCGCTGCCCGGCGGCAGCTCCGTCTGCAGGGCGTCGGCCACCTCGGTGATGGGCGCCAGGTCGTCGGCGGTCGGGGTCACTCCGGAGAACCCGAGGCTCAGCTGGATCAGCGCCGCGCGTTCGTCGTCGGAGACGAGTCCGTCCACGAACTCGTTCCAGGGCGAGGTGGCGCCGTCGGCCTCCACCTCGTCGAGCGCGGCGAAGCTGGCGACAGCGTCCTCGATCTGGGGCCGGTAGGTCTCGACCGACTCGCCCTCGGGGAGCACGATCACCGCCATGGCCGACAATGCGGCACCCTGCGGGAACGTCATCCTCAGCTTCTCCAACGCCTCCTGGGAGTTGGAGGAGGGGATTTCGAAGTCGTTGTTGAAGCTCCCTGACCAGGCCGCGGCCGCGCCGCCCAGGCCCAGGAGGACCGCCAGCCAGATGGCGAGCACGGTGAGGCGGCGCCGGAAGCACCATTTGCCGACGGCGTAAAGCCAAGCTGACATGAGATTGCCCTATCCTCTGGTGTACCGGCATCAGGATACATCGGTGTACCGATTTCAATACATTCCTGTACCCGTCGCGAAAGTGAGCAACATGACGGTCTTGGACACAGCCCGACGACGGGCCACGCGCGCCCGCCTCGTCGAGGCCGGCATCAGCGAGTTCGGCACCCGTGGCATTGACGCCACCAGCGTCGAGCAGGTGTGTGAGGCGGCCGGCTTCACACGCGGGGCCTTCTACTCGAACTTCTCCAGCAAGGACGACCTCTGCATCGAGATCGCCCAGACCGTGGCCGAGGAGGCGTCGGCCCGGATCCGGGACGCGCTGGCCACCATGCCCGACGAGATCCCGGCGGATAGCATCGTCACCGCCATCCTCGACGTGGCGCACCTGTCCCCCGCACTGCATGCCACGGAGGTGGAACTGTCGCTGCGGGCCGCGCGGGTGCCCGAGTTCGGCGAGCGGCTGCGCGCCACCCGCGCCGGGCTGCTGCCCATGTACCTGGAGGTCGCCGAGCAGGCCGCCGCCCGCGCCGGCGTGCGCTTCACCGTCCCTGTCGCCGATGCGCTGGAGATCCTCGAGACACTGCACTACTCCCCCCGCCAGATCGGCTACAACGAGGAATCCAAGCGGCTCATCACCCTCGCCTCGCAGGCCTTCGTCGAGCCGATCGGGACCGGGGCGTGAGCGCCCGCGTCGAACATCTGGTGACCGCCTCCGGCCAGGGCTTCGAGAACAACGTGTGGCTGGTGGGCGACGACACCGAGGCCATCATCATCGACCCGGCCCACGACGCCTCGGCCGTCGTCGAACTCGTGGGCGGGCGGCGCGTCACGCAGATCGTGCTGACGCACGGACATTGGGACCACATCGGTGCGGTGCTGGACTTGGCACCCCTGGTGGGCAGCCCGCCCATCCGGCTCCACGAGGCCGACAGGTTCCTCTGGGACGAGGAGCACCCGGGCGACGACTTCAACCCGCTGCTCGACGGCGAGCACCTCGCCGTCGCGGGGACCGAGCTGGAGGTGCGCCACACCCCGGGCCACACGCCCGGGGCGGTGTCTCTAGTGGCGGAGGATCTCGGCTGCGTCTTCACCGGCGACACCCTCTTCGAGGGCGGCCCGGGCGCCACGCGCTGGGGCTACTCCGGCTTCGAACAGATCATCGGGTCCATCTCCGAGCGGCTCTTCACGCTCCCCGATGAGACGGTGGTCCACACCGGGCACGGACCCTCCACCACCATCGGGGCCGAGCGCCCGCAGCTGGCTGACTGGGTCGCCCGCGGCTGGTGAGCCGCGGTACCCAGGCCCGGCCGGGTAGATTGGCCGCCATGATGCGCAAACTGTTGTGGCTCGTCGGGTTGATCACCCTGGCCTGCGTCGTGGTGGGGGCGGTGGACCGTCGGCAGGCCGCGCGTCGCCGCGAGCTGTGGGCCGAGGCGACCGACTGACACCGGCGTTCAGGACGCGCGGGTGAGGTCTTCCGTCCCGCGTTCGAACGTGGCGTGCCCAAGACGCGCCCCAGCCCCGAACAGCACCGCTGCACAGGCCACGTAACCCACCCCGATGCCGACGAAGGCCGCCGTCGAGAGCCCCGTGGTGGGCAGCACGAAGGCCGCCACGACCCCCGCCGTCACGAATGCGGCGTTGAAGAACATGTCGTAGAAGGTGAAGACGCGGCCCTTGTACTGCTCTTCCACGTGCGACTGGACGATGGTGTCCACACAGACCTTGAACGCCTGGACGGCCAGGCCGACGAAGAAGCTGGTCACGAAGACCACGGGCTTCGCGGAGCTGATGGCCAACGCCGCCGAGGTGGCCGTGCCGAGCAGGAGCACCGCGATCGAGGTGCGACGCAGCCCCAGCCACCGCACCATGACGGGCACCACGGGTGCCGACAGGATGAAGCCGGCGCCGGTGGCCAGGCCCCAGACCGTCAGGTCGGCGAGCGCCAGTTCCGGGCGGTCCGAAGGGTGCCACAGGTGCCTGGCGGCGAGGATGACCGCGACGCTGAGCAGGCCGAACAGCAGCCGTGTGGCGGCCATCAACAGCAGCGCCAGGAGCGCGACGGGACGGGTGCGCAGATGGCGGGCGGCATCTGCCAGGCCGGCCACCACCTCCGTGGTCGAACGCCGCCTGACGACGGTGGAACCCACGCCGCCAGCGGCTGGGTCAACGGGGGCGGGGCCGAGGGCGTCGCGGTGGAAACCGCGGCACACCAGCACCGAGCCGACGAACATCACCGCCGACAACCCGAACACCATGGCATCGGCCCTGTTGGCCCCCAGCGCGTCGCCGAGCGCGAACCGGGCGGCGAAGCCGGCGACCGCGCCGATGACGACCCCGATGGGCCCCACCGTCGGCACGATCGACGACGCCGTGAGGTACTCGTCCTGCTCGACGGTGTGCTGCAGCCCGGCCGACAGCCCGGCCAGCATGAACCGGTTGATGCTCATCGCGACCAGCAGGGCGCCGAACAGCACGACGGCCCAGCCCCCCGTCGTGGCCCCCGTGGCGATGATCACGCCGATGGTGGCGGCGAGGACCGCCCGGGTGAGGTCCGAGTAGAGGGCGACATTGCGTCGCGACCAGCGGTCCAGCAGCGGTGACACGAACGGGCCGATCACGGTGAACGGCAGCAGGGTGAGCGCCAGCACCCCCCCGATCGCCCAGGCGCTGGCCTGCGACTGTGGGGAGAACAGGATGTAGCTGGCCATCCCCACCTGGAGTGTGCCGTCAGCAGCCTGGCTCAGGATCCGCAGGGTCAGCAGCCGACGGAAGGCTGCGTGGCGCCAGAGTCGCCTGAGGGCGCTGATCAGCTGCACGTCAGTAGTCGCCGGCCTCGGCGTGCGCGCGCTCCGCCTTCTCGACGGACCAGTTGGCACCGACCTCTTCCATCATGGCCTCGACCTTCTCGCGGTCGAAGCGCATGAGGGCGTTCTGCGCTGCCAGCATCTCCTCGTACTTGGCGGTGCGCTCGCCCGGCTCGCCCTGGTAGTCGTGGCTCAGGTAGCCGTGGGCCAGGCGGTCCACACGGCGGACGGCGGCCATGAGCTTGCCCTTGGGCGAGACCAGCGACGCCACGACCGTGAGCGTCAGCACGCCGATGATGACGGGCAGTGAGGTGTACGCGTCGAACGTGAACACGTTGACAGGCTCACCGTCGTTGATGAAGAACAGCGCGTTGGTGTGCAGCGCCTCGAGCACCAGCTTGACGCCGATGAAGCCGAGGATGATCGACAGGCCGTACTTCAGGTAGACGAGGCGGTCCAGGAGCCCGTCGATCAGGAAGTACAGCTGACGCAGACCCATCAGCGAGAACGCGGTGGCGGCGAACACGATGTACACGTTGGTGGTGACCGCGTAGATGGCGGGGATGGAGTCGAGCGCGAACAGGATGTCCGTGCCGCCGATGGCCACCATCACGAGCAGCATGGGGGTGAGGACCCGGCGGCCGTTCTCCATGGTGAAGAGCTTGTCGCCGTCGTAGTGGTCCGTGGTGTGGAGGAAGCGCTTGGCGAGGCGGATGATGAAGTTGTCCGCCTCCGAGTCTTCCTTCTCCGGCGCCAGCAGCTTGCCAGCCGTCACGATGAGGATCAGGCCGAAGAGGTAGAAGGTCCAGGTGAAGTTGTCGATCATCGCCTTGCCGGCGAAGATGAAGGCCGAGCGGGCGATCAGCGCGAAGACGATGCCGAACAGCAGCACCTTCTGCTGGTCCGCGCGAGGCACGGCGAAGCTGGAGATGATTACCAGGAAGACGAAGAGGTTGTCAACTGACAACGCCTTTTCCAGCAGATAGCCGGAGAAGTACTCCACGCCCATGGTGGTGCCACCGAAGATCAGCAGGATGACACCGAAGAGGATCGCCACCCCCACGTAGAAGGCCGACCAGATGGTGGCCTCACGCAGGGTGGGTTCGTGCGCCTGCCGCACGTGGAAGAAGAAGTCGAACGCGAGAAGGGCCAGAATGGCGACCAGAGTGATCGCCCAGACCCAGAGGGGCACGTTTGTCGACACGCAAAAGCTCCTGACTGGCGAGAAAGCGGGGTTTCTGCCATCGGTACCCTTCAGGGCCAACGTCGATGACTCATCAAGTCTACCGTCCGGCACCGCCAGCCCGGAAACGCCGGAAGCCACCGCGCGTTCTGCGAGGGCTGTCGTCACCCTTGGGTAGCCTGGGGTGGCGCCGAAGAGGAGGTCCCTGATGCGTCGACTACTGGCCGCGGCACTGACCGCCGTCCTACTCGCCTCGGGCTGCGCCCCGGGCGCCGACGGTGACTCGCCCCAGCCGCAGGAGTCGCCGACGGCCGCAAGCCCAGCCGGTGACGTGCCGGCCGCAGATTCCGTCCTGGCGGAAGTGGCCGCGGCCCTGACTGCCAGGGATGTCTCCAAGCTCACGATGTCGGCCAGCAACGCCGCGGCGCAGGCCGAACTCGAAACGATCTTCGCCGGCATGGATGGCATCTACCCCACGTTCGAACCGGGCGAGCTGACCTACCAGGGTGAGGGCGCCGTCGGCACCTTGACGGTGACGTACCCGCTCGGCGTGGACGGCTGGACCTACGCCACGCCCGCCGCGTTCACGCTCCGCGACGACCAGTGGGTGCTTGAGTGGTCGCCGACGTTGGCGCACCCTGAGCTGACGGGGTCGACGCGGTTGCGCTTCACGCAGGAGGAGGCCAAGCGCGGGCCGATCAACGACAACACCGGCCTTGCGCTGGTGGAGGAGCGCGCGCTCTACGAGGTGGGCATCGACAAGGCCGCGCTGGCCGAAGCCGAATGGGCCACCTCCGCCGCCCAGCTGGCCACCCTCCTGGGCGCCGACGCGGAGGCCTTCACGGCCAAGGTGCTGGGCGGCGGGCCGCGGGCGTTCGTGATCGCCAAGACGCTGCCCCAGTCGGAGATCCCCGCCGGGGTCGCCGATGTGCCGGGCCGGCACGTGCGCGAGATCCGTGCGGTGCTGGGCCCCAGCTCGACGTTCGCGGCGCCCATCCTGGGCGCGATCGGGGAACCCACCGCGGAGATGATCGAGAAGTCCGGCGGCAAGCTCACCGTCAACGACCGCGTGGGCATCTCCGGCCTGCAGCTGCGCTACGACGAGCAGCTCCGCGGAGTGCCCCTGATCCGGGTGGACCTGGTGTCCAGGGCGGCGGAGGAGGGCGCGTCGCCGTCGCCCACCCCCATGGAACCTCGCCCGCTGTTCCTCCAGGACGAATCCGTCAGCGAAGGCATCGACCTCAGCATGGACCGTGACCTGCAGACAAAGGCCGAAGCGGTCCTCGCGGCGCAGCCCGGTCTCGCGTCGCTCGTGGTGATCAACCTGGCCGACGGTGGGTTGCTCGCGGCGGCCCAGTCGCCGTCGGGTGGCACCTATCCGCACGCCACGTTCGGCAAGTTCGCTCCCGGTTCCACGTTCAAGGTCGTCTCGTCGCTGGCGATGCTGCGGCACGGGCTGTCGCCGTCGTCGACGGTGCAGTGCCCGCCCACGCTCGCCATCGACACCTACACCTTCGGTAACTACACCGGCTACAGCCACACCGGCGCCATCACGCTCACGGATGCCTTCAAGTACTCGTGCAACACGGCGTTCGTCGCGGGCGCAGACACCGTCACCTCGGACCAGCTGGCCGCTGCCGCCGGTTCGCTGGGCGTGGGCACCGATTACGACGCCGGGTTCACGTCGAACTTCGGCACAGTGGCGCCGAGCAACCGGATCGACCGGGCCGCGTCGATGATCGGTCAGGGCCAGATCACGATGTCGCCGTTGGGCATGGCGGCGGTGGCCGCTTCCGTGGGCGCCGGCCGCACCGTCGTGCCGTGGCTGGTCAAGGGCCACCAGGCGTCGCCGACGGCCGCTCCGCTGGCGGCCGCCGAGGCGCAGAGCCTCCAGGCCATGATGAAGGCGACGGTGGACACCGGCACCGCGCAGTCCCTGAAGGGCAAGATGATCGGCGCCAAGACGGGCACCGCCCAGTGGGGACCGACGGGCAACCAGCAGACGCACGCGTGGATGATCGCCTACAACGACAAGGTGGCGGTGTCGGCGTTCGTGGAGGTCGGCGACAGCGGCGGCACCACCGCGGCGCCCCTGATCACGGCTCTGTTCAGCTGACGAAGGCCGCGTAGTCGGCCTGGAGCACCTCGGCCACCGCTTCGGGGTCCTTCTGGCCGCCGATCAGTTCCTGGAACGCCGCGCCCGCGGTGTCGCCGAAGCTGGGCGTCGCGTAGTCCAGATAGGGCAACAGCGTGCCCCGCTGCGACACGGCCGCAAATTCCACGAAGACGTCGTGCAGCACCCCGGTCTCCGGCGCCAGCTCGCCTGCCCGCAGCACGGGGAGCCCGCCGTTGGCCGCGACCGTCTCCATGGCCCCTTCGTTGGTGATGAAGTCCAGATAGGCGGCCGCGACCTCCGGATGGGCCGCCCTCGACGGGATGGACCACGGGATGCCGGTACCCCCGGTGGTGGCCAGCGCACCGTCGAGGCCCATGGGCGGAGCCATGAAGCGCAGTCCCTCGCCCACGGCATCCTGCAGGTCGGTGGCGAGCCAACTCCCGGCCGGCAGGAAGGCAGCCTTGCCCTCGGCGAAGTGGAGCCAGGCCGAGTCGTAGTCCGTGCCGTTGGGAGAGTCACCCAGGTAGTCCTCCGCACCCCAGGCGGCGAACTTCGTGAGCGCCTCGAGGTTCGCGGCGCTGGTCCAACTGGCCCCCGAGTTGCCCATGCCGAGCTTGATGATGTCGTCCGTGGGCACGTAGGCAGCCTGGAGCGGCCCGAACACATGGAGGGCGGGCCACTTGTCCAGGTTGCCGAGCACCATCGGCTGCAGCCCGTCGCCGCGCGCCGCGTCGAGCAGGGCGAAGTAGCCCTCCCACGTTCCGGGGGCCTCGCCGCCGAGCCTGTCCAGGGTCGCCTGCCGGTAGTACAACCCGACGATCTCCCCCGTCTGCGGCACTCCGTAGAGGTTCCCCTCCCCGAAACTGACCGCATCCGGTGAGTAGCGCATCTTGCCCAGCACCGAGCCGGCGAACCGGTCGTCCCAGCCGTAGGCGGCCGCGAACCCGGAGAGGTCGAGGATCTGACCCGCACGGACGAAGGCCCCCATGTCGGCCCGGGCGTTGTTGACCTGCATCACGTCGGGCACATCGTTGCCGGAGAGCGCGAGTGTGACCTGCTTGCGGAGGTCGTCGAAGGACTGCGACAGTCGCCGGATCGTCACGTTGGGGAACGCGTCCTGGAAGCCCTGGTTCAAGGCCTCCATCGTGGCGTTCTGACCCCCGCGGACCTCCTGGTCCCACACGGTCAACGTGACGTCGCCGAGCGACGCGATGTCAGGGTCCGCGACGGCAACAGGCTGGGAGCTGGCAGTCGGTTCCTGATGGGAGCCGGGCGCGCACGAGACCACGGTGCTGCCTGCGGCAACAGTGAGGAACGTGCGTCGCTTCATGGGTGCCTTCTCAGTGACTGGGCTTCCAAGAATGCCAGCCCGGCGCAGTGCCCATCGGCCGGCGAGGATCTCCTCAGTGAGGGCTGTCCCGATCCATCCGCTTCAGGCCCACCACGCACGCGACGATGCCGGCCAGGAACAGCGCCTTCAGCCAGGACATCTCCTCCTGGCCGGTCAGGGTGGCGTAGGTCACGGTGAGCACCGCCCCGAGGCTGGTCCACACCGCATAGGCCGTCCCCGTAGGGATGTGTTTCATCGCCAACCCGAGGCCGACGGTGGACAGTGCCACCGCCACGAGGAACACGACGGTGGGCCCGAGCCTCGCGAAACCCTCGCTGGCCGACAGCGCGTTGGCCCACACCGCCTCGAGGACGGCGCTGACCAGGAGGACGGGCCAGGCCCAGGACTGCGGCAGCCGCATCACGCCACCACCTTCAGGCCCACGACGCACGTCACGATGCCCACCAGCAGGAGGACCTTCTTGACGTTGGCCGGCTCCGCGCCCGTGGCCATCGCCCAGATCACGGTGAGCGAAGCGCCGGTGGCGGTCCAGACGGCATAGGCCGTGCCCGTCGGCAGCGTGTCGAGCGCCACCCCGAGGCCAATGAGACTGAGGACGGACGCCACCACGAAGACCATGGTGGGCAGGGGGCGCCGGAGCCCGTTCGAGCGGCCGAGCGCGGTGGCCCAGACGGCCTCCATCACACCGGAGGCGAGCAGGATGACCCAATCCATGAAGACACAACTCCTTCTGCACTGCCCTCACGCGAGGGGGCCAGTCTTGTCTTCACCGGGTACTGATCCGTCGTCCGGGGCGGGTCGCCAGCGCCGAGTCTAAAGGAGTCCAGGGTGCCCACCAAGGTCACCGGCGCTTGATCGGCTAGACTCCGGGAATAGTTGAACCCTAAACATTGTTGGAGTGGGCATGGACCTCGAAACGCTTGAATTCGGCATCGACACATTCGGCGACGTCACGGCGGCCGCCGACGGCACGCTGCTGCCGCACGACCAGGTCGTGCGCAACGTCGTCGATGAGGGGATCCTCGCCGACCAGGTGGGCCTGGACGCCATCGGCATCGGCGAGCACCACCGCGACGACTTCGCCGTGTCCTCGCCGGAGATGGTGCTCGCGGCCATCGCCGCCCGCACCCAGCACATCAAGCTGGCCTCCGCCGTCACGGTCCTCAGCTCCGACGACCCGGTGCGCGTGTTCGAGCGCTTCGCCACCCTGGACGCCATCAGCTCAGGCCGGGCCGAGATCGTGGTGGGGCGCGGTTCCTTCACCGAGTCGTTCCCCCTGTTCGGCTACAACCTGGCCGACTACGAGGAGCTCTTCGAGGAGAAGCTCGCCCTCTTCGCCCAACTCATCCAAGGCGGCAGGCACAGCTGGCAGGGCAAGCTCACCCAGACCCTCAAGGACGTCGAGCTCTTCCCCACCCTTGCCGACGGGCCGCTCAAGACGTGGGTCGCCGTGGGAGGCAGCCCCCAGTCCGTGGTGCGTGCCGCGTCGCACGGCCTGCCGCTCATGCTGGCCATCATCGGCGGTCCCACCGCCCGGTTCGCGCCGTTCGCCGAACTGCACCGTCGGGCCCTCGAGGAACTGGGCAAGGCGCCGCAGCCCGTGGGCTACCACACGTACGGTCACGTGGCGCCGACGGACGAGGAGGCTCTGGAGCAGCTCTACCCCGCGTGGCTCGAGCAGAGCCGCCGCATCGGCGGTGAGCGCGGTTGGGGCCAGATGGGCCGCGAGCACTTCGAGCACGAGGCCGCCCACGGCTCCATGGCGGTGGGTTCTCCGGAGACCGTGGCCCGCAAGATCGCCGACGGCATGAAGGCACTCGACGCCACCCGCTACCAGCTCAAGGTGTCCGCCGGCCGTCTCTCTCACGAGGCGATCCTGCGCTCCATCGAGCTCTACGGCACCGAGGTGGTCCCGCTCGTCAAGGACATGCTCGCCGACGCCTGAGCCGTGAGGATCCCCTCGCCGTACGGTCAGAGGCCGGTGCTAGCGTCGGATCCATGACAGAAACGCCCGCGCGACCAAGCTCGCCCCTGGACCAGATGGCCGACGACTACGTCGAGACCTTGGCCAAGCTCTCCCCCATCGCCGCGACGAACTGGGGCATCCCCGGCCAGGACCATCTCCTCGACGATTTCTCCCCGGCCGGCCTCGACGCCCTCGCCGACGCCACGCGCGCCACGCTGGCGAAGGTGCGGCAGACCGCCCCGCAGGATGAGATCGACGAGGTCACCGCCGCCGCCATGAACGAGCGGCTCGGCCTCGAACTCGAACTCCACGACGCCGGCGAGAGCTACGCCACGCTCAACAACCTCGCCTCGCCGCTGCAGGGCATCCGCGACATCTTCGACCTGATGCCCACGGACACCCTCGAACAGTGGGAGGTCATCGACCAGCGCATGGCCACCGTGCCGACGGCGGTGGACGGCTACATCGAATCGCTCCGTTACGCGGCTGCCCACGCCGACGGCCCGTTCCCTGCGCTCCGCCAGATCGAGCTGGGCGTCAAGCAGGCAGAGGAGCTGGCCGGCGTCGGTTCTTTCTGGACCCGTTTCGCCGAGGGCGCGCAGGTGCCGGACGCTGCCTCCGCCTCGCTGCTCCGCAGCGCTGACGTCGCCCGCGAGGCGTACGGCCGGCTCGCCGGGGCGCTGCGTGAGCTCGCCCCCCACGCCCCGAAGGACGACGCCGTGGGCCGGGAGCGCTACGAGCGGTTCTCGCGCTACTTCCTGGGTGCCCGTGTCGACCTTGACGAAACCTACGAGTGGGGCCGCGAAGAGCTCCACCGCATCGTCGCCGAGCAGGACGACGTCGCCCTCCAGCTCTACGGCGAGGGCACCTCACCGGAGGAGGCCATGGCGCGCCTCGACGACGACGTCAACCGCCAGCTCCACGGCGTGGACGCCCTCCAGCGCTGGATGCAGGAGACCTCGGACCAGGCGGTCGCCGAACTGGCGGACGTCCACTTCGACATCCCCGCCCCGGTGCGCCGGCTCGAGTGCATGATCGCCCCCAGCAACACCGGTGCCATCTACTACACCGCCCCCTCCGACGACTTCTCCCGCCCCGGCCGCATGTGGTGGTCGGTGCCCGAGGGCGTCGAGCGCTTCGGCACCTGGCGCGAGAAGACCACCGTCTACCACGAGGGCGTCCCGGGCCATCACCTCCAGCTGGGCCAGACGATCTACCGCTCCGCGCTCCTCAACCACTGGCGCCGGCTCGCGTGCTGGGTCTCGGGTCACGGCGAGGGCTGGGCCCTCTACGCGGAGCGCCTGATGGCGGACCTCGGCTACCTCGACGACCCCGGAGACCGGATGGGCATGCTCGACGCCCAGCGCATGCGCGCTGCCCGCGTCGTCCTCGACATCGGCGTCCACCTGGGCAAGGAAGCGCCGGAGGAATGGGGCGGCGGCACCTGGAACGAGCCCAAGGCCTGGGAGTTCTTCAAGGCCAACGCCAACATGGCCGAAGAGTTCCTGCGCTTCGAACTGGACCGCTACCTCGGCTGGCCCGGACAGGCGCCGTCCTACAAGGTGGGCCAGCGGCTGTGGGAGCAGGCGCGCGACGAGGCAGCGGCCCGGGGAGGCGACGCGTTCGACGTGAAGTCGTTCCACCGCAGGGCCCTGGACCTCGGCTCCGTGGGCCTCGACACCCTCCGCGAGGCACTCCTGAAGTAGCCGAAACCGTTGCGCCCTGGCCCCGGATGGGCTGGACTAGAGGCCATGACGCGACTCGGCTTCCACGCCTCCCACGAGCAGATCGCCCCCGGCCAGCTCCTGACCGACGTTCAACTCGCAGAACAGGCCGGGTTCCAGATGGCCATGTGCTCAGACCACTTCGTGCCGTGGTCCACGGCGCAGGGCCACTCCGGGTACACCTGGAGTTGGCTGGGCGCGGCGCTCGCCACCACCGGGCTCACGTTCGGCTGCGTCACCGCCCCGGGCCAGCGCTACCACCCGGCCGTCATGGCGCAGAAGATCGGCACGCTGGCCTCCATGTTCCCGGGCCGCTTCTGGACGGCGCTCGCCAGCGGCGAGGCGATGAACGAGAACATCACCGGCGACGTCTGGCCGCGCAAGGAGGTTCGCGAACAACGCCTCGACGCATGCGTCAGCATCATCAGCCGCCTGCTCGACGGTGAGGAGGTCTCCCACGACGGCCTGGTCACCGTGAACTGCGCGCGCATCTGGGACCGGCCTGAGGAACGGCCGCTGCTCATCGGCCCGGCCGTCTCGGCTGAATCGGCCGCGCGCATCGCGCAGTGGGCCGACGGCCTCATCACGGTGAACCAGGACCACGACTCCCTCCGCCGGGTCATCGACGCCTACCGGGGCGCCGGCGGGAGGGGCCGACTCGCGCTCCAGCTGCACCTCAGCTGGGCCCCCAGCTTGGAGAGGGCGGAGCACATCGCCCACGAGCAGTGGGCGGGCAACGCGGTGGGCGCACCCCTGACCTGGGACATCGCCACCGTGGAGGGTTTCGACGTGGCGGCGTCCCACATCACCGTCGACGAGGTCCGCCGTGCGGTGCGCATCTCCGACGACCCGGCCCAGCACGTGGCCTGGATTCAGGAGTACGCAGCACTCGGATTCGACGACATCTACCTCCACTTCGTGGGCCAGCACCAGCAGCCTTTCATCGAGGAGTTCGGCTCACGGGTCTTGCCAGAGTTCGCCTGACCTGGCTTCGATGGACCCATGAGGATTACCGATACGAGCGACCTGTGGTGGAAGAGCGCCATCATCTACTGCCTGGACATCGAGACCTATCTGGACAGCGACGGTGACGGCGTGGGCGACCTCGCCGGGCTCTCCCAGCGCATCGACTACCTCGCCCAACTCGGGGTCAACACCCTGTGGCTGATGCCGTTCTACCCCAGCCCGGACCGCGACGACGGCTACGACATCAAGGACTTCTACGGCGTCGACCCACGCCTGGGCAATCACGGCGAGCTGCTGGAGGTCATCCGCACCGCCCACAGCCGCGGCATCCGGGTCATCGCAGACCTCATCATCAACCACACCTCGGACCAGCACCCCTGGTTCGTCGCGTCGCGTCGGAGCACCACCAACAAGTTCCGCGACTACTACATCTGGCGCGACGACGACCCGGGCGACACGTCGGCCGAAGTCGTGTTTCCCGGCGAGGAGGACGGCATCTGGACGAAGGACGAGCGCACCGGCACCTGGTACCTCCACCACTTCTACAGCCACCAGCCGGACCTCAACGTGGCCAACCCGAAGGTGATGGACGAGCTCCTGCGCACCGTCGGCTTCTGGCTGGAACTGGGGATCGACGGCTTCCGCGTCGACGCCGTGCCCTTCCTGCTGCAGAACTCCGAGACCACGACGACGCCCACCCAGTACACGGACCCGCACGACGTGATCCGCGGCATCCGCGACTTCCTGGGCCGCCGCAAGGGCGACGCCATGCTGCTCGGCGAGGTCAACGTGCCGCACGAGGAGCAGCTGAAGTACTTCGGTGAGGACCGCGGCGACGAGCTCCACATGATGTTCGACTTCATCGCCATGCAGGCCTGCTACCTGTCCTTCGCCCGCGAGGACCCGGCGCCGCTCATCAAGGCGCTGTTGGACCGCCCCGAGATCCACCCCACCTGCCAGTGGGCCACGTTCCTGCGCAACCACGACGAACTCACCCTCGACAAGCTCACTGACCAAGAGCGCCAGGAGGTCTTCGAGGCCTTCGGCCCCGAGGAGGAGATGCAGGTCTACAACCGCGGCCTCAAGCGCCGGCTCCCACCCATGTTCGCCGGAGACCCCCGCCGCGTCCGGATGGCCTACTCACTGATGTTCTCGCTGCCGGGCTCCCCCACGCTGTACTATGGCGAGGAGATCGGCATGGGCGAGGACCTCTCGGCCGAGGGGCGCATGTCGGTGCGCACGCCTATGCAGTGGGACAGCGGGCGCAACGGAGGTTTCTCCAGCGCTTCCCCCGGCAAGCTCATCCAGCCGCCCGTGGCCGACGGCTTCGGCCCCGAGCACGTCAACGTCGCCGACCAGGAGCACGATCCCAGCTCGCTGTGGTCCTTCATCCGCACCCTGATCAGCGTGTGCCGACGGCGGCCCGAGTTGGGCTGGGGCGACTTCAGCGTGCTGGAGCACCACAAGACCCCCTCCGTGCTTGCGCACCGCCTGCAGTTGGACGACTCCTCCGTCGTGGCGCTCCACAACTTCTCCTCCGACGGCACAGTCGTCTCCCTCACGGACGTCTTCGGGGACGACGACGTGGTGGAGGACCTGCTGGACGGCGAGGCCGTGATCCACCACGAGGGCGGCGGCCTGGAGGTGCCGCTCGACGGCTACGGTTACCGGTGGTTCCGCGTGGCGCGGCGGGCCACCTGAGGCACGTCAGGGTCGGCCGGCACTTCCGGCGGATGGCGGGGGGCTTGGCGGCGGATCTACGCTGGCTGCCATGACGTCCCGCCGCGCGCTGCTCCTCGGCGCCGCGGTGCTGCCCTTGGCAGCGTGCGGGCGATTCGACCCCGGCTTCGACGTGCCCCTGGACGGGCCGGTGGCCTGCCGCACGCCTGAGTCGCTGACCGCCTTCGACACGCTCGGCGGAGCGCCCCTGCGCTACGAGATCACCGGCACCCCACAGAGCTTCAACGCGGACCCGCGCTTCGTCGAGCAGTTGCAGGGCTGGGCCGACGACTGGGTGGCGGTCAGCGGGCTGGGCGCGCTGGCGGCAGTGTCCACCTACGGCGCCCACGTCGACAAGTGCGGGTCCTGGCACGCCGCGGGCCGGGCGTTCGACTTCGGCGTCCTCACCCATGAGGACGGCACCGAGGTCTCCTGCCGCTACGACCTCTACGGGGAGGACCCCACGCGGCTCGCCCTGTACTGGCGGTTGGCGGCGTCGTTGGCGAAGCACTTCAACTACACGCTCACCTACCGCTACAACGAGCAGCACCACAATCACATCCACGTCGACAACGGCGTCAGCGGCTACGAACCGTTCGGCTTCAACGAGGGCTCACGCACGCACGTGACGCTCGTGCAGGGCGTGCTGCGCTGGGTCTTCGGGCGCGACGTACCGGCCCACGGCGACTTCGACGCCACCACCCGCGACGCCGCCCGCGCCCTGCAGCAGGAGTTCGGCATCACGCAACGCCTCAGCACGACGGAGGGCTGGGCAGCGTTCCTCGACGCCGCGGCTAGGGGGTGAGCGTCACCGCCCAGGCCCGCACGGCGGCGGGGTCGAAGTGGTCCTGCTCGCCGTGCTTCATCGACTTCATCAACAGGCGGCGGAAGAAGCCCACCTTCCCGGGGACGTAACGCCCCGCGAAAGACTCGCTGGCCTCCGCACCCGTCAGTTCCACCATCGGCGCGTTGTACGCAAGGGACTGGTCACGCGCGGCCGGGTCCTGGGCGCTGAGGCAGGTGTTGAACACCGCCACCCTGGTGCCTTTCAGGGCCTCGGCATGGGAGGCGGCCCACGTCGTTGCCTCGGAGTACCAGTTGTTGGCGTTGATGCCACTGCCGAAGATCACGAGACCGGCCCCGTCGACGGCGGGCTTGTCCTTGAGGTCGGCCACGCGCACGTCGTGGCCGCCCTCACGAAGGACATCTGCGACGGTGAGTGCGACGTCGCGGGCGGAGGCGGTGCGGGTGGCGTACCCGACGAGAACCGAAGTCATGAACCATAAGATAGTGACGCGGTTGTGCCCGCCGACTCCGGGGTCGCCCCTAACGGGCCCGGGTTCAGTCGAAGATGGGCCCGACGGTGCGGGTGCGCTTCAGTTCGAAGAACCCGGGGTAGGCGGTGACCTTCACGAAACCGTCGAACAGGTCGCCCGCCTCCTCGCCCTTCGGCGCGGGCGAGATGACCGGTCCGAACAGGCTCATGCCGTTGACGCGTAGCACCGGGGTGCCCACCTCGTCGCCCACCGGGTCCATGCCCTCGTGGTGTGAACGGCGCAGGTCGTCGTCGATGTCGCGGGTCCGGGCGATGTCGACGATGTCGGCGTCAGCCCCGACGGCGGCGAGCGCCGCCCTGACGGTTTCCGGGGAGCGCTCCTCATCGTTGAGGTGGAAGCGGGTGCCGATCTCCGTGTAGAACTCGAGCAGCTTCTCAGAGCCGTGGCGCTGTTCGACGAGCAGCGCCGCGCGAGCCGACACCCAGGCCTTGTCCATGAGCTCCTGGTAATCGGAAGGTAGGTCGCGACCGTCGTTGAGGACGGAGAGGCTCATGACGTGGAAGGTGGTCTTCACGTCACGGACCTTCTCCACCTCGAGCATCCAGCGGGAGGTCATCCAGGCCCAGGGGCAGACGGGGTCGAACCAGAAATCAACGTGTGTCGTCATGGCTCCATCTCACCACACCGGCGGATTGACGGAAGCGACGTTCGCCGTCGGCGTCAGGCTCAGCTGGCCAGCGCGTCTACCGCCTCGGCGTCCGCCTTGGCCGCCGACTCCTCGGCGAGCTGTTCCTGGCTCTTGGAGGAGCGGACCCACTTGTCGATGATGGCGGCGATGGCGCCGTCGCCCGTGACGTTGGTGGCGGTGCCGAAGGAGTCGATGGCGATGTAGGTGGCGATCATGAGGCCGACCTGGGCGTCGGTGAAGCCCAGCATCGACGACAGCAGGCCGACAGCCGTCATGATCGCGCCGCCCGGCACGCCGGGTGCTGCCACCATCATGACGCCGAGCATGAAGATGAACGCGATCATCAGACCGGGCTGGATGGCGCTGCCGGACAGCATCATGACGGCGATCGAGAAGCAGGTGATCTTGATCATGGAGCCGGCCAGGTGGATGGTGGCGCACAGCGGCACGGCGAAGGCCGCCACCGGCTGGGACACGCCGTTCTTCAGCGTGGAGCGCAGCGTCACCGGGATGGTGGCGGCCGACGAGGAGGTGCCCAGGGCGGTCGCGTAGGCGGGCAGCATGTTGAGCAGCATCCGGAAGGGGTTGCGGCCGACGACGGCGCCCGCCACCAGGAACTGCAGCACGAGCATGATCCAGGTGAGGATGAACACGAACACCACGACGCCGAGGAACGTGACGATGACGGTGGCCACCTGGCCGCCCTGGGTCATGTTGAGGAAGATGCCGAAGATGTAGATGGGCAGCAGCGGGATGATGATCTTGGCGATCACCCAGTTGACCAGGTCACGCAGTTCGCGGAAACCGCGCAGCAGTGCGCCGCCCTCCACGACCGTGAGCGCGATGCCCACCACGAAGGCGAGCACGACGGCCGTGGTCACGCCGAAGAGCGGCGGGATGGGCAGCTCGAAGAAGGGTGCCAGCAGTGACTCCTCAGGGTTGGTGAGGGACTGCGCGCCGTCGGCCGGCAGCACCCTGGGCAGCACCAGCATGGAGGCGCCGTAGCCCATGAAACCAGCCAGCAGGGTGGAGAGGTAGGCCAGACCGGCCGTGATAGCCAGCCACTTACCGGCGCCGCGGCCGAGATCGGCGATGGCGGGGGCGATGAGGCCGAGAATGATCAGCGGGATGGCGAATCCGAGGAACTGTCCGAACAGTCCGTTGAACGTCACGAAGATGCGCGTCACCCAGTCAGGCAACACGGTGCCCAGCAGCACGCCGAGCACGATGGCGGCGACGATCTGGGGCAGCAGCCCGAAGGAGAACTTCCTGGGCCTGGTTGTCTCAGCACTCATAGGAGAAAAATAGACGACCCCCTGGGAGATATCCGCATCGGGCCGGCTTGGTGAGAAAGGGCGGGCGCGATTTTACTCCCACCCCACCCCTGAATTCACACCTTTAGGGGCCTGTCAGTCGAGGCCGCAGCCAACTAGCGTCGTTGTACGGCTCTTCAGCCGCGCACCACTACGAGAGGAGTCCCACCTATGTCCTCCCACGATTTCGAGCCTCGCCCCACCGAGCCCCAGGTCCCCGTTGACTCCGGGTACCGCGGGTTCGACGCCGACGCCACGACGCCAGGACGTACCGAACAGGCCGCAGACTCGTTGAAGGGCCCTGCCCGCGACGTCAAGGACACGGCCGCGGAGGCCGGGCGCGACGTCCTCGACACCGCCAAGTTCGAAGCAGGGCAGGTCGCCCAGGAGGCCAAGTTCCAGGGCAGACGTCTCCTTGATGAGGGTGTCGGCGAACTCCGGTCCCAGGCGAACACGCTCCAAGCCAAGCTGGCGGACACGGTCGACGCGCTCACCGAGGAACTCGGTGTGATGTCGGCGAACACCCAAACCGACGGCCCGCTCACCCACTTCGCGGGTGACGCACACGACTGGGGTCGCCGTGCGTCCTCGTGGCTCCGGGACAACGACCCCGACCAGGTCATGACCAGCGTGCGCCGCTACGCGTCGCGCAACCCGTGGACGTTCCTGGCCATCGCGGCCGGCGCCGGCCTCGTCGTCGGACGCCTTTCCCGCGGACTCAAGGACGCGGCTTCGGATGACGACGTGCCCCGGCTCGCCGGCGACACCAGCGGCTACTATCCGCGCAGTGACGCCCCGGGCTATGCCCTGACGACTTCGGCCGAGACGCCCCTGACGTCCGATTACGGCCGCGAAGTGCCCCCCACCCTGTCCACCGGGCCGGGGGCGCAGCCCAACCCGTGGCAGGGGAACCTATGAGTCACACCCCCGAACAGGCGCAGCGCGTGCACCATGCGGACGACATCGCTCCGCAGCCTGGTGACCACGCGCCCGCGACAGCCTTTGACGAGGCCGGCCAGTACCGCCGAGACGCGGACCCGCGGTCGTTGGGCGAGATCGCCAGCGACGCGCTGGACAACGCCTCGACCCTGATCCGTCAGGAAGTGGAACTGGCCAAGGTCGAACTCAAGCAGTCGGCGACCCGCGCCGGGAAGGGCGCAGGCTTCTTCTCGGGTGCCGCCGTCACCGGCTACCTCGGTCTGTTGTTCCTGTCGCTGGCCGCGTGGTGGGGCATCGCCATCCTCATCGGCAGCTACGCGGAGCCGGCACTGGGTTGGTCCGGCCTGATCGTGGGCGTGATCTATCTCGTGATCGCCCTCATCCTGGCCATGACCGGCAAGTCCGAGTTCACCAAGATGAAGGGTCTGCCGAAGACCACTGAGACCGTCAGCAAGATTCCCGCCGCCGCAACCGGCCATGAGGAGAAGAACCGATGACAGACAACCCCGAAGAGATCCGTCGCGACATCGAGCGGACCCGCACCGACCTCAGCAACAACGTGAACGCACTGGCAGACTCCGCCAACCCGGCACGGGTGGCGCAGCGCCAGATGGACAAGGTCAAGGGCAGCGCCCGCGGCCTCAAGGAGCGCGTGTTCGGCTCTCCCTACGACCCGTACGACGAGGGCATGATGGGCGACGCCAAGGACCGCGTGGGTGACGCCCGCGACACGATGGCCCACGCCGTCGACGACGCCACGCACAAGGTGCAGGAGGCCCCGCACAAGGTGCGGCGCTCCACGCAGGGCAACCCCATCTCCGCGGGGCTGATCGCCTTCGGGCTGGGCGCGCTCATCGGCGGGCTGATCCCGTCCAGCCGCACGGAGCAGGAGCTCGCCAGCCAGGCCAAGGAGAAGGCCCAGCCGCTCATGGACGAGGCGAAGGTGATGGCGCAGGACGCCATGGACAACCTGAAACCGTCCGCGCAGCTGGCCGCCGACTCCGTGAAGGAGGCGGCCCAGGAGGGCACCGGCCACGTGAAGGACGATGCCCAGCACGCCGTCGATGAGGTGAAGGGTCAGACGCAGCGCTCCGTGGAGGACGTGCGTTCTGACGACCGCAACCCCCTGTGACGTCAACCGACGCCACTCTGAGCCATGGTGGCCGGCCCGCACGTTGCGGGTCGGCCACTATCGTTGAGCCATGACTCCTCGCGATGTGGGTGGCTGGTTCCGCACCGCGGTTGACGGTCCCGTCGTGCTCCCGAACACGGGCGCCTGGGGCCCGGGCACGGGGAGCTTCGGGCGCCAGTCGCACGACGACGACCTGCGGGCCGCCGTGGACCTGTTCCGCGGGCGTCCCACCATGGTGCTGACGGGGGCGGGCATGTCCACCGCATCCGGGTTGCCGGATTACCGCGGCCGCGACGCGGTGCCCCGCTCCCCCATGATGTTCCAGGAATTCGTGGGCTCAGATCTCAGCAGGCGTCGCTACTGGGCGCGCTCCACCGTCGGCTGGCATTCGTTCGCCTCAGCGGAGCCCAACGAGGCACACCATCTGCTCACCCGGATGGGCCGGCTCACCCCGCTCACCGGGGTGGTGACGCAGAACGTCGACGGCCTGCACCAGAAAGCCGGCTCGCACCCCGTCCTCGACCTGCACGGCAACCTTGCGCAGGTCCTCTGCCTCGAGTGCGGACGGCAGATCAGTCGCCACGAGCTGCAGCAGCGGTTCCTCCAGCTCAACCCCTCGTTCGCCGCCCACCTCGAGCAACTCGCCTCCGACGCGGCGGCCGCCCCGGACGGCGACGCCGAGGTGGACCGCACCCAGGACTTCGTCTACCCAGGGTGCCCGGCCTGCGGCGGCATGCTGAAGCCGGACGTCGTCTTCTTCGGCGAGAACGCCCATCGCGACACCGTGGCCGCCGCCCACGCGCTGCTCGACGAGTCCGACGTGCTGCTCGTGCTGGGCTCCAGCCTCACCGTGATGAGCGGCCTTCGGTTCGCCCGCCGGGCCGCCCGCGAGGGCAAGGAGGTCATCATCGCCAACGACGGCAGCACCCGCGGCGACGACGTCGCCACCTTACGCATCCACGGCCGCCTCGAGCCCACCCTGCAGCGCTGGATCTCGCTGCTGACACACTGACCCGCCTAGAATGCGGTGTCACTGACCCCGAAAGTAGGAGCACCCATGGCCGGCGGACTCGCAGCCCTCCTGGACGACATCGCCGCGATCGCGCGCGCTGCGGCCGCCTCCGTCGACGACGTGGCCGCGGCCGCCGCCAAGGCGTCGAGCAAAGCGGTGGGCGTCGTCGTCGACGACACGGCGGTCACCCCCCGCTACGTCCAGGGCTTCTCCCCTGATCGGGAACTGCCGGTGATCTGGCGGATCGCCAAGGGCTCCATCGTCAACAAGCTGGTCTTCATCCTCCCCGCCATCCTGTTGCTCAGCCAGTTCGCGAACTGGGCCCTGACACCGCTGCTGATGCTGGGCGGCCTCTACCTCTCCTACGAGGGCGTGGAGAAGATCTGGGAATCGGTGACCGGCCACTCCAAGGCGAAGAAGGCCCCGGCGTTGGTCAAGGGCGCCGACCACGAGAAGACCATGGTGAGCGGGGCCATCCGCACCGACTTCATCCTGTCGGCGGAGATCATGGTGATCTCACTCAACGAGGTGACGGATCTCGGCTTCTGGATGCGCGCCGCCTCCATGGTGGCGGTGGCGCTGGCCATCACCGTGCTGGTGTACGGCGTGGTGGCCATCATCGTCAAGATGGACGACCTGGGCCTCCACCTCGCCGCGAAGCCCAACTCGAAGCGCCTCGGAGAGGGCCTGGTCAAGGCCATGCCGGTGGTGCTCAGCGTGCTGTCCACCGTCGGGATCGCCGCGATGCTGTGGGTGGGCGGCCACATCCTGCTCGTCGGCATGCACGACCTCGGGTTCCACCCCATCTACAACTTCGTGCACGACCTTGAGGCGGCCGTCGGCGGGGGCCTCCTCGGCTGGCTGATCAACACGTTCTTCTCTGCAGTCATCGGCATCATCGCTGGCGCCATCCTCGTGGCGATCATGCACCTCCTCCCGTTCGGGAAGGGCCACGACGAGAACGGACACCCCGAAGCTGTCGAGGTGCCCGTCGTGCCGTCCGCCGAAAAGATGCGCGCAGCGCCCCGCGCGGAGCCGGGCGAAGCCTAGGCCTTCCCCAGGTCCTTCAGCGCGGGGCCCTCGAGCACGGTGCCGTCTGCCGCGAACCTCGACCCGTGCAGGGGGCAGTCCCAGGACTTCTCCGCGTCGTTCCAACGCACGACGCCCCCCAGGTGCGTGCACACCCCGGAGACCCGGCAGGTGACACCACCGACGGTGCTGGCCGCCACCGGCTTCCCGTCCAGCCGGCCCACGACGCCCTTGCCCTCGGCGGGCGGGTCGTCGGGCAGCGAGCTGAGTTCGCCGCGGAGCCAGTCCTTGGCGAGGTGCCCGGCCACCTTCACGTTGGCGCTCAGCGCCTCGCCGACGGCGCTGGCGGAGGTGCCGCGGTCCGTGAGCGTCTCTGCCCAGGGCATGGAACCGCCCAGCAGTTGGGCGCTGAGGTTCAGCGCGGCCGCCACAGCGTTGGTCATGCCCCACTTGTTGTAGCCGGTGGCCACGAAGATGTCGCCGTGCCCGCCGGGCAGCTTCCCCACATACGGCACGCGGTCCACGGTGGTGTAATCCTGTGCTGACCAGGAGTGGGTCATCTCCAAGCCGGGGAAGACCGAGTCGGCCCAAGCGACGAGGCTCTGCAGCGCGGCCGCCTCCGAATCTGCTCGGCCGACGGTGTGGCCATGGCCGCCCACCATCAGAAGCTGCTCCGGGCCGTCGTCGAGGGTGCGCAGCGAGTGGGTGGGGCTGTCGGCGCTGAGGTACATGCCCTGCGGGATCTGCCCGCTCGAGACGCGGTGCGCGGTGGCGTAGGAGCGCGAGGGCACCAGCTTGGCGAAGTAGCCGCCCCTGTCGAGCTGCGGGGTGCCGGTGGCCAGCACCACCCGGCCGGCCGTCAGTTCACCGCGGTTGGTGGTGACCCTCACTGGTGAATCGCCCTCAGCGTTCAGCAACCGCGTGTTCTCGAACACGACGCCGTTGTGGGCGAGCAGTTGACCCGCGAGTGCGTCGAGGACGGTGAGGGGGTGGATCTGCGCCTGGTCCAGCATCGTGAGGGCTCCGGTGGTGGCGAACGGGAGCTCGGTCTGGTCCGTCCAGACGACCTCCTCCAGGCCGGCGGCCTGACAGGCCTCCAGTTCCTTGCGCAGTTTGCCCGCGCCGTCGGAGGTGGTGGCGTAGGTGTAGGCCGTGCGGCGTTGGAACTCGACGCCCTCGGTCTCCAGGAAGCGCACCAGCCACGCCTGGCCTTCGCGCTGACCCTCGACGTAGGCGCGTAGCACCTTCTCACTCTGATGTGAACGGATGCCGCTGAGGGACAAGCCCTGCAGCAGGGACAGTTTCGCCGTGGTGTTTCCGGTGGTGACGGCCCCGACGCTGCGTGCTTCCACGACGGCGACCGTCAGCCCGGTGCGTGCGAGGAGGAGTGCGGTGGTGAGGCCGGTGAGACCGGCCCCGGCGACGACGACGTCGTAGTGGGCGCCGGCGCTGAACGCAGCGGTGAAATCAGTCTTCGGAGGGTGAGTTGCAAACCAGTAGGACTCCATGTGACATCGTACGCCGGGGACGGGGCCATTCAGCAGTGATGCGCGAAACCCCTCGTGCTGAACGCAGTCCTGAGAGTTCTTCAGTGAAAGCCAGTTGAACAGGCTCTGACGAGCAGCTACTTCTTCGATGAAACAGATGTTCCTGAGAACCAGATTTGGATTTCTCAGGTTCGGGTGCCTACTATCTCCGGGTCACTCATTCGGAAGGCACCCCCCATATGTTGAAGCGAGCGATCCACCTCCTGGTCGCGGCCGTCATGGCCGTGACGCTGAGCGTGGCCTACGGAGGCGACGCACAGGCGGCCGGCGGCAGCGTCTACACGCAGCCCGGTCACCACCTGGTCAACGGCCGCTACTGGCGCACCAACTGTGAAATGTATTCCCCGGAGGTCGTGCGATGCAGCACCGACATCTGGGCCACGAGCGTCGTGAACCACCAGGGCCGGTTCGTCACGCACGACGGCTGGGTCTTCAACACGCTCACCTACCTCCCGTCTGACCGCGCCTCCTGGGGCAGCAATCCCCTCGCCCAGGCGGGCAGCTGGACGGGCACCGACGGCCGTCGCTGGAAGACCGAGTGCGACACCGCCGCCACCGGCCGCGGCGCCTGCCGCTCCTACGCGGTGACCACCACCATCGAGACCGCCACCGGCACCTACACCTCGGCCAAGGCGTGGGTCATCAACAACATCGTGCAGTTCTCCACGGCGAGCGTGCCGGCCGTGACGAAGATCCCCGCTGCCGCCCCGGCGCTCAGCTGGGTGCCGGTGGAGAAGTCCATCCCCGACGTCACCGTCGGCCAGCAGGTGGCGAAGGCCGCACTGACCAAGGTGGGGTCCGCCTACCGGTACGCGAACGCTGGCCCGTCGACGTTCGACTGCTCCGGCCTGACCTCCTGGGCCTACAAGCAGGTGGGCGTGACGCTTCCGCGCACCTCAAGTGCGCAGATCTCCGTGGGGAAGCGGGTGGCCAAGAGTGAACTCCAGCCGGGCGACCTGGTGTTCTACTACAGTCCGATCAGCCACGTGGGCATCTACATCGGCAACGGACAGATCGTCGACGCGGCCAACCCGAGCACCGGCGTTCGGGTGGCCTCCCTCCACTCCATGCCGTTCGCGGGCGCGACCCGCGTCGTGGGTGCCTGAGGGCGCCTCCCCCCGAACGAGCCCATCGCCCTGTCCCCCCACAGTGCGGTGGGCTCCCTCACACCCGCTCGACGTCGATCAGCAGTGCCACCTCGGGGAAGCGGCCGGCCAGCCGGATGCCGACGCTCGCCAACTGGCGGCCCGTCATGACGCCCAGCTCGTGGCCCAGCCCGGCCAGGGACACCGTGTACCGGGAGTCCGGCTCCAGCCCTGGGAGCCGGATCTCGCCGAGCTCCGGCATCATCGGCTCGTCGATCACGGCGAGGGAGAACAGCGCCCGCGCCGGGGTGACCACACCCTTCAGGAAGAGGTGGGGGCTGCCCATGTCGACGCGGACCAGGCGGCCGGTGTGGAGCAGTTCACGTACCTGCTTGTAGAAGCCGATGATGAGCTGCAGCGCCCCGAGCTCCTCCTCGGTGGCCTGCGTGAGGTCCCATTCGATACCCAGGTGGCCGAAGAGCGCGGTAGCGGCGCGGAACTCGATGCTGTGGCTGCGGCCCGTGGTGTGTGACTGGCCGGACGCGATGTGGCTGCCCATCAGTTCGAGCGGCAGGAGTTGGCCGGTCCACCAGAGCATGCGCTGGCGCGAGTGGGGATCGATGTTGTCGGAGACCCAGACCCGCTCGACGCGCTGCAGCACCTCGAGGTCGATGCGGGCGCCGCCGGAGCTGCACGACTCGAACTCCGTGTCCGGATGCAGTTCCCGCAGTTCGTCGAGCAGTCGGTAGAACGCGCGGGTCTGCGCGGAGACGCCCGGCCGCCCGGCGTCCACGGCCGAGCCTGCGTCGACGAGATCGCGGTTGTGGTCCCACTTCACGTAGTCGACCGCGTACTCGGCGAGGACGGCCGAGACCTGGTCACGGACGTGGCGGTAGGCGTCGTCGACGGCGAGGTTCAGCACCTGCTGGTTGCGCCACTGACCGGGGAGGCGACCCGCGGGCTGGAGGATCCACTCGGGATGGGCACGCGCCACGTCGGAATCCGGGTTGACCATCTCCGGCTCGAACCAGAGGCCGAACTGCATGCCCCGTTCCCGTACGTGGTCCACGAGGGGATGGAGTCCCTCGGGGTAGACGTCGGCGCTCACCACCCAGTCGCCGAGGCCGGCGGTGTCGTCGCGCCTGGCGCCGAACCAGCCGTCGTCGAGGACGAAGCGCTCCACGCCGACGTCGGCGGCCCGGTCGACGAGCTTGCTCAGGTGCCCGGCGTCGTGGTTGAAGTAGACGGCCTCCCACGAGTTGAGGGTGACCGGGCGTGGGCTGTCCGGGTGGACCGGGAGCGAGCGGAGGTACTGGTGGAAGCGCCAGGCCTGCGCGTCGAGGCCGGCCGCGTGGTTGAAGTAGACCCAGGGAGACGTGTAGCTCTCCCCCGCCGTGAGGCGACCCTCGCCGGGCAGCAGCAGTTCGCCGCCCCCCACTACTTGGACCCCCGGCATGACGCGTTCCACGTAGTGGACGTGGTTGCCGCTCCAGGCGGTGTGGACGGCCCAGATCTCGCCGCCCTCGTAGCCGAAGCCACGCTCGCCGACGTGCAGGATGTAGGCGGCGTCGTGCCCGGTGCGCCCGCGGCGCCCCTCCCGGCGGTGGGTGCCGATGGTGAGGTCGAAGCGCTGGGGCACGCGTTCGGACGCCCAGCGGCCGCCGAAGTCGAGCACCTCAGCGGCGCGGTTGGGGATGGGCAGCGCGAGATTGAGCTGGTCGACGGTGAAGGCGTCCTCACCGGTGTTGCCGACGGTGGCCTGTGCCCGGACGAGCCCCTCAGGCAGCAGCTCGACGCGCAGTGTCAGCGTCAACTCCGCGTCCGGTGCCGTGGCGGTGAAAACCACCGCGCCGGGGCCGGCTGCAGTGAAGCCGTCTTCCACGTCGGCGCCGTCCACGGTGGCCGACTCGAGTTCCCAGGCCGGCGTCCACCCGCGGCCGTCGTGGGAGCCGACCAGGCCGGGCGTGCCCATCCAGCCATGACGCGCCTCAGGCAGCAGCCCGACGCGCAGCGGCGCCAGGATGGCGTTGTGCTCGGCCGTGTAGCCGGCGGCGCCGAGCATGGCCTGCATATCCGCTGCCGTGACCTCGCCGATGTCGGCCCCCCAGTGCCTGACTTCAGGCAGCCCGCCGTCGGTGGTCAGCACGAGCGAGACACCGTCGGCCCGCAGATGGATGGTCGTGGCCATGGATGGCGCCTCACTCTCGAAGGGGTACCGGACCATCCTAGGGATCCCGCGGCCCGGCAGTCGCCGTCATCTGACCCTCCCGCGGCCTGAGCCAAGAAACCACGACGCGGTAGTTTGCTTCTCCTGAAACCCCTGCAATGCGCCACTGACAGGGCACGTTCCACTTCCATCGCTAGCCACAGCCATTTCACGGGAGAAAAATACTTTCCCTCCAACCCAAAACACGAGTTTCCTGTGTCATGATTGCGTTCCCGGGCTGACCTGCGGTAAAGGTTCGCGAACGCCGGGCACCTCTGAGGGAGACACCGATGTCGACGCCCACACATCCTCGTCCCGTACGGCACAGCCGCAGGATCGCGATTGGAATCGCCACCGTGCTGATGGCCCAGCTCTGGGCGGCCCCGCCGAGCCCGGTGGTGGCTGCGCCCGGCGACCAGATCGTCGCGGAGAACCAACTCCCCGGCAGTCCCGCCACTGAGTGGGACGTCGACGGGTACGGGTCAGACACCATCCAGGGCTTCGCCACCGACATCAGCGTCAACGTGGGCGGCACCGTCGGCTTCAAGATCGACACGCCCTCCACCGACTACCGCATCGACATCTACCGGCTGGGCTGGTACGACGGGGACGGTGCCCGGAAGGTGGCCACCATCGACAACCCCACCCTGGTCAACCAGCCCGAATGCCAGCTGGCCGAACCCGCCCCCGAAAACCTGCTCGACTGTGGGAACTGGAGCCCATCGGCGTCGTGGGCGGTGCCGGCCGACGCAGTGTCCGGCATCTACATCGCCCGGCCCACCCGCGAGGACGTCGGCGGAGATCTCGCCAGCCACATCCCCTTCATCGTGCGTGACGACGCCAGCACCTCAGAGGTGTTCTTCCAGGCCTCCACCACCACGTGGCAGTCCTACAACGCCTACGGCGGCTACAACCTCTACGGCTACAGCGGCACCCAGCACGCCCACAAGGTGAGCTTCAACCGGCCGTTCCAGACCCGCGGCACCGAGCCCGAGAACTACCTCTTCAACTCCGAATACCCCATGCTCCGGTGGTTGGAACGCAACGGCTACGACGTCAGCTACACCACGAACGTGGACACTGCCCGCCGCGGGAACCTCATCCAGCAACACGACGCCTTCCTCTCCGTCGGACACGACGAGTACTGGTCGCAGGAGCAGCGCGACGCCGTCGAGGCAGCCCGCGACGCCGGCACCAACCTGGCGTTCTTCAGCGCGAACGAGGTCTACTGGAAGATCCGCTGGGAGGACGACTTCCGCACGCAGGTCACCTACAAGGAAGGCGCGGCCGCCGGTTCCGACGAGCATTACAACTGCTACGACAACTACCAGTGCGACCCCAGCGACGTCTGGACGGGCCTGTGGCGCGAGGCGCCCGGTTCCACGCCAGAGAACTCCCTCACCGGCCAGATCAGCTGGCGCGACGACACCGTGGCCATGAAGGTCCCGGCCCGCTTCGCCCCGCTGCGGTTCTGGCGCAACACCGCTGTGGCGAGCCTCACCGGCAACGCCGAGGCCACCCTTGCACCGGGCACCGTCGGTTACGAGTGGGACCCTGAACAGGCCGAGTTCAACCAGTACTACCCCGACGGCCGGATCCTGCTGTCGTCGACCCAGATCAACGGCGAGTTCCACAACATGAGCCTCTATCGCGCCGACTCGGGCGCGCTCGTCTTCGGCGCCGGCACCGTCCAGTGGCCATGGGGTCTCGACTCCAGCACGTCGACGCCGCAGGCAACCGAGAACGCAACGCAGCAGCAGGCCACGGCCAACCTGCTCGCCGACATGGGCGCCCTACCCACCTCGCTCCAGAGCGGGCTCGTCATGCCCACCGCCTCGACGGACGCCACCGGTCCGACGGTCACCATCACCACGCCCGCTGAGGGCGCCGACCTGCCCGGCGGCACGGTGAACGTCACCGGCACCGCTGCCGACACCGGCGGTGTCGTCGCGGCCGTGGAGATCTCCGTCGACGGCGGCGCCACCTGGAACCGCGCCACCGGCACCACCACCTGGCAGTACTCCTTCAACAAGCCCACTGCCGGCAACATCACCATCCGGGCACGCGCCGTGGACGACTCCGCCAACCTGGGCGTCGTCGCGTCCCGCACCTTCGGCACCGCCGACCAGGTGTGCGACCAGGTCAGCCCGTGCTCGATCTTCGGGACCGCCGTCACCGGCACCCAGGAGAACGATGCAGCAGCCACAGAGCTCGGCATGAAGTTCCGTTCGGACATCGACGGGTACATCACCGGCCTCCGCTTCTACAAGACCACCGGCAACACCGGCACCCACGTCGGCACGCTGTGGACAAGTGCGGGCGTACCGCTCGCCACCGTGACCTTCGCCGGCGAGACAGCCACCGGCTGGCAGCAGGCGTACTTCGACAACCCTGTCCCGATCACGGCCAACACCACCTATGTCGCCTCGTATCACGCCCCCAACGGCAACTACGCGACCGGAGTGCCGTTCACGACGGCGATCTCCAGCGCGCCGCTGACCGCACTGGCCGATGGCACCGACGGCGCCAACGGCGTCTACCTGTATGGCCCCGGAGGCTTCCCGACCCAGACGTTCGGGAGCTCGAACTACCTGGTCGACGTGTGGTTCGCCGCGACCGCCGTCGTCGGCCCGGACGTCACCGCGCCCACCGTCATCTCCCGTTCCCCCGGGGTTGGCGCGACAGACGTCTCGCTGGGCGCCAACGTCACCGTCGGCTTCAGCGAGCGGCTCGACCCCGCGTCGGTCACCACCGCCACGGTGCTGCTGCGCGGCCCGGGCAACGTCACCGTCCCCGCCGCCGTGACCTGGAACGAGGCTTCGCGCGCCGTGGTGCTGAACCCCACGGAGTCGCTGACCGCCGGAACCACCTACAGCGTCACCGTGCGGGGCGGCGCCACCGGCATCCAGGACCTGGCCGGCAACGACCTCGCCGCAGACGTCACCTGGAACTTCACCACGTTCACCCCGCCCGCAGACCGCCCGGACCCGAACACCGGCCCTGGCGGGCCCGTCCTGGTGGTCACGGGGACCGGATCGCACGGCACCTACCTCGCAGAGATCATGCGCGCTGAGGGCCTCAACCTCTTCGCCGTCGGATCCCGCGCCAGCCTCACCGCCGCGGGCCTCGCCGACTACCAGACTCTGGTGCTGGGCGAGACCTCCCTCACCACGACCGAAGTCGACGCCATCACCGCCTGGGTCAACGCAGGAGGCGACCTTGTCGCCATGCGGCCCGACCCCGCCCTGGCACCGCTGCTCGGCCTGGTTCCCGCAGTGGGCACGCTGGCCAACGCCTACCTGCAGGTCGACACGTCGTCCTCGCCTGGCGCCGGCATCGCCGGCATGACCATGCAGTTCCACGGCACCGCCGACCGGTACACCGCTGCGGCCGGCACCCGTGTCGTCGCGGGCCTGTACAGCTCCGCCACCGCGCCCACCTCGAATCCCGCCGTGACCATGCGGACGGTGGGGGCCCTGGGCGGCTCCGCCTCCGCGTTCACCTTCGACCTGGCCGAATCCGTGGTGCTGACCCGCCAGGGCAACCCGGCATGGATCAACCAGAACCGCGACGGCCAGGCCGGCCCCAACCGCAGCAACGACCTCTTCTACGGTGGCGCTGAACCGGACTGGGTGGACCTCAGCCGCGTCGCGGTGCCGCAGGCCGACGAACAACAGCGCCTGCTGGCCAACCTCATCACCTCAGCGACGGCTGACGCGATGCCGCTTCCCCGACTCTGGTACCTGCCGCGGGACGAGAAGGCCGCCATCGTCATGACGTCTGACAACCACAACGGTGGCAGCGTCGACGGCCGCTTCGATCAGGAGATCGCCGCATCGACGCCCAATTGCTCCGTGGGCGACTGGGAGTGCATCCGCTCCACCGCCTACATCTACCCCGGCAACAACCACATGACGCAGGCTCAGGCGCTCGCCTACCAGGCCATGGGCTTCGAGATAGCGTTGCACCCCAACACCGACTGCACCAGCCCGAGCGCAGCTCAGTACGCCTCCATCCTGGCCACCCAGAACGCCGCCCTCGCCAACACCTACCCGGGCCTCATCCCGCCCAACACCAGCAGGAACCACTGCATCGCATGGATCGGCTGGACCGACGTGCCGGAGGAACTCCTGAAGACCGGAGTCAACCTCGACACCAACTATTACTTCTGGCCACCCGAGTGGGTTGCCAACACCCCCGGCATGTTCACCGGTTCCGGTTTCGCCCAGCGATTCGCCGACGCCGACGGCCAGCTGATCGACGTCTACCAGGCCACCACCCAGATGACCGACGAGTCCGGCCAGTCGTACCCGTACACCGCGGAGACGCTCATGGACCGCGCACTGGGCGCCGAAGGGTACTACGGAGCCTTCGTGGCGAACATCCACAGCGACGGCTCCAGCGAACCGATCAACGCCAACATCGTTGCCGCGGCCAAGACCCGCGGTGTGCCCGTCATCACCGCCCAGCAGCTGCTGACGTGGACCGACGGGAGGAACGCCTCGTCGTTCACGAACCTCGCGTTCGCCTCCGGCCAACTCTCGTTCACCATCGACGTGGCCTCGGGGGCCAACGGCCTCCGTGCCATGCTCCCGGTGAAGGGCGCCCAGGGCACCCTAGAGGCCCTGACGATGGCCGGTCAGCCCGTACAGACCACAGAGCAGACCATCAAGGGCGTGCGGTATGCCTTCTTCCCGGCTGCCGCAGGCTCCTACGTAGCTTCCTACGGTGAGGACACCACGGCACCGGTGATCACCGACGTCGCGGCCGCCCCAGCCACCAACGGCACGGCAGAGATCACGTGGGCCACCGACGAGCCGGCCACCACGCGGGTGCTTTACGGCACCTCCGCGGCCTCGCTGAACCAGGTCGCCGAATCCAGCTCGCTGGTGACCGCCCATGCCATCACGCTTCAGGGCCTCGAACCGTCGACCACGTACTACTACCGCGTCGTCTCGGCCGACGCCGCCTCCAACAGCGCAACCTTCCCGGCGACGGCCTCCGCCCCCCTGTCGTTCCAGACACCGGGCACCATGGCCACCGACGACACGGTCGCGCACTTCACCGCGGGCACCCACGTCGGAACAGTCGTCACCAACCAGGCCGGCGGCGAGGTCACCCTCGCCCCGGCGCTGGATGAGGGCTTCTCAGGCACCACTGTGCCCACCGGCTGGAACTCCACCGCCTGGGGCGCCGGCGGCGGCACCACTGTCGGCACCGGAATCGCCACCGTCGACGGGGCGATGCTGGGGTACGGCACGACTGCTGCGATGTACGGGCCGGGCCGGGCCGTCGAGTTCGTCGCCACCTTCGGCGCGGACAGATTCCAGCACGTCGGTTTCGGTGTCGACATGAACGATGTCGCCCGGTGGGCGATCTTCAGCACCAACCAGAGCACGAACGCCCTCTTCGCACGCACCAACAACAACGGCACGGCCGTGAACACCCAACTCACCGGGTCTCTCATCGGCAGCGAACACACCTACCGCATCGACTGGCTGGCGGGCCAGGTCGTCTTCTGGGTCGACGGCGTCATCGTGCATACGGAGAACGTCGCCATCACCGACAGCATGCGTCCAGTGGCCAGTGACCTCAACGTGGGCGGACCGGCTCTGATGCTGGACTCCGCCACCATGTGGCCGCCGTACGCCACCAGCGGCGTCTTCGAGTCGCGCGTCCACGACGCCGCAGCAGTGGCGACGTGGGGCACCTTGGACTACGACGCCACCCTGCCGCTCGGCACCTCGCTCAACCTCGAGGTCCGCACCGGCAACACCGCAACCCCTGATGGCACCTGGACGCAGTACGCGCCTGTGGCCGACGGCGCCGTCGTGGCCCAGGCCGGACGCTACCTCCAGTACCGCGCCACCATGGGCACCACCGACGTGAACGCAACCCCCGTGCTGCGCTCGGTCAACCTGCAGTACACAGAAGGTGCGACGGCCACGACCACCACCACCACGCTCGCGGCGGGCACTCCCACCGACAACAGCGTGGAACTGACCGCCACGGTCACACCGAACGATGCCGCCGGCACCGTCCAGTTCAAGAACGGTGCCACCAACATCGGCGCACCGGTGACGGTGGTCAATGGCAGCGCAAGCTACACGGCCACCGGCCTCGCGCCGTCGACCAACCACACGTTCACGGCCACCTTCACGCCGGCGAACGCGGCGCTGTTCACCGCCTCGACATCGGCACCTCTCCAGGTGACCACCGCCGCGGCGCCCACCATGGCCACCGACACCACGGTCGCCCACTTCACCGCGGGCACCCACGTCGGAACCGTTGTCACGAACCAGTCCGGCGGTGAAGTCACCCTCGCGCCGGCGTTGGTGGAGGGCTTCTCCGGGACCACTGTGCCCACGGGCTGGAACACCACGCCTTGGACCGGGGGCACGGCCACCGTCGCCGGCGGTGTCGCCACCGTCGACGGTGCGCTCCTCGCCTACGGCACCCCTGACGCCATGTACGGACCGGGAAGGTCCATCGAATTCGTCGCCACCTTCGGCGCCGCTGGCTTCCAGCACGTCGGTTTCGGCGTCGACATGAACGACGTCGCCCGGTGGGCGATCTTCAGCACCAACCAGAGCACGAACACCCTGTACGCACGTACGAACAACAACGGCACGGCCGTGAACACGGCCCTTACCGGGTCCCTGATCGGCAGCGAGCACACCTACCGCATCGACTGGCTGGCGGGCCAGGTCATCTTCTGGATCGACGGCGCCGTCGTCCACACCCAGGATGTCGCCATCACGGACGCCATGCGTCCGCTGGCGAGCGACTACAACACCGGCGGAGCGACCGTCGTCGTGGACTCGCTCACGATGTGGCCGCCGTACGTCACCAACGGCGTCTTCGAGTCCCGCATCCATGACGCGGGTGGCCCCGCGGAGTGGGGCACCCTCGACTACGACGCGACCCTGCCCCTCGGCACCTCGTTGAACCTCGAGATCCGCTCCGGCAACACCGCAACGCCTGACGCGACCTGGACGCAGTACGCGCCCATCTCCGACGGCGCCGCCGTCGGCCTGACCGGCCGCTACCTGCAGTACCGCGCCACCCTGGGCACCACCGACGTGAACGCAACCCCCGTGCTGCGCTCGGTCAACCTGCCGTACACCGAAGTCCCGCCGGCAACGGCCACCACCACGACGCTGGCCGCCAGCGCCTTGACCCACAACAGCGTCACCCTGACGGCCAACGTCGCACCCACCGGCGCGGCCGGCACCGTCCAGTTCATGAACGGCACCACCGAGCTCGGGACACCGGTGACCGTCACCAACGGCACCGCCAGCTACACCGCCACCGGCCTGACCCCGGAAACCGGGTACACCTTCACCGCCGTGTTCACCCCGACGAACCCGGCACTGTTCACGACCTCCACATCAAACGCGGTTCAGGTCACCACCACGGCCGCACCCGCAGTCACCACCACCACGACGCTCACAGCCGGCACCCCGACCCACAACAGCGTCGAGCTCACCGCCAACGTCGCACCCACCGGCGCGGCCGGCACCGTCCAGTTCATGAACGGCACCACCGAGCTCGGGACACCGGTCACCGTCACCAACGGCACCGCCACCTACAACGCAACCGGACTCAACCCGGAAACCGGGTACACCTTCACCGCCGTGTTCACCCCGACGAACCCGGCCCTGTTCACGACCTCCACCTCAAACGCCGTCCAGGTCACCACCACGGCTGCACCCGCAGTCACCACCACCACCACGCTGGCAGCGAGCAACATCACTCACAACAGCGCCGCCCTCACCGCCACCGTGACCCCGAACAACGCCGTCGGAACCGTCCAGTTCAAGCGCGACGGCACCAACATCGGCAGCGCCATCACCGTGGTCGACGGCACCGCCAGCTACCTGGCGGCCGGGCTCACCCCCGAAACCGGGTACACCTTCACCGCCGTGTTCACACCCACCAACGCGGCCCTGTTCACGACCTCCACCTCCAATGAGGTTCAGGTCACCACGACGGTCGCGCCGCCGACGTCCACCACAACAACCGTGACCGCGAGTCTGCTGACGCACAACAGCCTCACGCTGACGGCCGCCGTCGCACCCGCCAACGCCGCCGGCACGGTCCAGTTCGCGATGAACGGGGAGCCGATCGGCACGGTCACGGCCTTGGTCAACGGCGAGGCTTCGCTGCTGGTCACAGGATTGGCGCCAGATACGCAATACACCTTCACTGCGGTGTTCACGCCGACGAGCCCATTGCAGTTCGCCGCGTCGACATCCGCCCCGCTCCAGGTCACGACTGACCCGGCACCGGCAACGGAAACGAGCACCACTCTGACGGCTGGCACTCCCACCCACAACAGCGTCGAGCTCACCGCCAACGTCGCACCCACCGGCGCGGCCGGCACCGTCCAATTCATGAACGGCACCACCGAGCTCGGGACACCGGTCACCGTCACCAACGGCACCGCCAGCTACACCGCCACCGGACTGAACCCTGAAACGGGCTACACCTTCACTGCGGTCTTCCTTCCGACGAACCCGCTGTTGTTCACCACCTCCACCTCCAGCGGGGTCCAGGTGACGACCAAGGCGGTGCCGGCTGGCGCCACCTCAACCGCGCTCGCGGCAAGCAACGTGACGTTCAACAGCGCCACGCTCACAGCAACCGTTGCGCCCGACACCGCTGCAGGCACAGTCCAGTTCACGAAGGACGGGGCCAACATCGGCAGCGCGGTCACCGTGGTTGACGGAGTCGCCACCTATCAGGCCACCGGACTCACACCCGAAACCGGGTACACCTTCACCGCCGTGTTCACACCCACCAATCCGGCCCTGTTCACGACCTCCACCTCAAACGCCGTCCAGGTCACCACCACGGCTGCACCCGCAGTCACCACCACCACGACACTCACAGCCGGCACCCCGACCCACAACAGCGTCGAGCTCACCGCCACCGTGACACCCACCGGTGCCGTCGGCACCGTCCAATTCATGAACGGCACCACCGAGCTCGGGACACCGGTGACCGTCACCAACGGCACCGCCAGCTACCTGGCGGCCGGGCTCACCCCCGAAACCGGGTACACGTTCACCGCCGTGTTCACACCCACCAACGCGGCCCTGTTCACGACCTCCACCTCCAACCAGGTTCCGGTCACCACCACGGCTGCACCCGCAGTCACCACCACCACCACGCTGGCAGCGAGCAACATCACTCACAACAGCGCCACCCTGACCGCCACCGTCACACCCAACACCGCAGTCGGCACCGTCCAATTCAGGAACGGGACCACCGACATCGGATCGCCGGTCACCCTCGTCAATGGCACGGCCAGCTACACCGTCTCCGGACTCACCCCGAGCACCGGCTACACCTTCACCGCCGTGTTCACACCCACCAACCCGGCACTGTTCACCGCCTCGACCTCCAACACGGTCCAGGTCACCACGGATGCCCCGGCACCGATCGTGGTCACTGAGGTCACCGCGCCGACCTTCGCAGATGTCGCGGGTACCAACGGCGGCACCATCACGATCCCGAGCGTCACCGGAGTCCGCTTCCTGGTCGACGGCGTCGTGACGGCCGCCGGGACTCACAACCAGACCGCCGGCGAGGTCACCATCACCGCCGAGGCCTTGCCCGGCTACGTCATCGCCGACGGTGTCACCACCTCGTGGACCCACACCTTCGTCGACTCGCGTGCCCGCGAGACGACCACCAAGCTGGTTGCCAGCACACCGACGCAGAACTCGGTGCTGTTGACCGCCACGGTGCTGCCTGACGATGCAGTGGGCACCGTCCAGTTCCGACGCGGTAACGGCACCATCGGTGCACCGGTGCAGGTTGAGCACGGCATCGCGACATTCAACGCGACGGGCCTGAACCACGGCACGACCTACAGCTTCAGCGCTGTGTTCACGCCGAGTTCATCGTCGTTCATCGGCTCCACCTCGGGCGTCGTCCAGGTGACGACGGCCACCGTCGCCGCCCCCGCGAAGTTCCAGCGCACGGCCCCGTACACGATGCCGGGCCTGCACAAGCTCAACGGGCGTGAGTGGAACACCATCTGCGAGGTCTACTCGCAGACCGAGCGTTGCCGCACGGATATCTGGGCCACTGTCGTGGTGATGAAGGACGGCAAGTTCATCCGCACCAACGGCTGGGCGTTCAACAACCTGACGTACCTGCCGTTCATGACCCGCGAGGCTTGGGGCGCCAACCCGCTGGCGAACACGGGCAGCTGGACGGCCACGGACGGACGGCGTTGGAGGACCGAGTGTGACACGGCGAACACCGGCCGCAACGGCTGCCGCTCGTACGCCCTGGTGACGGTCTACACCGCCACACCGCGGGCTTCGGGTGGTTACCGGTTCAGCCAGGACAACGCGTGGGTGTTCAACAACATCGTGTTGTTCGGCTCCCCCGCCATCCGGTAACCAATCTCCGGCCTGCCCGGACCGGACACACGCATCCCCACCGCAACCGCGGTGGGGATGCGTCGTTCGGGCCTCAACCCGGCTGGACCAGAACCGGCAGGGCGCTACTCCGCCCGGGGCAGCCAGACCCTCATCGTTGCGGGTCCCCTGTTGCCCCACCGGTGGTAGGGGATCAGCACGGTCTGCCGCAGCTCCCCGGCAGCCTCCTGGGGCGCCTCCCCGTAGGGCCACTCTGCGTGGGCCGGTTCGGTGAGCCGAATGGTGACGGACGGTTCCGCCCCGTCGACGATCCCGGCGCTGACATCCACCTGGGCCCGGGCCACCTCGGCGCCGAGGTCCGTGGATTCGAGCGCGAAGATCCTCGGGCCCTTGGCGACGGCGACCTGGTGGGTGATCGTGTCGATCCGGGGATCCGGGAAGACCCACCTCGCCTGCATCGGCAGGGTGAGGACGATCTCGTCGCCGGGCCGCGCCGCTTCGACCACCGCGTAGCCCGGCCCGACGGACCGAGGACCGGAGCCGACGTCCAGGGACGCCTCGCCGGCCCACTCGGGAACCCGCAACTCGACCCGCAGCCCGGAGCTCGGAGCCCGGCGGACGGCCACCCGGACGACGCCGTCCTCCGGATAGCGAGTCGACATCTCGAGCTCGGCCGGTTCGCCGTCGACGACGGCCCGGATCTGGGCCGGCAGGTACTGGTGGATCTGGACCCCACCGTCGTCCGTCGTCGCCACCATGGAGCCGAGCGAAGCGAGCGTGCGCGAGACGTTGGTGGGGCAGCAGGACACGTCGTACCAGGGAGCGCGAAGGGACGAATCTGCCCGGGGGCTGGGGACGTCCACCTCCGGCGGCGACCCGGGCGAGCGCCGGTAGAGCGTGTTCGCATAGAAGTAGCTGTGCCCGTCCTCGGCCGTGGAGGTGGCGAGGATGTTGTAGAGGATGCGCTCGATCAGGTCGGCGAACCGTGCTTCACCCGTGGCCAATAGCAGCCGTTGGCTGACCATCATCGCGGCGACGCCCGCGCAGGTCTCGGAGTAGGACCGGTCCGGCGGCAGCTCGAAGTCCTCGCCGAACGCCTCGCCCGTGTGGCGCGAACCCATGCCACCGGTGGCATAGGTGCGCCGGGCGATGGTGTTGACCACCTGCAGCTTGACGGCCTCGAGGAGTTCCACGTCGTCGAGTTCCACGGCAGCGTCCACCGCGCCCGCGGCGAGGTACATCGCCCGCACGGCGTGCCCCCTGGCGACGGTGGCCTCACGCACCGGCACGTCGTCCTGGTAGTAGCTGCGCCCCAACTCGATGTCGGCCAGACGACCATGCCCGCGTCGCTCCACGAAGAGTGCGGCCTGCCGCAGGTACCGGTCGTCGCCCAGCAGCCGGCCCAACTCCACCAACGCGACCTCGATCTCGGGATGCCCCGGGATCGCGTCCCTGCCGTCTTCACCGAACTCCCGGCAGACGTGGTCTGCGGCGCGGATGGCCATCTCGACGAAGCCGTCCCGGCCGAACGTCCTCGCCCGGGCGACGGCGGCCTGGATGAGGTGCCCGAAGCAGTAAAGCTCGTGCCCCCATTCGAAGTCGCTGTACCGCGGCTCCTGGCCAGGCCGGCCGAACTTCGTGTTGAGATAGCCGTCCTCCTCCTGAACGGGGAGGATCCGCTGGGCGAGGGACTGGAAGCGGTCATTCATCTCGGCTGAACCGGTGCGGCCGTGTTCCCACGCCATGGCCTCCATCAGCTTGTAGACGTCTGAATCCGAGAACTCTCTGCCACGGCGCTTCTCGGGCAGGGTGCCCTCGACCGCCCAGGTGAAGTTCGCGATCCACCCCACCTTCTCCATCCAGTCATGGGCGTGGGCGATCAACGTGGAGGCATTCAGCGACTGACGCTCAGCCCAGAATCCGCCCGTGATGTCGACGTCGCGGATCCCCAGCGGCCGCCACCGGCCCCTGCTGGGCGCGATGGGCAGGCCGAAATCGCGCCGGACGTCGTGCGTCGCGGTCATGACTCCTTCTCTTCCTCTTCATAGGCCTCGATGACGTGCACCTTCTCGTTGGACGGCGACTCCGGGTCGAAGACGTGGCCGAGGAACTCCGACACCAACTTCAACGCCAACTCGCGTCCGATGACCCGCTCCCCGAGACACAGCACCTGGCCGTTGTTGGACTTCACCAGACGCTCAACCGAGTAGGAGTCGTGCGCGGTGCTGGCCCTGACCCCCGGCACCTTGTTGGCGGCGATCGCCACGCCCATCCCTGTGCCGCACACGAAGATCCCGCGGTCCGCCTCCCCGGCCGCGATCAGGCGTGCGCCCTCGACGGCGAGGTGCGGATAGGCGGTCGGGTCCGTGTCGGCCTTCACGCCGACGTCGATGACCGCGTCCACCCGGTCGTCCGTGGCGAGCAGGGCCGCGATGGCGTCCTTGTAACCCACCCCGGCCTGGTCTGCCGCAAGCACGATTCTGTACCCCATGATTTCCCCTCCTACTTCGTGAGCACAGCGGAGACGGCCTGCGCGCACAGGGCGAAAGAGACGGCTCCCGGGTCGGGATGGCCGACGCTGCGCTCAGCCAGCGGCCTCGCGCGGCCCTTCCGGGGGGTCAGCGAAACGGTCGCGTCCGCGGCCTCCTTGGCCACCGCGGTGGCCTCCGCCCAGGCGTCGGCCGCGTCCCTGCCTTGTTCGGCGGCGGCGGCCAGCGCGTCGCGGAAGGGGACGGCCGCGTCGATGATGGTCTTGTCCCCCACTTCTGCCTTGCCCAGGGCTGTCATGGCCTCGACATAAGCCCCGATGGCCGCCGCGAGCCTGCGCGCATCCACCGGTTCCTCGTTGCCGAACGCGGCGCCGAGGGCCCGCAGCGCCGCCCCCCACAGCACGCCCGAGGCGCCACCGGCGTTGTCCGCCCAGGCGTCGCCTGCTGCGGCGAGGACTCCGGCGGCGCCCCATCCGTCGGCCAGGGCCGTGCGCGCAGCGTCAGTGGCGAACCCGACCCCGCGCACCATGCCGCGGCCGTGGTCGCCGTCACCGGCAACGGAATCGATGCGTGCCAACTCCTCCTCGGCCTCGTGGAGGACGCGCTTCATGCTCTCGAGCGCGGCGACGGCGGTCTCGGCCACCCCACGCGAGGCGTCGGAGCCCACCACCGGCACCTCCACGACATCGGCCTCCTCGGCCGCCGGTGCATCGCCCGCGGCCACCCGTTCAGCCGCGAGACTGCCGCGCTTCCACGCCGGGGTGTCGGCCGGATCCAGCCAGAGCTCCTCGAGCTCGTCGTCCAGCCAGCACAACGTCAGGGACACCCCGCCCATGTCGAGGCTGGTGACCAGTTCTCCCACCTCGGGGCCCACCAGTTCGAGCCCGTGGTCGCGGAGCCGCGCGGCCACGATGCCCCAGAGGAGGAACAGCTCCTCGTACTTGGTGGAGCCCAGGCCGTTGAGGATGGGGGCCACCCTGCCGGAAGCACCGGCGGGTCGCTCCTCGAGGAGCCGGTCCACCATGAGGTCCGCCAAATCGTTGGCCGGCAGCCAGTCCACGTCTCTGAGCCCCGGCTCGCCGTGGATGCCCAGCCCGAAGCCCATCTTTCCCTCGGGGACGGTGAAGTGGGGATGGTCCGCGCCCGGGAAGGTGCACCCAGAGAAGGCGAGCCCGATGCTGAAGGTCAGCTCGTTGGCGTGGTTGCCGAGCCGCTCCACCTCGTCGATGTCGTGGCCGCGCTCCGCGGCGGCTCCCATCACCTTGAACACCACGAAGTCGCCCGCGATCCCGCGGCGCTTGTCCTTCTCGTGGGCGCCGGCGCTGGCCACGTCGTCGGTGACGATGACCTGGCGCGCGTCGATGCCCTCAGCCTGGAGTCGCTCGCCCGCCGCACTGAAGTTCATCACGTCGCCCGCGTAATTGCCGTAGGTGTAGATGACCCCGGCGCCCGAGTGGGCGGCCCGGCCCACCGAGTAGGCATGGGAGGCCGACGGCGAGGTGAACAGGTTGCCGATGATCGCGCCGTCGGCGAAACCGGGGCCGACCACGCCGGCGAAGGCCGGGTAGTGGCCGGAGCCACCGCCCACCAGGACGGCGACTTTGGGCTTGGCCGGCCGCTGGGCGCGCACCACCCCTCCGACGACGGCCCGGACCCGATCTGCGTAGAGGTCGACGAACCCTGCCACCGCATCGTCGGTGAAGTCCGCGGGATCGTTGTAGATGGTGGTCATGACAGTGACTCCTTCCGGGGCCAGAGGACAGCGGTGTGGTGACCAGCGGGCAGCGACGCCACGACGCTCCCAGCGTCGGGTCCAAGCACGAGTTCGGAGCCGTCGGGCCCCTCAAAATCTGCATCGACGAAGCGGACGCGGCCCAACTCGGAACTGGTGACCACCTCAGCCCGGCGGGCGTCGGCCGGGAGGTCCGAGACGACGGTGACCACACCGTCGTCGTCCACCCGGAGGTCGATCCGGCCCCCGTCGATCTGCACCGGGTTCGTCTCACCGTCGAAGGGCCGTGCGGCGCCGAGGTAGACGTTGTCGCGGGCCACGACGGCCTGCTTGATCCCCGTGAAGCGGCGGTGGTCGCCGGAGCGCACTCCGGTGCGCTGCAGGTAGTCCTCGAAGCTGGCCGGGTGGCCGTCGTAGACAGCCGTGCCGTAGCCCGCCTCCGCCGCCTCGGGCAGTTCGATGCGGTAGTTCTCGCGCTGCGGGTCGCCGCCGAAGACGTTGCCGATGAACCGGTCGTCGCCCCCGACGATGACGGCGTAGCCGGAGACGCGGGTGCTGTGCGGCCGGTGGTACGGCGTCGCACGGTCGAGGACGGGCTCGATCCGCAGGCTGCCGAGGAACAGGTTGCCGACGTAGGCGCCGCCCTGGCTGAAGTTCTCCAGCGAGACGGGGGAGCCGAACACGTTGTGGTCCACGATGTAGGGCCCGTGGCTGACTTCGACGAAGAAGTCGCGGCTGTTGGAATGCAACACGTTGCCGGAGATGCGGGTGCCCTGGGTCTGCCAGTCCAGCCACAGGCCGAGCGAGCAGTCGTGGATGTGGTTGCCGATCAACTGCACGTCGATCGGCGCGTGGAGCTTGATGCCGCCGATCTCATGCCCGTAGAACTGGCGGCGGATGCCGATGTTGTAGATGTGGTTGTCCTCGATGGTGGAGAACACGCACCCCAGGTGACCGACGACCCCGTTCTGGCCGCAGTCGTAGATGGTGTTGCGGCGCACCACGTGCGACCCGATCCGTTCCCGGCTCCAGCCGTAGTCCTCGGCGACGAAGACCGACTCGAGCTGGTACTGGTAGCCGGGCTTGTCCCTGCGCACCGTGGCGAAGTTCTGGCCGGTGCTGCCCTCCTTGCCCAGCGAGATCGCGGAGCACTTGGAGTCGTGCAGCACGTTGTCCTCGATGATCCAGCCCTTCGCCCAGTTGGGGCCCACCATGCCGGGCTGGTCAGCGGTCGGGGGCACCCAGGGGGTGGCTGCGTGGCGGATCTCGAAGCCGCGCAGCGTGATGTAGTCGACGTGGTTGGCCTCGGGGTAGAAGACCGAGCGGCGCACGTTGATCTCGACGGTTTCGTTGCGGGGGTCCGCGTCGCCGAAGTGGGCGTGGATGGTGGTGTGGTCATCGTCGACCTCGGCATGCCAGACCAGGCGACTCGGCGCTTCGGTGCCGGCCTGGGGAATGCCGGTCCAGTCGTCGACGATGGTCTCCTGTGGGCCCGGGTGCCGGACGTCGTCCAGCGAGGGCACCTCGAGGAGGGCCCTGCCACCCAGGTAGACCTCCCCCAGATGCAGCTCGGGTTCGTCCTGGGAGGGTCGCACCAGCCAGTCGCCCGCGATCACCTCCGCGTACGGGTTGAACTCCCCGAAGAGTGCGTTGTCGACGACGGTGCGCCAGACACCGTCGCCGACGGACTCCCAGCCGGTGACCTCCTCGGAGCCGGTGAGCACGACGTGCTCGCCGGGGGCCGCGGTGAAGGTGATGCGCCGGTTGTCGCTGAGGCCGCCATGCGGGGGCTTGACCCACTCCCGGTAGATGCCTTCGTGCACCACCACGGTGTCGCCGGGGCGGGCGAGCGCGGCGGCCCTGTTGAGGGTGGCGAGGGGGGATTCAGGGGTGCCTTCGTTGGAGTCGGCGCCGCGCTTCGAGACGTGGATGTCCATGGACGTGAGTTCTCCTCAGTGGATGGGCCCGTTGGCCAGGAAGGTGGCGATGGCCGAGTCGTCCTCGGCGTCGAGCCCTGCCTTCTTCGCCATGCGGTACAGGTTTTCGGCGGCCTGCGCGACCGCGGTAGGGAGTTGGTGGCCGCGGGTGAGCTCGCCGACGATGCCCATGTCCTTGGCGATGACGTCGACGCGGGAACGAAGCTCGGGCTTCTCCCCGCGGAGCTGCTGGACCATGCGCGGGCCGCGGTCGGCCAGCATGAACGACGCGGCTGCCCCCCTGTTCAGGGTGTCGACGCAGAGGTCGAGATCCAGGCCCATCGCGTCGGCCATGGCCAGCGCCTCGGCCGCGGCGGCTGTGTGGATTCCGCACAGCAACTGGTTGACGGCCTTCATGTTCTGCCCGTCGCCCACGCCGCCCATCACCACGACGGTCGACGCCATGGCGTGCAGCACCGCGTCGCAGCGTTCCAGCACCTCATGACTGCCGCCCGCGGTGATGAGCACGTCGCCTGCCCGGGCGCGCACGGCGCCGCCCGAGACGGGGGCATCGACGGTGCCGACGCCCCTCTCCCCGAGCCGCGCGGCCACGTCGTTGACGACGGCGGAGCCCACCGTCGAGGTGATGATGACGGCGGCGCCGGGGGCGAGGGAGTCGCCTGCTCCGTCGCCGCCGAAGAGGGCCGCTTCCAGTTGGGCGCCGTCCCGAACGGCGACGACCACATGGGTGGCTCCGGCGACGGCCGCACGGACGGTGGCGACGGGGCGCACCCCGTCGGCGGCGGCAAGGTCGCGGCGCTGGGCCGACACGTCGAACCCCCGCACCTCCCAGCGCTCCGCCAGCCGGGCGGCGATGGGCAGCCCCATGGCGCCGAGGCCAAGGACGGCGATCACGTCAGTCACTTCGGCTCCTTCAGCGCCACCGCCAGCATGCGGCGGATGTAGTCGCGGTTCTCCGCGGAGACAGTGAGACCGTCCCCGCCGTAGTGCTCCACGCAGAAGGGCCCGTCGAACCCCGCCTCGACGGCGATCTGGATGGCGCGCCGGTAGTTGGCGCTCCCGTGGGCCATGGGGGCCGGGAGGCTGACGACGTTGCCCGCCGCCTCCTCACTGCGGAAGTAGTTCTTCACGTGCCAGTAGTTGGCGTGCGGCAGGCAGCGCTCGACGGCGGTCAGGAAATCCTCGACGGGGCGGTGCAGCCGGTAGAGGTTGCCCAGGTCCGGGTTGAGGCCGACGTTGGCCAGGCCGATGTCGCGCACGAGGCGCACCGCGGATTCCGAGGAGCCGAGCAGCGTGTCCTCGTACATCTCCAGCGACATCTCCAGCCCGAGCCCCGCCGCATGCAGGCCGAGTTCGCGCAGCCGAGCGACGGCCAGGCCCCACGTCGCGGCGTCGGTGGCATCGACGGGACCGGGCGCCGTCCAGAACCAGAACGCTTCGCGCTGCCCGGGGGTGAGGGGGCGGTGCAGGCCGAAGGAGACGACCTTCGAGCCGACGACCCCGGCGGCCTCCAGCACCCGGTGCGAGTATTCGAGGTTGGCGTCGCCGGCCTCCGGGTCGATCACGCTGCGCCGGATGGCGGACACGGCGACCGGGTTGAGGCCCAGGTCGCCCAGGACAGCGCGGAGCTCGTCGAGGCGGGCGGCGTCGAGGTCGCCGATGCGCACCCAGTTGTCGGTGAGGTCGACCTCGGTGAAGCCCTCGCGGAGCACCTGGTCGAGTTGGTTGCGCCACACCGCGGCGGGCTCATCCTGGGAGTCCGGGAAGGGCAGCATCGCCGCGGCGATGGGCCAGTTGGCTGAGGTGTGGGACGGCATTCGGCTCCTTTGCCTGGACGTCGTGCGGACCATTGGGGCGCGGAGAACCCGACGTGAAGTTTCCTGCGCTCAACGAAACTTTCTTCGACGTTAACACCGGATGGTGGCCCCGGCAAGGGTATTGTTTTATTTCAATACAATTCCTGGCAAGGCCGCCAGCCATCTTTCAAGCCGCACAGCCGGGCTCGCCGCCGAGCCCCGCTCCGACAGCCTGAGGAGTGAGATGACCTCGAGTTCCGTTGCCAAGCCCACGCTGGCAGCCGTCGCAACCAGGGCCGGAGTGTCCCTCGCGACCGCCTCCAAGGTGGCCAACGGGAGACCGGACGTGGCCGACGGCACCCGGATCCGCGTCGAACGCGCCATCCTGGAACTGGGCTACGAGACCAATCGGCGCACCCCGTCGGCCGCGCGCCCCTCCATCGCCTTCCTCGCCGACGTGATCACCAGCACCTACGCGATGGAGGTGTTGGGCGGGGCGGTGCGAGCCGCCGAGGAGCTGGGGATCGACCTCGTCGTCGAGCGGGCGCATCGGCAGACGGACCCTGAAGGGCTCCTGAGCAGCGCGGCGCTGACCCAGCGCCTGTTGGCCGCGAACAGGATCGGTGCGGTGCTGCTCACTGCGGGCGTCGGCGGCGATGTCTACTCCACCGTCCTGGGCGCGAGGCTCCCCATGGTGGTCATCGACCCACTCGACTCCGACCGCCCGGACGTCGTGTCCGTGGGGGCCACCAACTGGCTCGGCGGCCGCTCGGCGGCGGAACACTTGCTCAGCCTCGGCCATTCGAGGATCGCCGCCATCTGCGGGCCCGTCCGGTCCATGAGCGCGACCGCCAGGCTGGACGGCTTCCTCTCCACCTGCAGCAACGCCGGGGCGACGGTGCCCGATCGCTGGCTGCGACGCTGCGCCTTCGACGCCCAGGAGGCCGCCGAGATCGCGGCCCGGTGGTTCTCCGACGACGAGCCACCCAGCGCCATCATGACCGGCAGCGACCTGCAGGCCATGGGAGTGCTCAGCGCGGCGCATGCGGCGGGGCTGCGGATCCCCGACGAGCTGAGCATCATCGGGTACGACGACACGCCACTGGCCACCTGGGCGACCCCCGCGCTCACCGCGGTGCGCCAGCCGCTCGCCGATATCGGCCGACGCGCCGTGGAGACGGCACACCTCATCCACCGTGGCCAGGTGCCTGAATCGCGGCACATCGAGTTGGCGACGAGGTTGATCGTCCGCCAGTCGACCGGCCGCGCCCCCTGAACCCGTCCCGCAAATTTCTGGTGGCCCCCGAAAGTTTCCGCATCACCCGGACACGCGGGACCTGCTGTGGCAGTCTTTGTATATCGACACAACAAAAGCAATGGAGGGTCATGAAAGCCACGTTGAAGATCGATCCCGCGTTCACGGTGGGACCGGTGCGCCGGCGCACCTTCGGCTCCTTCGTCGAGCACCTCGGGCGCTGCGTCTACACAGGAATCTACGAGCCCGGTCACCCCACGGCGGACGACGAGGGCTTCCGCGGCGACGTGCTGGAGCTCGTCCGTGAGATGGGCGTGTCCACCGTGCGCTACCCCGGCGGAAACTTCGTCTCCGGGTACCGCTGGGAGGACGGCATCGGCCCGGTCGAGGACCGCCCCAAGAGGTTGGATCTCGCCTGGCACAGCCTTGAGCCCAACGAGGTCGGGACCGACGAGTTCATGTCCTGGGCGAAGAAGGCCGAGATCGAGCCCATGATGGCGATCAACCTCGGCACCCGTGGCGTCCTCGAGGCGATGGACGTCCTCGAGTACTGCAACGTGCCGGGCGGCTCTGACTGGGCTGAACAGCGCAGGGCCAACGGCGCCGAGGATCCGTACCGGGTCAAGATGTGGTGCCTCGGCAACGAGATGGACGGCCCGTGGCAGATGGGCCACAAGACGGCGCACGAGTACGGCCGTATCGCCGCCGAGGCCGCGCGCGCCATGCGCATGATCGATCCCGACCTGGAACTGGTGGCCTGCGGATCCTCGAGCCGCAGCATGCCAACGTTCGGCGAATGGGAACGCACGGTCCTCACCGAGGCGTACGACCAGGTGGACATGATCTCCGCCCACGCCTACTACTGGGAGAAGGACTCCGGGCTCCAGGAGTTCCTGGTGAGCGCCGAGGACATGGACCGTTTCATCAACCAGGTGGGCGCCACCATCGATTCGGTCGCCACGGCCAAGAAGACCGACAAGAAGATCGGGATCTCCTTCGACGAGTGGAACGTCTGGTACCTCGACAGGGATCCGTCGAAGCCGCCGTCGGGAGACGACTGGCCCGTCGCTCCGCGGCTGCTGGAGGACAACTACTCCGTGGCCGATGCCGTGGTGGTGGGCAACCTGTTGATCTCGCTCCTGCGCCACACCGACCGGGTCTGGTCCGCCAACCAGGCGCAGTTGGTCAACGTCATCGCCCCGATCATGGCGGAGCCGGGAGGACCGGTCTGGAAGCAGACCACCTTCCACCCCTTCGCCCTGACCTCGGCCCACGCCAAGGGTGACGTCCTGCGCGTGATCATCGACGGCCCCATCATCGAGAGCGAGCAGTTCGGCACCGTTCAGGCTGTGGACGCCGTCGCCACCTGGGCCGACGACAATGCGGCCATCTTCGTCGTCAACCGGCACACCACCGAATCGGTGCCGGCCGAGATCGAGATCCCCGCAGGCTGCACCATCAAGGAGGCCGTGACCCTGCACCATGAGGATCACAACTGGAAGGCCAGCGCGGAGGACGATTCGAGCGTGGGCGTCACGTCGAACGACACCGCCCAACTGGAGGGATCGACGCTCACCGTCACGCTCCCACCCATCTCCTGGACGATGATCACCCTCTCCACCAACTGAGCACCTCGGGTGGCCCGGCAACCCCGGGCCCCCCGAAAGTTCAGTAACAATCCAGGAACTTTTCGCCGCAAATGGTTGACCGGTCACAGTGGCGACGGTTAGCCTCTGAACAGTTAGTTGTCATTCAAAACAAATAGGGTCACGTGGACAGTGTTGTCACGCGCCGGCGGCCCTAAGGCAATGCCATCAGAGCCGAAGTGCAGATGGTCACTATCAAGGAGGACCACTGAGAATGACCAAGCTCCTCTATTCCAAGCGCCTGGCTCCATACCTGTTCATCCTGCCCTTCCTGCTCACGGTGGCGGTCTTCTGGCTCATCCCCGTGATCCAGTCGGTGATCATGAGCTTCCAGGAAGTGGTGTACGGCCAGGCGGAGTTCATCGGCACCCGCAACTACGGGCGGCTGTGGCGCGACCAGATCTTCTGGAAGGCACTGTTCAACAGCCTCCGGTACATGGTGCTGACCCTCGTGCTGCTCATCCCCATCCCCATGTTGCTCGCGGTGGTGATCAACAGGAAGCTGGGCAGCAAGAAGCTGAAGAACTTCTTCAAGGCATCGCTCTTCGTGCCAGCGCTCACATCGGTCGTCGTGGCGGGCATCATCTTCCGTCTCATGTTCTCGGAGAGCGACACCGGCATGATGAACCAGGTCGCGGACTTCTTCGGGTTCGGGCCTGTCCGGTGGCTGCGCAACGACTTGACCGGTCTGGCTGCCCTCCTCCTGTTGGCGCTGTGGCGCTGGACCGGCGTCAACACCATGTACTTCCTCGCCGGCCTGCAGGCCATTCCCGAAGAGCACCTGGAAGCGGCCTCCATCGACGGCGCCAACGCCGTCCAGAAGTTCTTCTTCGTGACCCTTCCGGGCCTGAAGCCCACCATCGTGTACGTCACGACGATCAGCGTCTACGGCGGCCTCGCGATGTTCCTCGAGAGCTTCATGCTGTACGCGGGCAACAGCTCGCCGAACAACCAGGGCCTCACCATCGTCGGGTACCTCTACCGCAAGGGCATCCAGGAGAACGACCTGGGCTTCGCCTCCGCGGTGGGCGTGGTGCTCCTGGCGCTGGTGCTCATCATCAACCTGACGCAACTGACCGCAACCGGCACCTTCAAGAAGGAGGCCTGAGATGACCACAGCCACTGATTCGACCCGGATGGCTGAGGCCCTGGGCGAGGAGCCGAGGCAACAGCCCCGCCGTCGGGTCGCTGCGATCCTTCAGGGCACCTTCCTCCTGGTGATCGCTCTGATCTCGCTCATCCCCCTGGCCGCGATCGTCATCGGCACCTTCCAGGACGGCGGGGAGATCATCCGCAACGGCATTTCCTTCCTCGTCGATCCGGCGGACCTCAGCTTCGACAACTACGAAATGCTCTTCACAGATTCGGGGCTGTACTTCCGGTGGTTCTGGAACAGCCTGATCCTGACTGTCGTGCAGGTTGCAGGGACCCTCCTCGTGAGCTCCTTCGTCGCCTACGGCTTCGCAATGTACGACTTCCCCGGCAAGAACGTCGGCTTCATCCTCGTCCTGGTCATGATGACCATCCCGTTCGAGATGCTGATGCTCCCCCTCTACGTCCAGGTGAACAACTTCAACGCGGCGGACCAGTACTGGATCGTCGTGCTGCCGTTCCTGGCGCAGGCCGTCACCATCTTCTTCTTCCGTCAGTACTTCATCGGCATTCCCCGCGAACTGCTGGAGGCCGGCCGCGTCGACGGCGTCTCAGAGTTCGGAATGTTCTTCAGGATCATCGTCCCCATCTCCAAGCCGGCATTTGCGGCCATGGGAATCCTCAACGGCATGATGGTCTGGAACAACTTCCTGTGGCCACTGCTGGTCCTGCGCTCCGCCGAGAAATTCACCCTCCCGATCGGCCTCAACACGCTGTTGACCCCGTATGGCAACAACTACGAACTGCTCATCATCGGAGCGTTCTTCTCCCTGATCCCGATCCTCCTGCTCTTCCTGGCATTCCAGCGATTCTTCATCGAAGGAATGACGGCAGGTTCGATCAAGGGCTAGCAGACAGACATCCCCGCAATTAGTAGGAACAACACAAAGGAGTGGACACATGAGAATCCGCAAATTTGCAGCGACACTCGCTGCAGTCAGTTTATCGGTGGTGGCGTTGGCCGCCTGTGGTGGCGGGGGCGACGGCAGTTCCTCGGAACCGTCGGCCTCGGGCGAGGTCGTCAGCGGCGCGCCCGCACCTGAAGGCGCAACCAAGCTCAGCATGTGGGTGTTCGCCGAACTCCACGCCGCCGTCTACGACGAGATGGCCATCCAGTGGAACGAGGAGAACCCTGACAAGGCCATCGACCTCGACATCACCGTCTACCCGTACCAGGACATGCACGACAAGCTGCTGCTGGCCGCCAACGCCGGCACCGGCATGCCGGACCTGGTCGACATCGAGGTCAACAAGTTCTCGAACTTCGTGAAGGGCGACAACCCTCCGTTGGCTGACCTCTCCGCCGCAGCCGAACCCTACATCGACGACATCGTCAAGGCCCGTCTCGATCTCTACAGCCGCGACGGCAAGATCTACGGTTACCCGACCCACGTCGGCGCCTTCGTCGCGTTCTACAACCAGGAGCTCCTCGAAGCCCAGGGCATCGACTACACCACCATTAAGACCTGGGACGACTTCAAGGAAGCCGGCGTCAAGTACCACGAGGCCACCGACAAGGCCTTCGGCACCGCCAACACGGGCGTGTGGTTCGTCGAACCGCTCGTGACCGCCCAGATGGGTGGCCAGGTGTTCGAGGACGACGGCATGGGCAAGGTGTCCGTGAACAACCCCGAGGCCGTCAAGGCGCTCGAGCTGATGGCCGACATGGAGAAGTCCGGGGCGCTCAGCACGATCGCGGGTGGCAGCCCGGACGCTGAGGAGGCCTACGGCGCCATCAACAACGGCGACTACGCGGCCATCGTCTACCCCGCCTGGTACACCTCCAGGTTCGTCGACTACATGCCTGACCTCGCCGGCAAGATCGCCATCGCACCGGCACCTCAGATCGAGGGTTCCGAGACGCTCACCATCGGTGGCGGCGGCACGGGTACCGCAGTGTCCGCTTCGTCGGAGAACCTCGAACTCGCCACCGAGTTCAACGCCTTCGCCAAGCTGTCCCTCCCCGCCAACGTCGCGGTCTGGGAAGTCCTCGGCTTCGACCCGGTGAACATGTCGGTCTGGGAAGACGACGCCGTGACCCACAACCCGGAGAACAAGTTCAACAAGTACTTCACGACGAACCTGTTCGACGTGCTGAACTCCGTCAAGGACGGCATCGGTCACTTCAACTCCTTCGCCAACCCGAACCTGCCCGCAGTGGACAACTGGTTCCGCACGGTCACGCTCAACGAGGTGTACGAGAACGACACGCCCGTCAAGGAAGCCCTCGACCAGGCACAGACCGACCTCGAGAACGAGATCGGCGAGTGAGTAGTCTCGGTTGAGGCTCTACAACCGAATCGGCAGCGGCCGGGACATCCCCTTCCCCCGGCCCCTGCTCCATGCAGAGAGCTTGGCCAGTCCCACGGGATGAACCCGATTCAACTGGCCTGCCACTGTTTCTGGTGAAACACCAGGGGGCCACCTGCGTTACCGCGGGTGGCCCCCTGTTTCCGGCTGACGGAGAACTACGGGGGGCGCAGCCCAGCCTTGATCGCTGTGGCGCACACCAGAGCCAGCGGGCTCAGCACGTCGAGCTGGACAACGGGCTGCACACTCAACTACAGGGGTTACCCATTCCCGACGTCGACCCCCGCGCAAAGCTCGTGCTGCACCCTATCCAGTCGGCCCGTCGGCTCGGGGAGAGCATTTTCGTTTTCTGCCCGCGCATGACCGGCATCCGACGGGAGAGCGAGCGTAGCCAGAAGGCCGAGAAGCAGCGCTACGGCGGCCAGTCCAGTCGTCAATCGGCTGGCAGTGATCATGGCCTCTCCCGCGGCCTGGGCGATGGCCGCCTGACCGGGCTGCGCCTGCAGACCAGCGATGGCGATGCCAGCAGACTCCCGCACGGCAGACGTGATGCCGTCGACGGCCCCTCCTGACAAATCGAGGGCGTTGAGGTTAGCTCGGGTGGCTCGGCCGAGTTGGGCGACGAGGAACCCGCCGAGAAGCGCGACTCCCAGCGCAGAGCCGAACTGGCGCACGCTCGATTGCAGACCCGACGCCTGGCCGCTCTCCTCGACCGGCACGTCGGCCAACAGGAGCGCGGTGAGCTGTGCGGTGGCGAAGCCGACCCCGAAGCCGTACACGAACAGCCAGACCGCGATGACCCAGGTGGCGATGGAAGATGACAGAGTCAGCGCGAGGCCGCCGATGGCCACAGCCTCCAGGAGGAGACCCAGGCGCACGATGGTGCGCTGGTGCACGCGTTTGGAGAGTTGCGGCAGGGTGCCCGACGCCAAGAAGGTGCCAACGGCGAGCAGCAGGATGACCGCGCCTGTGCCGAGTGCGGTGTACCCGAGAGTGCCCTGCAGGAGCAGCGGGAGAGTGAACAGCAATCCGAACTCGCCGAAGGCAACGATGAGGGCGGCGATGGCACCGTTGCGGAAAGAACGGATCCGGAAGAGCCCGAGGTCGATGAGCACGTCCAGACCAGCCGCCTGGCGTGCCCGCTCGAGTTGGACGAAGGCGCCCATGAGTACGAAGCCGAGGACGAGGGCGAGTGGCACCGGCGACAGCGATCCGTCCTCCTGGCGCCACCAGCCAAACCACTCCGACTCGATGAGGGCGAAGACTAGGGCACCCATGCCCAGCGCGGACAGAACCACTCCGCCCCAGTCCCGCAGCACCGTGGCGCCGCTATCCCGCGTCTCGGGCACCGCCTTCACGATGCCGAGCAGGACGAGGAGTCCGACCGGGATGTTGAGCCAGAAGGCCCACCGCCAGGACGCGTCCGTGGTGAGCCACCCCCCGAGGAGTGGCCCGGCCACCTTGGAGACAGCCAAGCCCCGCGTCCCGAGGGTGGTGGTGCGCCGGCGTAGCGCCAGCCACACAGTCGTCAGGACCAATTTGTCACCGGTTTCGCCGAAAATAGTAAAACCCCTAGTCACCTAGGGGTTCATTGGTGGGCCTAGCTGGACTTGAACCAGCGACCTCATCCTTATCAGGGATGCGCTCTAACCGCCTGAGCTATAGGCCCGCTTACCGACGCCCAACTGTAGCGGATGACTTCCGCTCCCTGCAAACTCAGGCCAGCCGTGAGCAATTGGATGGGGTCACGGCGCGACACGCCGACAAAACGACGCAAAACCGGCCGTGAGCCTATCCAATTGCTCACGGCCGGGTAGCGGCTAGGAGGCCCCAGAGGGACCAGCGATCAGTCTTCGGCGAGGGTGACCTCGAGGCCGCCCATCACGGTGGCCGCCAAGTTGTACAGGAAGGCAAACAGAGTGGCCAACGCGGTGATGATCACCACGTTGATGGCCGCGACGATCGAGGAGAACCCGAGGACGCGGTTCACGCTCAGGATCTGGGTCACGTCGAACGCGGTGTCCTGGTCCCCCAGCAGCTGGTTGAGCAGCGTGTTGACGTACTCCAGCGTGCCGGCCCCTGCCAGCACGGACCAGATCACGAACGTGGCCACCACGAGCATGATGCCGAAGGCGATCGCGAACAGGAACGTCGTCTTCATGACGGACCACGGGTCGATCCGTGCCAGCCGCAGGCGAGCCTTGCGGGTGCGGCGCGGGCGACGCGTGGTGCGAACCGGCGCTGCGCCCTTCTCAACCTTCGGCTCGGCGACCTCAGCCAGCGGCAGCGGATCCCCGTCCTCGGCTTCACTCGCGCTACGACGGCCCGGAGGCACGACGGTGGCGCCACCCCGCGTCGGGGCACCGAGGGGCGCGGGGCCGCCGGGGCGACCCTGCATGGGGGGCTGCTTGGCGCCGGGCGGCGGCACCGGTGCCGTGCGGGCCGTCGGCGCGGAACCGAATGCCGGCGTCACCGGCATCGACGCCCACTCCTGGGCGGCACGGGCCGCGCGCTCGGCGACCCGCGGCGCCACCGACGCAGGCTTCCCGTCGTCGGTGGGCTTGCCCTGTTCCGACGGCGCCCCGACGGGGCGCTGTGCGCGGGTGTCCGGCTCAGGAGCCGACTGCGACGACGTCACCGGCTCAGCCGGCTTGTCCGACCGGTAGGGCGAGAAGTCAAGACCGGGGCGTCCGTCGGCCCCGGGCCAGCGCGGCGCATCACTCATCGACGGTCTCCTCCGGGCTCACTTCCGTAGCCTCCTCGACCACGGTTTCCCCTACGGTACCGTCTGCCGGCTCCTCGGTAGCCAGCTCATCCTCGGTGACCTCAGTTTCGGGGTACAGCGCGATCACGCTGACCTCGTCCTCACCGCGGACACCGACGAACTTCACGCCCATGGTGTCGCGGCCCTTCGCAGGCACGTCGGAGACGGCCGAGCGGGTGACCTGGCCGGAGACCTTGATCGCGATGACCTCGTCATGCTCGCCGACGATCAGGCCACCGACGAGCTTGCCGCGGTCCTCGTTCAGCTTCATGGCCTTGATGCCCAGGCCGCCACGGCCCTGGACGCGGTACTCGCTGACAGAGGTGCGCTTGCCGTAGCCACCGTCGGTGACCGTGAACACGTACTGTTCAGACTGATCCTCATCGGCGCGGAGCACAGCCATCGACAGCAACTCGTCGCCCGAGCGGAACTTCATGCCCGTCACACCGGACGTGGCGCGCCCCATCGGACGCAACTGCTCGTCGTCTGCCCGGAAGCGGATGGCCTGGCCCTTGCGCGAGATCAGCAGGACGTCGTCGTACTCGGAAACCAGCGACGCACCGATCAACTCGTCGCCCTGCTCGCGGAAGTTGATCGCGATGACGCCGGCCTGGCGCGGCGAGTCGTAGGCCTTCAGGTCCGTCTTCTTGACCAGGCCGTTCTTCGTGGCCAGCAGCAGGTACGGCGCATCCTCATAGGAGTCGATGGTCAACACTTGGGCGATCCGCTCGTCGGGCAGAAAGCTCATCAACCCGGCGACATGGCCGCCCTTCGCGTCCCGACCAGCCTCCGGCAACTGCCACACCTTGCTGCGATATACGCGGCCGAAGTTGGTGAAGAACAAGATCCACTGGTGGTTGGTGGTGGTGAAGAGATGCGCCACCTCGTCGTCGGCACGCAGCGACGCACCGCGCACGCCCCTGCCGCCGCGCTTCTGCACGCGGTACAGATCCGCGCGGGTGCGCTTGGCGTAGCCGCCGTGCGTGATGGTGACCACGACGTCGTCGTTGGGGATGAAATCCTCATCGGAAAAATCCCCATCAGCCGCGACGATCCGGGTGCGGCGCTCGTCGCCGTACTTGTCGACGATCTCCTGCAACTCGCTTGCGATGATCCGACGCTGCCGGGCCTCGTCGCCAAGGATGTCCTTCAGGTCGGCAATCCGACGCTCCAGCTCGGCCAAGCGGTCGACGATCTTCTGGATCTCCATCGACGCCAGGCGGCGCAGCTGGGTGTCCAGGATGAAGCGCGCCTGCACTTCGTCGATGTCGAGCAGCTCCTGCAGGCCCTGGTTGGCCGCATCAGCGGTGGCGCTGGCGCGGATGAGGGCGATGACCTCGTCGAGCATGTTGAGTGCCTTGACCAGGCCGCGGTCGAGGTGGGCGGCGCGCTCGGCCTCATCCAACTGCCACTGCGTGCGGCGCCGGATGACCTCGAGCTGGTGCTTGATCCACAGCGAGATGAACTGGTCGAGGCGAAGGGTGCGGGGCACCTCCTCGACGATGGCCAGCATGTTGCAGCCGAACGTGTCCTGCAGCGACGTGTGCTTGTACAGGTTGTTCATCACGACACGCGGCTGGGCGTCGCGCTTGAGCACGATCACCAGACGCTGGCCGGTGCGCGCCGACGTGTCGTCGCGGATGTCGGCGATGCCCGTCAGGCGGCCCGAGTTGACGAGGTCTGCGATGCGCAGCGCCAGCGTGTCGGGGTTGGCCATGTAGGGCAGCTCCGTGATGACGAGGAGCTGGCGACCGTTGCGGTCCTCCTCCATGCCGATGACCGCGCGCATCGTCACCGAGCCGCGCCCGGTGCGGTATGCCTCTTCGATGCCCGAGCGCCCGACGATCAGTGCGCCGCCGGGGAAGTCTGGCCCTTGGATGCGCTGGATGGCGGCTTCGAGCAGTTCCTCGCGCGACGCGTCGGGGTTGGCCAGCGCCCACTGCACCGCGTCGTTGACCTCACGCAGGTTGTGGCTGGGGATGTTGGTGGCCATGCCCACCGCGATACCCGTGGAGCCGTTGACCAGCAGGTTCGGGAACCGGGCCGGTAACACCGTCGGCTCCAGCTCGCGGTTGTCGTAGTTCGGACGGAAATCGACGGTATTCTGCTCGATCTCGCGCACCATCTCGACGGCGGGGTTGGCCATCTTGGTCTCGGTGTACCGCATGGCTGCGGCCTTGTCGTTGCCCTGGCTACCGAAGTTGCCCTGGCCGGCGACGAGCGGCAGGCGCATGGCCCACGGCTGCGCGAGACGCACGAGGGCGTCGTAGATCGCGGAGTCACCGTGCGGGTGGTACAGACCCATCACCTCACCGACGACGCGGGAGCACTTGTTCCACCCGCGGTCAGGGCGGTAGCCGCCGTCCCACATGGCGTAGAGCACGCGGCGGTGGACGGGCTTCAGCCCGTCGCGCACGTCGGGCAGCGCACGCCCGACGATGACGCTCATCGCGTAGTCGAGGTAGGAGTTCTGGATCTCGACCTGCAGGTCGATGGGATCGATGCGGCCCAGCGCGGGTGCCTTGAGTTCGTCCTTGTCGACGTCGTCAGCCATGCGTCAGTGAACCTTCCGGGTTGGAGCCGAGCGAGGCTGGTCACCCCGCTCGCGAAGCGAGCCCAAACAACGCGAGCAAAGCGAGCCTGTTGTTTGGATTATGAAGTTGTGTGAGCGAAGCGAACTCCGCGGGGTCTGGGGCAAGCCCCAGTGCTAGATGTCGAGGAAGCGGACGTCCTTGGCGTTGCGCTGGATGAACGTGCGGCGCTGTTCGACGTCTTCTCCCATGAGGATCGAGAACATCTGATCCGCCATGGCGGCGTCGTCGAGCGTGACCTGCAGCAGGATCCGGTTCTCCGGGTCCATCGTGGTATCCCACAGATCATCTGCGTTCATCTCGCCCAGGCCCTTGTAGCGCTGGATGGGGTTGACCTGCGGCAGCTTCTTGCCTTCGGCGAGCCCGGCGTCGCGCAGCGCATCGCGCTCGGTGTCGTTGTAGGCCAGTTCGTGCGCCGAGTTCGACCACCGGATGCGGAACAGCGGCGGCTGCGCGAGGAAGACGTGCCCGGCCTCGATCATGGGACGCAGGAAGCGGAACAACAGCGTCAGCAGCAGCGTGCGGATGTGGGCGCCGTCGACGTCGGCATCAGCCATCAGGATCAGCTTGTGGTAGCGCAGCTTGTTGAGGTCGAAATCCTCCTGCATGCCCGCGCCGAGTGCGTTGATGATGGCCTCGACCTCCTTGTTGGCAAGGATGCGGTCGATGCGGGCCTTCTCCACGTTGAGGATCTTGCCTCGGATGGGAAGGATCGCCTGCGTGCGGGGGTCACGGCCACCGCGGGCGGAACCGCCTGCGGAGTCGCCCTCCACGATGAACAGTTCGCACTCGGAGGGGTCCGTCGACTGGCAGTCCACCAGCTTGCCGGGCAGGCCGGAGCCACCCAGCAGGCCCTTGCGGGAGCGGGCCATGTCGCGGGCCTTGCGGGCGGCGATGCGGGCCGCCGCCGCAGCCTGCGACTTGCGGACGATGTCCTTGCCTTCGGCGGGGTTGCGCTCGAACCAGTCGCCCAAGCGGTCGTTGAGGACACGCTGCACGAAGGTGCGGGCCTCGGTGTTGCCCAACTTGGTCTTGGTCTGGCCCTCGAACTGCGGCTCCGAGACCTTGATCGACAGGATGGCGGTGAGGCCCTCGCGGATGTCGTCGCCGGAGACGCGGTCCTCGCGCTTCTTGATGAGGCCCCAGGTCTCTCCCCAGCGGTTCACCGTGCCGGTCAGCGCGGCGCGGAAGCCCTCTTCGTGGGTGCCGCCCTCATGCGTGTTGATGGTGTTGGCGAAGGTGTAGACGCTGCTCGCGTAGGAGGTGTTCCACTGCATCGCGATCTCGACGCCCATCCCGGCCTCGGGGGCGTGGGCCTCGACGTCGATCACGGTGGGGTGGATGGCCTCTTTGCTGCCGGAGAGGTACTTCACGTAGTCGATGAGGCCGTCGTTGTAGAGGAACTCGTCGTAGGGGGTGTCGACTTCGCCGTCATCGCCCGTGGCCACCTGGCGCTCGGAGCGCAGGTCCAGCAGGGACAGGCGCAGCCCCTTCGTCAGGAACGCCATCTCGCGGAACCGGGTGGCCAACGTCTCGTAGTTGTAGGACGTGGTCTCGAAGATGTCGTGGCCGGGGTAGAACGCGATGGTGGTGCCGGTCTCGTCCGTGGCCTCCATCCGCTCCAGCTCCGTGACGGGCGTGCCGTACTCGAACTCCTGGTGCCAGCGGTACCCGTCGCGACGCACGTCGACGATCATGCGCTCCGACAGCGCATTCACGACGGAGGAACCCACGCCGTGGAGGCCGCCGGAGACCTTGTAACCCCCGTCGCCGAACTTGCCGCCGGCGTGCAGGACGGTCAGCACGAGCGTGACCGTGGGGATCTTCTCGACGGGGTGTTCCTTGACCGGGATGCCACGGCCGTTGTCCTTGACGCGGACGCCGCCACCGTCGAGGAGTTCAACCTCGATGGAGTCGCAGTACCCGGCGAGGGCCTCGTCGACGGAGTTGTCGACGATCTCGTAGACGAGGTGGTGGAGGCCGCGTTCACCGGTGGAACCGATGTACATGCCGGGGCGCTTGCGCACCGCCTCAAGGCCTTCGAGGACGGAGATCTGGTCGGCGTCGTAAGATCCGGAGACGGTGATGTCTGCTGAATCTTGGAGTCCCTCCATCCGCGCTTGGGGGGTGAGGTCCTCATCCATGGTCACGTCGTCCGACACATTGCTCCTGTCCACACAAAGTGGCGCCGGGATTGCCCCAGCGCCGTTGAACGTGCCAATACTACCGCGAGGGCGCGCAAAACCACGCATTAACGACGCAGGATGCGCGTTCATTCGCACTTGTTGCGCGTTTGGGCGTTCCGATGGGGGCTGAGACGTGGTCCCCTATCCCTCTGGGGGCCGCAGGGCCGCAGATCGGCGCGGGATCGAACCGCCGGAGGGCACCGTCGGCTCGCCAGGGGGCAGAATCTAGGACATGGACGCGTTTCCCCTCCCTGCCGCCGAGTTCTACCGCGAGCTCATGTTCGACAACACCCGTGACTTCTGGCTCGCCAACAAGGCGCGCTACGACAACGAGGTGCGCGGCCCGCTGACCCGGGTGGTGGCCGCGCTGGCCGAGGAGTTCGGGGAGGCCAAGGTGTACCGCCCCTACAAGGACGTGCGGTTCGCCAAGGACAAGTCGCCCTACAAGACCCACCAGGGTGCGTACGTGGCGATGGCGCCCGCCTGTGGCTTCTACGTCGAGGTCAACGCCGAGGAGGCCTTCGCCGGGGGCGGCTTCTACCGCGCGGAGCCGGAGGCACTGGCCCGCTTCCGCGCCGCGATCGACGATGAGCGCTCGGGCGGCCAACTCCAGGCGATGGTGGAGGGCCTCGAGCGCGACGGGTGGCTGATCACGGGCCAGACCCTCGCCACCGCTCCGCGGGGCTTCACGAAGGCGCATCCCCGGATCAGGCTGCTGCGGCACCGGTCGCTGAGCGCGATGCGGGAGGTCACGGCCACGGGGGTGGAGGCGTTCGCCGAGGAGGTCCGCGAGATCTGGCGAGGGTCCGCCCCGCTGGTGGACTGGATGGCCGCCCGGCTCAACGACTGAGCCCGGGACCGTCTGGGGCTACGCCTCGGCGCTCGCCGTCACGCTCTCAGCCACGGTGGGGGAGGGAGCGGCCGGCGTCGACGGAACTTCACTCAGAGACTCCGTCACCGTCTGGCTCGGCACCGGCGTCGGGGAGGACTCGGGCGAAGGTGCCGGCGGCGTTGACGACGGAGGCGGCGGTGGCGGCGGCGGGGGTGGCGACGAGGTGACGGGGCTCGGCTCAGGCGACTTCGTCGTCGCACTGGCCGAGGGGCTGGGCTTCGGTGCCGCAGACGTCGTGGTGGGCGTGGGTGCCGGTGTCGTTCCCGGCGCGCTGGGCGGGTTCGATGTGGTGCCCGGTGCAGGGGTGGAGGGCTTCGGCCCGGCGGCCGAAGTGTCACCGGGCTCAGGCGCGGGCGGCGGCTCCGAGGTGGCACTCACCGAGGGCTGCCCGGTCACCGACGGCGACAGGGACGGGCTCGGCGACGGAGACGGTGACGGCGACGGCGACGCGCTCGACGAGGGCGTTCCGGGGGCCAGGGTCATCATGACCGAGAGGTCCACGACGCCGGGCTTGCCGTTGAGCCACGGGATGGGATCAGTGAACTGCCCGTTCACGATCACCTCGAAGTGCAGGTGACAACCCGTGGAGTACCCGGTGCTGCCGACGCGGCCCACGCCCTGCAGGGCCGAGACCTTCTGCCCCACCTTCACGCCGATGGACGACAGGTGGTTGTAGGTGGTCACCACGCGGTAGCCGCCCAACCTGCCGTGGTCGATCTTGACCTGCACGCCGTTACCGCCGGCCCAACCGGTGCCGACGACGGTGCCGGCGGCCGCGGCACCCACCGGGGTGCCACAGGGTGCGGCCCAGTCGTGGCCCGTGTGCAGCTTGTACACGCGCAGCACGGGGTGGAACCGCATGCCGAACTTCGAGGACGAGCGCCCGCGCACCGGCGGCGAGAGGAGCGCGCCCGCCTTCTGCGTGCCGACGGACTCCACCGTCGTGACGGGGATGGTGGCCGGGGCAACGGGCAGGGGCACGATGACGGGATCGAGTTCCTTCACCCCGTCGGGCTGGATGACCTCAGGCGTGGGCGCGCTGTACGGATCGAAGCCGAGGTCTTCCCCGCCGGGCACCCGCCAGGTCACATAGCCGCCCTCGACGGCGTAGACGCCCAGCGGGTCCGTGAATTCTTCGCCGAACACTTCCTGGACGCTGGCACGCGCGTGGCCGATGCCCGGAGCGGGTGCCGGTGGGCTCTGGATGATCGCGGCGGGGGCGGGCACTGCTTCGATGACCTGCTCTTCGCTGCTTGCACCGACCAGCGCAACCAGACCCACTGCAACAGCGGCGGCCAACACTGAGGTGGTGCCTCGCAGTTTCATTTTGTTCCCAGCCCCCAAGCCGTCATCAATGACTCCTCGAACCATCGAATCACCTTCTGGGACCAATTGGAAGGGCAACTGAGAATCCACGGCGTGTAATTCAGCTCAATCGCAGTGCCAGGAGGGGAAAGGTGGCGATAATGCCCGCAGATCCCGGGAATCAGCCCTCGGCGGCCTCGAACTCGACGGTGAGCGCGACGCTGATCTCCACGTCGACGGGGTCGAGATCCAGGTCGAGGGCGGCGGTGCCGTCGGCCCGCAGGAGCGCCTGCTTGTAGTGCAGCGACGGCGGTGCGCCGCCGTCGGTGATGGCAACCGGCTCCGGAGCCCGCCGTCCGGCCGCCTCGGCGATCCACCTGGCCCGCTGCCGCGCATCCTGGAAGGCGTCGCGGATGGCCTCGGGCTCGATGGCGTCCCGGGTGTCCTGGGTAAGTCTCCACTCGACGTTGTCGACGGTGACGCCATCCACAGCGGCGAAGCGGCCGAGGAAGTCGCCGAGGTCGTCAAGCTCCCAGACGATCACGGAGCCGTCCAGTTGGGCGACATGCACGGGCTCGCCCGCGCCCGAGAAGTCGGTCCACGTGCGGAGGCCCGACAGGTGGGCCTGATCGCCGTCATCCTCAGGAGTCAGTTCGTCGAGGAGCGTCCGGACCTGCTTGGCCACGGCCGAGACCTCGCCGATCACGACGTCGTGCGCCGCACCCCGTCGTGCGACGGAGAAGGACACCCGTGCGCACTCGGCGCGCACCTTGATCCGGCTGCTTCCGGTGACCGTGATCTTCATCGGACCAGTACAGCACTGCTTCCGTGCGCCCACTTACGATGGCGACATGCACAAGCTGGTGATCCTCGCCGACACGCACCTGCCCAAGCGTGCCCGCGACCTTCCGCCGGAGCTCTGGGCAGCCATCGAGGCCGCCGACGTCGTCCTCCACGCGGGCGACTGGGTCGAGCCGGCGCTCCTCGACGAGGTGGAGCGCCGGGCCGGCGGGCGTCACGTCGGCGTGCACGGCAACAACGACGACGCGGTCCTGCGTCAGCGACTCCCCGAAGTCGCCCGGACGGTCATCGAGGGCGTCCGCTTCGCCGTCGTCCATGAGACGGGGCCGGCGGTTGGGCGCGAGAAACGGATGGACACCGCCTTCCCGGACACCGACGTCCTGGTCTTCGGCCACTCCCACATCCCCTGGGACACCGTCACACCGGCGGGGATGCGGCTGCTGAACCCCGGCTCCCCCACCGACCGTCGCAGACAGCCGGTGGGCACCTTCATGACCGCCACCGTCGATGCGGGGAGGCTCTCCGACGTGACCCTGGTCCCCGTCGACCCGGCCTGGCGGACGGCGGCTCAGCCGTAGGTGTCGCGGGGTCCCCGGCCTTGGACGGACCGCAGCCCCTTCTTCCAGCTGGGGGCCTTCGGGCCGCGGAACTCGACGCGCAGGACGGTCTGCTCGCCCAGCGCCGCGTTGAGTTTGGCCACCAACTGGGACGCGGCGTACCGCATGGCGGTGGCCCACGCCGTCGAGTCGCAGTCGACGATCAGCACCCCCGCGTCATAGTTCACCGGTTTGGAGTGCGCGGCGTTCGACTCGCCCACCAGCTCGGGCCAGCGACGCAACACGGTCGACAGGTTGATCCGCGGCTTCCATCCCCGCTTGCGCACCACCTCGTTCAGCACATCGCCGACGAGCTTGGGGTCGCGGTCGTCCGGGTGCGCGCCGCTGCGCTCCTGCTCGAACACCCGCCTCGTGCGCCGCGGGGTGCGCGGCGCGGCGGGTTCGGGCAGCACGACGCCGTATTCAGAGGCCTCGACGGTGGCGCGGGCGATTTCCGACGCCAACTCGAGCCCCGTGGGATCATGCGGCTCGGACATAGGGCCAGCCTAGTCTCCGCAGCGACGTTCCCGAGCGGGACCTACCCCAGGGTGTTCTCGGCGAGGCTGGCCATCCAGCTGGGCTGCGGCACCGATTCCGGGCTGTCGCCGGCGCTCTGTAGCACCAGGACCCGGATCTTCTCCGGCCCCTCCACGTAGAACGACAGGCCGAGCGCACCGGGCACCGAGCCCCCCTTGAAGCCGATGTACACCGCGCCGGGCACCTCTATGCCCGGGTAGGCGGCCAGGATGCCGCGCACGGGCTTGCCCGGCTCCGTGGCAGCGCGCTGCTGGAGGTTGACGTGGGCCGCGCAGAGGTCCGCGGCGGTGGCGTACCAGTCGATCCCCTCGTCCCAGAACGGGCTGCCCATGGTGGTCTCGTCGTAGGTCAGGTCCCACTCAGGCAGGCCGGAGAGGACAGCGCGTTGGGCCTCGGAGACCGCCTCGGTGGCGTCGTCGTAGCCGTTGGAGGCGGCCGCCCACTTGGCGCGGATGCCCTGGTCGCCACCCATCTGGAAGGCCTCGCGGGTGGTGAGGAACGGCCGGTTGAGCTCCGGGGCGTGGTGCCCCATCGTCTCCAGCTCGGCCTCCACGGCCTCGCGCCCCACGGCGTCGAGGAGGAGGTCCGCGGCGGTGTTGTCGCTGTTGGAGATCATCTCCAGCGCTGCCTTCTCGACGGTGACCTCCGTGCCGGCCGGTTCGTTGCGCAGGCTGCCGGTGGGCAGCGACTTGACACTTTCGGTGAGCGTCAACTCCTGCTCCCACGTCAACGTGCCGTTCTCGACGGCCGTGGCGACCGCGCCCAGCACGTAGAGCTTGAACATCGAGGCGATCGGCAACACCGTGTCGGCGTCGCGCTGTTCGATGGGCGTGCACTCCGGGGTATCGCCCGTGCGGGTCACCTCCGCGAGCAGGAACGACGAGGTGGGCGCCTTGTCGAGCAGCAACTGGGACGCCTCCGCCGGGGTCTGGATCTCCGGCGCCTTCTCGTTGGGCACGAACATGAGGCCATCGATCTTGCCGTCCTTGAGCGCGATCATCATCAACACGGGCGTGGCCGGCGAATCGAGTTCCGCCGTGCCCTGGGTGTCGGTGCCGTCCCAGCTGACCAGCGTGAAGGGGCCCTCCTCGCGGAGCTGCGCGAACACCTGCCCGACCTGGTCTGCGGGCACCTGGCCGAGGAACTCGTCGCCCAGCCGCTCCTCCGCCTCCTCGGCGGTGGGCCCGGCGTCGGCCGCAAGCAGGTCCAGCACCCACTGTGCCGCTTCGCCGACGGGGGTGTCGGGCAACTCGACCGGCACGGCCTTCTGGGAGGGCGACGCATTGGTCGAAGCCTCTGCGGAGGCGGTGGTGGGCTCCGGCGCTGGAGGCGCCGTCGCGCCGGAACAGGCGCTCAGGGCAAGCGCGACGACGGCGGCGAGGGCGAGGCGGGAGTGACGCATAGGGACATGAATACCATGCCCCTCCGCCCTGCTACTTCGCAGGCCCCCGGCGACCCCAGCGGAAGTACGCCAGCGGCAGCAGACCCATCGAACTGACGGCGCCCAGCGCGGGCAGCCAGACGGCCTTGGGGCCGTTGACCTCGTCCTTGTCGCGCCTGGCGACATCGATCATGGCCGCGATGCGCAGCACCACGTCGGCGGTTCCGCCGAGCCCCATCAGGACCCGCGCCCAACCAGGGAGCTCCTCGAACTTCTTCTTCGCCATGTCACGCTTCTTCGCCATGTCACGCCTCCTACCTGCCAGGTTAGCCCCCGGCAGGACGGAGGGTGACGCTTTGGGGGTCAGGCGACGCGGAGTTTGCCCACGGCCTTCAGCACGCGGCTGGGACCGTCGGTCCAGACACCGGGGAGGTGCGCGTCGTTGGGGAACGCGACGACGAACCAGCCCGGCTGCAGGTTGACGGTGACGGTGGTCGGGCCCTCGTGGAGTCCGAAATCGGTCTCCTCGTCGAACTCGGTCGCCGGGGTCAGCGCGTCGAGCGCCGCGAGCTTGACGGTCTCCTCGCCCTCGAGGACCACGTGCACGTCGGCGAAGCGACGGTGCGCCTCGAACTGGGTCTTCACCTCCGGGTCGGCAGCGTCATACGAGAAGATGTTGACCGCGCCGATCTCGTCGGCGAGCTCGATGGTGCCGGGCTCGACATCGGTGTCGAGGCCCATGATGGTGTCGAGGATCTGCGCCAATCCGGGAATGTCCGCGTAGCGCGACCTGTGGTCGAGGGTGTCGATGATCATGTGGGGTACCTTCCCGCCGGGCCCCTGCCCGGCGTCAACCAGATCACGGTACCCCCGGCCCTTTCAGCCCCGCGATTCCTCGGGTTGATCGGACAATCCGGACTGCGCATCCTGGGCGGGGGCCACGGTGCCGGCGCTCACCGTGAACCGGCGCTCGGCCGGGAAGTCCGGCACGTCGGCGCCCACGGCGGCCGTGATCAGCACCTGCTCGGCGTCGGCGATGGCGGCACCCAGCCGCTCGCGTCGGGTCACGTCGAGTTCGGCGAACACGTCGTCCAGCACCAGCACCGGCTCCGTGCCGTCGTCACGCACCAGGGAGAAGCCACCCAACCGCAGTGACAGGGCCAGCGACCAGGACTCCCCGTGCGACGCGTACCCCTTCGCCGGAAGGTCCCCGATGGACAACTCCACGTCGTCGCGCTGCGGCCCCACCAGCGTCATCCCGCGGTGCAGTTCATCTCCGCGCAGCCGGTCCATCGCCTCGAGCAGCCTGCGCTGCAGCTCCGCCCGCACGTCCTCGGACCCCGCCACATCGGCCAGGTCGAGACCGCTCTTGTAGACCGCGTCGATCTGGTTGTTCTTCGGCGCGATGGTCTCGTACGCGCGCTGGGCGTAGGGCAGCACATCGGCCAGAGTGTCGAGCCGGGCGTGCAGGAGCTCGGCGCCCAGCGCCGCGAGCTGCTCGTTCCACACGGCGAGCGTGACGTCCTCGTCCCCGCCCTGCGACACCTGGGAGCGACCGGACATCGACTTCAGCAGCGCGTTGCGTTGCCGCAGCACCCTGTCGAAATCCTGCTTCACCCCGGCCATGCGCGGCCACCGGGTCACGACGAGCGAGTCGAGCCATCCGCGACGGTCCGACGGGTCTCCCCGGACGATGGCGATGTCCATGGGGGAGAACACGACGGTGCGAAGCGCCCCCACCAACTCACGCGGGCGCTGCAGCGGCGCCCGGTTGAGCCGGGCCACGTTCGATTTGCCGGGCACCACTTCGAGCTCGAGCCAGATCAACCGGTCGTCGTCGCGGGCGGCCTGCACCCTGGCCCTGATGATCGCCGACGCCGCACCGGCGCGGATCAGCGGCGCCGTCATCGACACGCGGTGCGACGACATGGTTGACAGGTACTCGATGGCCTCGACCAGGTTGGTCTTGCCCTGGCCGTTGGCGCCGACGAAGACCGTGACGCCGGAGGTCAGCTCGAGGTGGGCCTCGTGGTAGTTCCGGAAATCAGCAAGCGCGAGCTCAGTGACGAACACGTCAGCTGGGCAGGCGCATCAGCATGATGACGTGGCGGTAATCGCCCAACGGGTCCGCATCGATGCTGGGCAGGCCCATGATCAGGCAAGGCTTGCCGGGCAGCGTGAACGAGAAGTGCGCGAACGGTGCGTCGAGCGCGGTGAGCGCATCCAGCAGGTAGTGCGGGTTGAATCCCGCATCCGTGATGGACTGCTCGTCGCCGACGACCTCGATCTGCGCGTCGATGGCCTCCACGGCCTGCGCCTGGTCCCCCGTGGCGGCCTCGAGCGTGATGTGGTCTTCGTTGATGCGCATGCGCAGCGGCGTGTTGCGTTCCGCGACGAGGGCGACGCGCTTGACCGCGGCCAGCAGGTCTGCGGTGTCGATGCGGACGCTGACCGTGGCGGAGACGTCCATGAGGTGGCGCACCTTGGGGAACGCCTGGCTGAGCAGGCGCGTGGTGGCCTGGCGCGAACCCTTCGAACCCTCACCGACGAAGCCGGCGAGGCCTTCGCCCTCGGCCTCCGTGGTGGACAGCGAGATGGTGACGGTGTCGCCGGAGGTCATGGACTTGGCAGTGTCAGCCAGCACCTTGCCCGGCACCAGCACGTTGCCCTCGAGGCCCGGGCTGGTGGGGTTCCAGGTGAGTTCCTTCAGCGCCATTCGGTAGCGGTCTGTGGCGAGCAGCGAGAGGTTCTCTCCGTCGATCTCCATCTTCACGCCGGTGAACACGTTGAGGAGCTCGTCGCGGCCCGCGGCCACGAACACCTGGCCGACGGCCTTCTCGAAGACGGCCGCGTCCACGGTGCCGGTCTGCGTGGGCATGTCCGGCAGGGTGGGGTACTCGTCGACGGGCAGCGTCTGCAGCGTGAACCGGGCGGAACCGCAGGTCAGCTCCACCTTGGTGTGGTCTGCATTGAGGTCCACCGGCTTGTTCGGCAACGAACGCGCGATGTCGGAGAGCAGGCGGCCGGAGACCAGCACCTGGCCCTCGTCGCTCACCTGGGCCGGGAGCGTGACCTTGGCCGACGTGGTGGAGTCAAAACTGCTCAGCGTCAGGCCGTCGCCGTCCGCCTCCAGCAGCATGCCTGCCAGGATGGGAGCGGTGGGGCGGTTGGGGAGGCTGCGCGCCACCCATGCCACGGCGTCGGCTAGCGCCTCGCGTTCAACTCGAATCTTCACGTGTCACACCTTTGTCGTTCTACCCAAAAAGCTCGTCGCCAGCATCATACCCAGACGTTGGTTGAACGCGTCGTCAGTCGACGGCGATGGAGTCGAGGATGGCCAGCCGGCTGGCCCGGCGGGCGGGGGCGATGGCCGCGAGGACGCCCACGGCGGCGGCGACCACCACGAAGATCAGCAACTGCACCCAGGGGATGACCAACGTGCCGATGCCCTGGTCGCGCAGGAGCGTCACGAGCGCCGCGCCGAACGCCACCCCCAGCACGACACCCAGCACGGCGCCCAGCGTCGCGACGAGCACGGCCTCGAGCGTGACCATCCGCCGCACCTGGGGCCTGGTCATGCCGACGGCCCTGAGGAGCCCCACCTCGCGCACCCGTTCCATGACGGACAGGCCGAGGGTGTTGACGATCCCCAGCACCGAGATCACCACGGCGAGCGCGAGCAGCGCGTACAGGGTGGCGAAGATCTGGTCGAACTGCGCCACGCGGCTCTCCACGAACTCCTGTACGTCCGACACCACGACGGTGGGCACCTCCTCGGTGACCTCCTCGAGCCCGGCCCTGACCGCGGCCGGGTCCGCGTCGTCGTCGATGAAGACCACCAGTTGCTGGACCATCGACGCATCGGCGACCTCCGCGAACGTGTCCGGGGTCACCACGATGTCGCCGATGGGGAGCGCCGCGCCCTCCTCGTGCAGGCCGGTGACCAGCACGGCGGCAGTGCCCGTGGGGCCGACCAGGTCGATGACCTCGCCGAGCGTGAAGCCGTGTTCATTGGCGTAGTCCGCCGACAGCACGACGGGCGGCTCGCCGCCCTGCTCGCTCAGCGACCCGACGGTCACGTCCAGGCTGGTGCCCCGCTCCAGGCCCTCAGGTGTCAGGCCGAACAGGCTAGTGGGCTCGTCGATCCCCGCGACCTGCGCCGCACCGCGGTACCCGGCGTACACCTCGGACACGCCGTCGACCTCCCTGGCGGCCTCGAAGAGCTTTGCGTCGAAGGGCTGGTAGGCGAGCGGAGCGATGACGAAGTCGCCGCGCTGGTCCTCGGTGAGCTGGTTGCGCAGCGACGTGGTGGTGCTCGCGGCCAGGATGGCGACGGTGGACACCAGCGCAAGGCCGATCATCAGGGTCGCGGCGGTGGCCGCGGTGCGGCGGGGCTGGCGCACGGAGTTCAGCTGCGCCAGCTTGCCCACCTCCCCGAACAGCAGGCGGAAGCCCCTGCCGAAGAGCCAGATCAGCGGCGCCCCGATGACGGCCGCGGCGATCACCATGCCGATCAGCAGCGCGGCGGCCCCGGCGCCGAACCAGATGAGCGGCTGCGGCACGTCGAGCCACAGCGCGATCACCATGGCGGCCACGCCCAACTCGATCAGCGCCACCCCGAGCAGTGGGAGACCGCCGAGGCGCTCGGGCCCGGACTGGGCGGCGCTGGTCATGGCTTCCACTGGGCGGGTCTGCGACGCGCGGCGGGCGGGTAGGTAGGCGGCGATGAGCGTGATGACGACGCCGATGGCGTAGGACGCGATGACGGCCGAGGAGGTGACCGTCGGCGTGATGTCTCCGGGGTCGATGCCGAAGGCGCGCATCAGTCCGAGGATGCCCCAGGCGAGGCCGTAGCCGACGGCCAGGCCCAGGGTGGCGCCGATCAAGCCGATGAACAGCGCCTCGATCAGCACCGTCCCGCTCACCTGGCGGCGGGTGGCGCCGATGGCGCGGTACAGGGCCAGCTCGCGCGCCCGCTGCGCCACCAGGATCGAGAACGTGTTGAGGATCAGCAGCGCCGCCACGAGCAGGGCGATCCCCGCGAAGACCAGCAGGAAGATGTTGACGAAGCCCAGCCCGACGTTGAGTTGCTCCTCGATGCCCTCGGCCAGCTCATCCCCCGTCTCGGCGACGAATCCGTCGGGGAGCACCTCCTGGACTGCGTCTGCCACGGCGTCGGCGTCCGCCTCCGGGGTGGTCTGGACCCACATGGCGTACGAACCGGGCCGCCCCTCCTGTGCGATCTCCTGGATCTCGGGGAGGGTGAAGAACAGGTAGCTCGCGCCGACGGTGCTGCCCGCGCCGTACGTGCCGGTGCCGACCAGCGTGTAGGAGCGGATGCCGGTGCGCGGGGTGGCGACATCGAGCGTCTCGCCGATCACGTACCCCCCGCGTGCCGCGGTGGCGGGGTCGAGGACCACCTCGTCGCCGGCGGTGGGGGCACGGCCATCGATGATCCGGGCGCCGGCCACACCGTCGGAGGACGTGGCGTCCTGCCAGTTCATGCCCAAGCCCGGAGCCCCCGAGAAGGCCAGCACGCGGCCGTCTTCGTCGAGGGGGTACACCTGCGTGTTCGACACCATGGGCTCGACGCGCACCACCCCGTCGATCGCCTCGACGGCGGCGACATCCTCCTCCGTCAACAACGCGGGCGGGACGCCGGGGTTGTTCTCGAACCCCGAGATGCCGGTGGCCTCGAACGAGACGTTGACATCTGCCAGCGACCCTTTGACCAGGGAGTCGAAGCTGGATGACAGCATGTTGGTGAACATGAGCGATCCCGCGACGAACGCCACTCCGAGCACGATCGACAGGGCGCTCATGATGAGGCGCACCTTGCGCGCCCAGACGGATTTCAGGGTGGCCCGCAGCATGGGTCAGTCCAGCAGGGCGCGGCGGGCGATGGAGCGTTCGACGGTGGATTCTCCCTCGACCTCGTCACCGACCGGAGCGTTCATGGAGGCGGCGGTCCCGTCCCGGTACACCACCGGGCCAGCCGCGGCGGGCTGGTCGTGGCGGGGGTAGAGCGTGGCCATCGCGCTGAGCAGCTGATCCTGCGTGGCGCCGCGCATCTCGTGGACGATGCGGCCGTCGGAGAGGAACACGGTGCGGTCCGCGTAACTGGCGGCGTGGGCGTCATGGGTGACCATGACCACCGTTTGGCCGAACTCGTCCACGGAGCGCCGGAGGAAGCCCAGCACCTCCGCGGCCGACGTGGAGTCCAGGTTGCCGGTGGGCTCATCGCCGAACACGATGTCCGGGCGGTTCATCAGGGCCCGGGCGCACGCCACCCGCTGTTGCTGGCCGCCGGAGAGCTCCGACGGCTTGTGGGTGAGCCGGTCCGCCAGGCCCAGCACGTCGACGATGCGGTCGAACCACTCCGCGTCGACCTTCTTGCCGGCGATCGCCAGCGGCAGCGTGATGTTCTCGCGGGCCGTCAACGTGGGCACCAGGTTGAACGCCTGGAAGATGAAGCCGATGCGGTCGCGGCGCAGCTCAGTCAGCGGGGTGTCGCCGAGCGGGCCGACGGCGGTGTCGCCGATCCAGACCTCGCCCGCCGTCGGTGTGTCAAGGGCGGCCATCAGGTGCATCAGGGTGGACTTGCCGGATCCCGACGGGCCCATGATGGCGGTGAATTCGCCCGCGCGGATCTCGAAATCCACAGAGGACAGTGCCGTCACGACGGCAGAGCCGGTCCCGTAGATCTTGGTGAGGCCCTCGGCCCGCGCTGCGATGCTCACCATTCGAGACTAGCTTGTCGGGAAAGCGTGCTCACCGAGGCTGAGCGCCAGGGCGGCGATCTCCTGGGGCGACTCCTCCCCGCCCAGCACCGCGTCGACCTGCATCGCCCAGCCGGCGGAGTCGTAGGCGACCTGCTCCTGCTCGGCCTCCGACGAGTACCGCTGGGTGGCGGTGGTGCCGTCGATGATCCGGGCGTACCAGCGCCGCTTGGCGTACACCGCGAAATCCGCCGCCACGTACTGCTCGCCGGTGAGGTAGACCACGTCGTAGTGGTCCGCCCTGGCCTCGAAGTACTTCTCCAACTGCCAGCGCCAGTAGCCACCGATGTGGTCCGAGGCGGCCACGGGCCGCTCGCGGTCGCCAGCCAACGCGATGGCCGCCCACGCCGGCAGCGCGCCGGGCGAGTTCGTCAGGCCGGGGGCGCCGAGGTCCGGCACGTAGTGGGTGCGTTCACCGGCCCCCGGCCGACGCACCGCGGTGACGAGGTCGACGGCGAGGCCGGGGTTTGTCGTGAGCGCTGGTTCGTCGTGGTGGCTGACGACCAGCACGCGGGTGACCCCGGGATCGCGGGGCTCCTCGCGCGGGGCGGGCCTCGGGTCCACGTCGATGAGCGGCGTGGCGGGCAGTTCCGTGAACGGTTCCTTCCACCTCTTCGCCAGGTCCGTGAGCGCCTCCGGTTTGGGCGCGAACAGGCCCTCGTTGGCCAACATGCAGGCCGCGGCCGCGGGCGTGTGCAGCGGCGGTGCCCCGTCGATCCAGACGCCGAACGGCCAACCGCGGGAGGCTGCTGCCCACAGGGCCAGCTCCGCCGCCCATTCGTCCGGCGCGACGACGGGCATCGGCTCGTGAATGTGCTTCTGGAGCCAGTTGAGCACGTTGTCCCACCCACCGACGGTGGCGGCGTCGAGGGATCCGTCGTGGACGCTGAACGGCAGCGGCGGCAGGGCCAGCGTCTGGGCCGGGTCCAGCCCGGCGAAGCGCAGGAGTTGACCGTCGCGCTTCAGCACCTTCCAGCCACGGGCGCCGGCGATATGGGCGGCGATCGGGTCGTCGGAGATCAGGACCGGGGTGCGGTGCGTCATGCGGACAGGCCTCCGATGAGGTCGATTTCGCGGTCAATGGTGGCGGCGCGCCCGCACTGGGCGCGCACCCGTTCGGCGGCGGCCACGGACAGTTCGGGCATCCGGTGGCGATTGACCAGCAGGTGGCGGATCGCCTCGGCGAAGGCCCACGGGTCCTCAGCGCGGGGCAGCAGGCTCGAGGCGTCGTCGGTGAATTCGGGGATGGCGGCCACCGGGTTGGTGATGGTGACCATGCCGCTGGCCATCGCCTCGCCGAGCATCACGCCCTGGGTGTCGAAGCGTGTCGGGCAGAGGAACACCCCGTGCCGTTGATGCGCGGCGGCCATCTCGATGGGCGAGGAGTAGCGCTCCTCCACTGTCACGTTGCGGTGACGACGCAGGCCGGCCGTCTCGTCCCGGAAGCGGCGGCCGAAGCCGCGCACCGTGATGGTGAGCTCCGCAAAACCTGGTTCCTCCGCCAGCACCTCGAGGGCACGCAGTGCGATGTCGTTGCCGTAGTTGCGCTCCGCGAAGCTGCGCAGCAGCAGCAGCTGGGTCGCTTCTTCGGGCTGCCGCACCCGGGCCACGAAGGTGTCGCCGTCGATGTGGTTGGGGATCACCTGGGCGTTGCCGGCCGCGACGCCGACGTCCTGGGCGGCCAGTTGGCGCTGGAAATCCGAGACGAACACCACGGTGGCCGCAGGGTCGGTGAAGAGCCTGGCGGCCGCGTCGAACCGGGCGCGGTTCAACTCATCCCTTGCGGTGCGGATGGATGCGAGCTCCCGGCTGTCGTGGTTCCCGGCCAGCCGACGGTAGTCGCGCACCTCGTAGCCGTGGAACCAGACGGCCAGGCGTTGCGCGGGAACCCGGTCGAGCAGCGCGTGGATGGTGCTCGGCTCAGGGGAATGCGCGAGCACCGGCCGCTCGGCGCCGGCCGCGGCGTCGAGGACGCGTGGGAGATCCTCCGGCGGCACCGACCACACCACCAGTTCGCCGTCCGTGCCGGCCTCGGGGGTGCTGCCCGCCCGCAGCGATGAATCCACAACGACGCCGTGGAGCCCAGCCTCCTGGTAGGCCCTGGCGCGCGTCCTGACGAATTCGCGGCCGCTGCGCCATGGCCTGGGATACGACGGCGTGAGCAGCACGTAGTCGGCCGCGGCGAGCTGGCCCTCGAGGTCGGTCATCGCTTCACCGTGCGCACGACCTTGCGGACAGCGCGCTCGGCGAGATTCGGCTTCGGCGACGCAGGGCTTGCGGCGAGTCGGTTCTTCAGTTCGACGATCTCCCCTTCGGCCTCCTCCACCTTGGAGCGGGCCTCGAACAGTTCGTCGCGCATCTTGGCCAGGGCCTTGAGGGCCGCCTCGTGTTCGGCCTCCTTGGCCGTGAGGCGCTGGGCGACGGCGAAGAGTTCGCCCTCCATGCGGGCAGCGTGCGCGGCAGCCTTCGTCAGCTCTTCGCGGGTGCTGGCCAGTTCGGCCTCCATGCCCCGGTGGAGGTGGTCGTCAATGCGGCTACGGTCGTCGTCGGTCACGCAGGTGAGTGTAACTGCGGGTGCCTGTTTGTTTGTGGTGTTCTGCGTACTGGCCTGAGCCTCTGTCCACACCCGGTGCTTTGATGATCTTTCTGTAGTTACATTCCAGATGTATTCATAGCGCCTGTGGAGTCTGGGGATAACCCGCATCGTGGCTTGTCAGGCCCGTGAGGCGCTTGTGGACGGTGTGTGGGCAGATCGAAACTACACGTGGAGTATTTGGGGATGAAAATGGGGGTGTGGAGTTATCCACACCCCCATCCACAGCTTGGGACAGCGTGCCGTCAACATGTTGTCCCCAGGCCGCACGGACCCGGGAACAGGGCAGATCAGCGGCCGAGGAAGCGGCCCAGGAGGCCGACCTTCTGTTCACCGGGATGCTGCCCGTCGCACCACTGGGCAGAGGGCACCCCGCGCTTGACGTCGGAGATGTGCTGGCCGCAGCCGGCCCAGGTGGTCTTGCCGCAAACTTTGCAGTTGACAGGTCGGCACATGGATGAGGTCCTTTCGACGAAATCTGAGCGCCTGCCAGGTGCAGACGGTCGCTACACCTGAACAATAGCACGATACCCCTGGGGGTATCTACCCCGGGGGGTATAGTGTTTCCCTGTGAGAACAGTGATGGTTGGAGGAGTCGCCGGCGGAATGAGCGCGGCGACGAGGTTGCGACGACTCGACGAGGACATGGAGATTGTGGTCCTCGAGCGGAGTGGATATGTGTCGTTTGCGAATTGCGGGCTGCCGTACCACGTGAGCGGCATCATCGAGGAGCGGTCGGCCCTGCTGTTGCAGACGCCGGAATCGCTGTGGGAGCGGTTCCGGATCGACGTGCGTGTGGGCACGGAGGCCGTGCGGATCGATCGGGCGCGCAAGGTGGTCGTCGTGTGCGACCTGGCCACCGGAGAGGAGTCCGAACTCGGCTATGACAAGCTCGTGCTCTCCCCCGGCGCCCGCCCCGTGCAGCCGCCCATCCCGGGCATCGGTCGCGCGCTGACCCTGCGCAACGTCGAGGACACCGACGCCATGGTGGCCGCGGTGCAGGGTGCCGGGACCGCCGTCGTCATCGGTGGCGGCTTCATCGGCCTGGAGGTCACGGAGAACCTGTTGCACCGCGGCATGAAGGTTGCGCTGGTGGAGGCGCTCGACCAGGTGATGGCCCCGCTCGACCCGGAGATGGTGGCCCCGGTGCACGACCGGTTGCGCGAACACGGTGTGGACCTGCGGCTCGGCTCCGCGGTCACCGCGATCGGCGAGTCCGACGTCACGCTGGCCGACGGCTCGAACCTGCCGGCCGACATCGTGGTGGCCGCCATCGGCGTGCGCCCCGATGTCGAACTGGCCCGGGCCGCCGGGCTGCACATCGGTTCGCTCGGTGGCATCGTCGTCGACTCCCGCAACCTGACCTCGGATTCCTCGATCTACGCAGTCGGTGACGCCGTCCAGAAGGACGACGCCCTGAACGACGACGCGGTGCTGGTGCCGCTGGCGAACACCGCCAACCTCCAGGGCAGGCGCGTGGCCGACGACATCGCGGGCCGCGGCGTTCCCGCCCGGCCCGTCATGGGCACGGCGATCGTGGGGCTGCTCGGCCTGCAGGTGGCCTCCGTCGGCTGGAGCGAGAAGCGGCTCAGGGCCGTGGGCAAGGAACACCTCGTCATCCACACGCACCCCGCCTCGCACGCCACCTACTACCCCGGCGCGGCGACGATGGCGCTCAAGCTGCTGGTGGATCCCGCCGACGGCAGGATCCTGGGCGCCCAGGGCGTGGGTGAATCCGGCGTCGACAAACGCATCGATGTGATCGCGACCGCGATGGCCGGCGGCCTGAAGGCCCCGGAGCTGGCGGAGTTGGAGCTGGCCTATGCGCCGCAGTTCGGTTCTGCCAAGGATGCGGTCAACATGCTGGGGTACGTGGCGGAGAACCGCCTCAGCGGCCTGGAGAACTCGATCCAGTGGCACGAGGTGGAGGCTGCGCAGGAGGCCGGCGCCACGGTCGTCGACGTGCGGACACCGGGCGAATTCGAGCGCGGCGCCATCACCGGCGCGGTGAATGTGCCCCTGGACGAACTGCGGGACCGGATGGATGAGATCCCCGACGGTGACCTCATCGTGCACTGCGGGGTGGGTATCCGCAGCCATGCCGCGGTGTTCATCCTCGGGAACCGGCGGGTGCTGAACCTCGACGGCGGGTACACGACGTGGAAGGCCGGCACCGGGGGCTGAGTCTGAAAGCGGTTGCTGAACGGCCGCCCCCTTTGAGGGGCGGCCGCTCAGAAACAAGCTGGGCCGTCAGGCCAGCGAAAGGAAGAGCTTCTCCATCTTCGCCTGGTCCATCCCCTGGTCGGGGTGCTCGAGGCACTGCTTCAGACCGACGGCGATCGTCGAGAAGCCGGCCCGGTCGACGGCCTTGGACACGGCGGCCAGTTGCGTGACGATGTCGTCACAGTCGCGACCGTCCTCGATCATCTTGATGATGCCGCCCAGCTGGCCCTGGGCGCGCTTGAGTCTGCGGACGACGGATTCCATCTCTCCGGGGTTCAACTGCATGGGGGCCTCCTGGTTCACACTGCGACTATACCCCTAGAGGTATAGAGGACCAGCCATCACGCCTGCTTGATCTGGTTCGTGAGCTCGGTGACCTGATTGTAGAGGTCCCTGTCCACGCCGATCTTCTCTGTGATCTTCCGCACGGCATGCAGCACCGTGGAGTGGTCCCGGCCCCCGAACTTCGAGCCGATCTTCGGCAGCGACAACTCGGTCATCTCACGACAGAGGTACATCGCCACTTGGCGGGCCGCGGCGATGGTGGCCACGCGGCTGGCGCCTGTCAGGTCATCGTGGCTGATGCCGTAGTAGCCGGCCGTGGCCGCCATGATCGTCTGCGCGTCCACAGGAGCCGCGTCCTCGGGCATGAGGTCGTTGAGGACCTGCTGCGTGAGGTCCTCGGTGATCTCCTGCGCGTTCAGGCTGGCCAGGGCGGCGACGCGGGTGAGGGCGCCTTCGAGCTCGCGGATGTTGGTGGGGATGCGCGAGGCGATGAGTTCCAGCACCTGGGTGCCCGCGGTCAGCCGCTGTTGGGCGACCTTCTTGCGGAGGATGGCGATGCGGGTCTCGAGGTCCGGCGGCTGGATGTCGGTCATGAGACCCCATTCGAAGCGCGAGCGCAGCCGGGGTTCCAGCGCCTCCAGCAGCTTCGGCGGCCGGTCCGACGTCATCACGATCTGCTTCTGGGCGTTGTGCAGGGTGTTGAACGTGTGGAAGAACTCCTCCTGCGTCTGGATCTTCGACTCCAGGAACTGGATGTCGTCGACCAGCAGCACGTCCACGTCGCGGTACGACGAGCGGAACTCCGCGGTGCGGTTGTTGGAGATGGCGTTGATGAAGTCGTTGGTGAGCTCCTCCGTGGAGACGTACTTCACTCGGAGGTTCTCGTAGTAGCTGGTGACGTAGTGGCCGATGGCGTGCAGGAGGTGCGTCTTGCCCAGGCCCGAGGGCCCGTAGATCATCAGCGGGTTGTAGGACTTGCCGGGGGTCTCCGCGACGGCGGCGGCTGCGGCGTGCGCGAAGCGGTTCGACGAGCCGGCGACGAAGGACTCGAAGGTGTAGCGGGGATTCAGCCGCACCTCCTGGGGCTTCGAACGCGGCAGCATGGGCTGCGGCGGTAGTTCCTCCGGCATCGGCGCGGCCGGAGCGGGCTCGTCGGGCACCAGTTCGGGGCTGATCATCACCGCGAGGTGGGTGGGTTGGCCGAACAACTCGCTGAGCCGGTCCTCGATCTGTGGACGGAGTTTCGTCTCCAGGCGTTCGCGGGTGGGTTCATCCCCGACGGCGAGCATCAGCGTCGAGCCGTGCATGTCCACGGGCCGGGTTCGGCGTAGCCAGGCGCGAGTAGGGAAATCCGCGGACGTGATCACGTCCTCCCACAGCACCGCCAGGTCTGGCGTCGGTGATTGAGTCACCTCACCCACTTCCCGGGCGGTTCTTCCGCCTCACATCGCACTCGTCCACAGAGTTGTCCACAAGAGGGTATAACTGATCCCGAGCTAAGCCCAATGCTGCCTCGCCTGTGGATAACCGGAGACAG